>NZ_CP120679.1:467500-677500 GCF_029537375.1 Bacillus sp. HSf4 | reverse complement strand
CGCTGCGGCTCCGTCTTTTCAAACTTAACCTTGCACGGGATCGTAACTCGCCGGTTCATTCTACAAAAGGCACGCCATCACCCGTTAACGGGCTCTGACTACTTGTAGGCACACGGTTTCAGGATCTCTTTCACTCCCCTTCCGGGGTGCTTTTCACCTTTCCCTCACGGTACTGGTTCACTATCGGTCACTAGGGAGTATTTAGCCTTGGGAGATGGTCCTCCCGGATTCCGACGGAATTTCACGTGTTCCGCCGTACTCAGGATCCACTCAGGAGAGAACGAAGTTTTGACTACAGGGCTGTTACCTCCTATGGCGGGCCTTTCCAGACCTCTTCATCTACCTCGTTCTTTTGTAACTCCGTATAGAGTGTCCTACAACCCCAAGAGGCAAGCCTCTTGGTTTGGGCTGTTCCCGTTTCGCTCGCCGCTACTCAGGGAATCGCATTTGCTTTCTCTTCCTCCGGGTACTTAGATGTTTCAGTTCCCCGGGTCTGCCTTCTCATATCCTATGAATTCAGATATGGATACTGCTCCATTACGAGCAGTGGGTTTCCCCATTCGGAAATCTCCGGATCAAAGCTTGCTTACAGCTCCCCGAAGCATATCGGTGTTCGTCCCGTCCTTCATCGGCTCCTAGTGCCAAGGCATCCACCGTGCGCCCTTTCTAACTTAACCGTTAAAAAGAATCACTACAGAAAATTCTTGTGAATGTCTACTTTCGTTATCTAGTTTTCAAAGAACACGCTCTGAAGGAATGATCCTTCAAAACTAAACAAGAGCTTAACGTACCTGTCTATAAGACCGCAAGGTCTTATATTCCGTATAATATCCTTAGAAAGGAGGTGATCCAGCCGCACCTTCCGATACGGCTACCTTGTTACGACTTCACCCCAATCATCTGTCCCACCTTCGGCGGCTGGCTCCAAAAGGTTACCTCACCGACTTCGGGTGTTACAAACTCTCGTGGTGTGACGGGCGGTGTGTACAAGGCCCGGGAACGTATTCACCGCGGCATGCTGATCCGCGATTACTAGCGATTCCAGCTTCACGCAGTCGAGTTGCAGACTGCGATCCGAACTGAGAACAGATTTGTGGGATTGGCTTAGCCTCGCGGCTTCGCTGCCCTTTGTTCTGCCCATTGTAGCACGTGTGTAGCCCAGGTCATAAGGGGCATGATGATTTGACGTCATCCCCACCTTCCTCCGGTTTGTCACCGGCAGTCACCTTAGAGTGCCCAACTGAATGCTGGCAACTAAGATCAAGGGTTGCGCTCGTTGCGGGACTTAACCCAACATCTCACGACACGAGCTGACGACAACCATGCACCACCTGTCACTCTGCCCCCGAAGGGGAAGCCCTATCTCTAGGGGTGTCAGAGGATGTCAAGACCTGGTAAGGTTCTTCGCGTTGCTTCGAATTAAACCACATGCTCCACCGCTTGTGCGGGCCCCCGTCAATTCCTTTGAGTTTCAGTCTTGCGACCGTACTCCCCAGGCGGAGTGCTTAATGCGTTTGCTGCAGCACTAAAGGGCGGAAACCCTCTAACACTTAGCACTCATCGTTTACGGCGTGGACTACCAGGGTATCTAATCCTGTTCGCTCCCCACGCTTTCGCGCCTCAGCGTCAGTTACAGACCAGAGAGTCGCCTTCGCCACTGGTGTTCCTCCACATCTCTACGCATTTCACCGCTACACGTGGAATTCCACTCTCCTCTTCTGCACTCAAGTTCCCCAGTTTCCAATGACCCTCCCCGGTTGAGCCGGGGGCTTTCACATCAGACTTAAGAAACCGCCTGCGCGCGCTTTACGCCCAATAATTCCGGACAACGCTTGCCACCTACGTATTACCGCGGCTGCTGGCACGTAGTTAGCCGTGGCTTTCTGGTTAGGTACCGTCAAGGTACCGCCCTGTTCGAACGGTACTTGTTCTTCCCTAACAACAGAGTTTTACGATCCGAAAACCTTCATCACTCACGCGGCGTTGCTCCGTCAGACTTTCGTCCATTGCGGAAGATTCCCTACTGCTGCCTCCCGTAGGAGTCTGGGCCGTGTCTCAGTCCCAGTGTGGCCGATCACCCTCTCAGGTCGGCTACGCATCGTCGCCTTGGTGAGCCGTTACCTCACCAACTAGCTAATGCGCCGCGGGTCCATCTGTAAGTGATAGCCGAAGCCATCTTTTATGATTGAACCATGCGGTTCAATCAAGCATCCGGTATTAGCCCCGGTTTCCCGGAGTTATCCCAGTCTTACAGGCAGGTTACCCACGTGTTACTCACCCGTCCGCCGCTAACCTCAGGGAGCAAGCTCCCATCGGTCCGCTCGACTTGCATGTATTAGGCACGCCGCCAGCGTTCGTCCTGAGCCAGGATCAAACTCTCCATGAAAAGTTTGATAATGACTACGCACATTCGCATGTGCGATTTATTTAAAAATGAATTAACAGGTACGTTTTGTCTTGTTTAGTTTTCAAAGATCATTTTTCAAAAAATGGAGCGGGTGATGAGAATCGAACTCACGACATCAGCTTGGAAGGCTGAGGTTTTACCACTAAACTACACCCGCATTATTGTTATGGCGCGCCCGAGAGGAGTCGAACCCCTAACCTTTTGATCCGTAGTCAAACGCTCTATCCAATTGAGCTACGGGCGCTTTATCAGCGACTTAACTATAATACTATGAAAATCAGTTAAAGTCAACAGGTTTTTATATTTTTTCGTGTAAGGATCATGGCTTTTGTTTCGGCCTTATCTATTATACACATTTTAATTCATTTGTACACCCTTCAGATGAAAAACATCAACTGTTGTAATCTGAAGAATCATTCCGCTGTCATCAGCGACGAATAATAATATATCATGTACTCAATTCGATAGTCAATACTTTTTTTGATTTTTTTATTCAAAATAAACATGCCCTTCTCCGAGTCTTCATGCTCTAAGTTCAACTTGGCTTTTATTTATATGTTTATTCTCATAAAATGTTCCCTTTTATTATACCGATGTTCCACGTTCTAATCAAAGGCAGCGGCACATCTTATCAATGCATTTAATGAAGCTTTTATTTTGCAGCATCTTTTTCGACAGCTGTTTTCAACTGTGCGCACGCCGCAAAAGCTGGATTGTACCTCCAACTTGCGAACGGAGCTGTTCTGCCAGCTCTTTAAGTTTTCGCCTCTTATTATTGATCGCTTATATACATTGAACAAAAATAGGCGGGAGTACATCTTCTCCCGCCTGCATTCCACCTGCTATTGTTTTACTTGATCTGTTATCCGCTAACTTTCACACTGTTTTGTACATTTTCATCCTGGTAGTTGCGGAAATTATGTTCGAGCTGCTCAAGCGTAAGTCCCTTCGTTTCCGGCAGGAATTTTTTCACGAATGTGATCGAGAGAATTCCCAGTCCAACAAAGATGTAGAATGTCGAAGACAGCCCGATTTTATCAAGAAGAATCGGAAATAAGAGTCCGACAAAGAAATTGGCGATCCATAAACAAAATACGGTAACTCCCATTCCAAGACCGCGCAGGCGCAACGGGAAGATTTCTGAAAGCATCAGCCATGTGACCGGCGAAATAGCTCCCTGTTGAAATGCGAGGAACGTTACGGTTAAAGCAAGCACAACATACGGAAGAGCTGTTGAGCCTTCAAGCACAGTTGAGAAGATTCCAATAAGCAGAAGCGCTGATGTCGTTCCTACTAAACCAGTTAAGAGCATGGGCCGCCGTCCGACTTTGCCGAGCAGCCAAATCCCAACAAATGTTGCCAGAACCGAAATGACACCGTTTGCAATATTTCCGATAAGTGCTGCTTTCGTTTCAAAACCTGAATTTTTAAGGATTTCGGTTCCATAATACATAATGGAGTTTACACCCGTAACCTGCTGAACGATGGCGATTCCGATTCCAAGGAATACGATTCGGCGCACCCAAGGAACCGCAAGATCTTTATATGTTGCCTTCTTGATCTCCGATTCTTTCGTGATAGCGGTTTCAATTTCTGCCAATTCTGAGTTGGCGCGCTTGTCATCACGGATTTTTTTCAAAACGTTTAAGGCAAGTTCATTTTTTCCCTTTGAAACAAGCCAGCGTGGGCTTTCAGGCATTCTTAACATCCCGAAGAACAAAAAGATTGCGGGAACGGCAGCAATGGCCAGCATATAGCGCCAAACATGAGAGCTGTCACCCATTGTCGTGCCGAGAATGGCATTAAATGTAAAGGCAGCAAGCTGTCCGCTTACGATCATTAATTCGTTCTGGGTTACCATCCGCCCCCTTCTTTCTGAAGGAGACATTTCCGCTAAATAAGTCGGCACCGTGACAGACGCTCCCCCTACAGCAAGCCCCAGAAAGAAACGAGAGAGAATCATGACAGTTACATTTGGTGCAAGTGTACAACCGAGCGTTGCGATAAAGAAAAGAACGGCAAGAAAGATAATGTTTTTACGACGGCCGACATAGTCAGACAGCCTGCCTCCAAACACAGCGCCAAGTGCAGCGCCTAAAAGGAGAGAGCTCGCCACAAGCCCTTCGGTAAGTGCGGTTAAATTAAGCTGATCCGGCTCGGCCATGTATGGCAAAGCGCCATTGATAACTCCGGTGTCATATCCGAAAAGCAGCCCGCCGAATGTCGAGACGATAATAATAGTGCGCAAAAATGACTTTTGATTTCCGTGTTCATTCATACTATTTCTCCCGCCTTTGTTTGTCATGTTTATTTGCAAAGGTATCGATAACTCATTCCTTAATCGAGATTTAAGTATCAAATTCAAACCTTGTTCATCGCCTAAGTCATCCCCTCCTCTTTTTAAAACATCCTTTCTTATTAGAAAAAGAAGATACCTGAGTTAACGGAAGAATAAAACGTTCTCTTCCGACATCACACAGCTGAAGAATGATGCCGCCAGTTTTTGGAATCGTTTTCATTTTAACGGTTGAGGCTAATCCATTCATTCTTTTTGATACATTGTTATGTTGTAGTGATGTTTTTGTGATCTTTTTGTGATGTCTGTTATTATCATAATTTTAAAAGCGCTTTCAGTCAACACAAATTTCAGAAAATTATTTTATATTTTCATTATTTTTTCGCCCTAAACAGAGAAATATCAGGCATTAATACCGGTTTTCAACATTTTCTCTTTTATTTTTAGGCATCAATCCCTCATTTTTTATTTTTGTTATGTTGTAGTGATGTTTTTGTCACTTCTTTGTGAATTGTAGAATCACCGCAAATAAAAAAACACCAAGGATTATTTCCCATCCTTGGTGTATGACCACATAGATTCGCGCAGCCTTAAGCGACCAATCCGGTGTCATCCTCCGCTTTAATGATTCGTCCGTACTTATGTTTGATGATCAGCGACTTGTACCAATGTCCCTTTCACAACGAGGCGTCTGTCGGTTCTTTCTGCTTTGTCGCATGTGATCAGTGTAATCTGCTTTTCCTTTGTTTCAAACACTACGGCTGCGTCCATTTCCGACATCACTTTTTTGGAAGTAACAGAGTAGATATAATCTTTTTTAAAATCGGTGATCACGATTCGAGCTCCCTTTTTTATATCAAGCAAAGGTCCAAACAGAAGGCTTTTCTGCCTTATATGATGGCCGGCCAATGGGTAGTTTCCCTCACCCATTTTTTGATCGGGTCGCATGGTCGCCGCTCCGAAGAGGAGGTTTTGATTGGTTGTGCCTTTTAATATCGGAAGACGGATATCGACGCTCTTGATCGTGATTCGGCCGATGACCGCTTTCGGTTTTTGATCGATACCCGTTTTTAATGTTTCCAAAAAAGAAGGCGGCTGAATCGCATCGAAGTCAAACAATGCTTCTTTTTCATTATTTTTTTGCGCCTGCTCCGCGCTCGGCCAATCTTGCTGATGGCTTAGATAGCCAATGATGCTTTCTTTAATGAAGGGCGAACAGATGAGCATCCCCCCTGAAAGAATCAACAGAGCAATCATCATTTTTTTCAGCATGTGAAAAATCCTTTCAGCCGCCAATCCTGGTTCTGGCGGCGCAACTCGTTCTTAAAAAAGCACCTGATCAGTTTTTCAGGTGATCAGGTGCTGTCAAAGCCTATTGCGTGTTTCTTTGTCTCTTTCTTGCGTGCAGGGCCAATGCTCCTCCTGCCAGAAGCAGCAGAATGCCGGTCATGATCTGGATCATGTTGTCTGTATCCCCGGTCTTCGGAAGCGTTTTGTCTGCTTTCATATGACTTGCTGAACCATCGTTGTCAGAACGGGGGTCGTTGCCACCCGCTGTGTTTTTATCGACCGGTTCCGTTTTGACTTTTGTATTAAAAGCCGTTACTTCAGCCGCTTTTGACTGTCCTTTTTTAATCGTAAAGACTAGCGGTGTGTCATCCAGTTCATAGCCGTCTGGCGCCTTTGTTTCGACCAATTGATAGCGGCCCGGCTCAAGGCCTTCGATCATAAATTGACCGTCCTTATCGGTTTTCCAGACTGAAGGCAGGTCTTTGCCGTAGGCGTTTGTTGTCACAGGCTTTCCATCGGCGTCTAAAAGCTTGAATTCGGCACCTTCCAAAACGGTGTGCTTATCGTTTCGATCGACTTTTGTCAGCTTTACGGCGCCCGGCGTCAATTTGTTTGCTGCGATGATTTCAACCGGTTTCGTATCGGTATTTTTGATCTTGAACGAAATTGGCGTTTGATCCAACTCGTAATGTTCAGGCGCTTTTGTTTCGACAAACTGGTATTCGCCCGGTTTGAGACCGTGGACTGTAATCTGTCCTTTGTCATTGGTGGTCAAGCCGGTTAACAGCACTTTGCCGTTTCCGTCAATCAGATTGAACGTCGCCCCTTGGAGAACGGATTGTTTATCATTCTGATCAACTTTTGTCAGCACGACGCTGTTTTTCGCGTTAACGGCCTTCACTTCAACCTGTTCCGGCTTTCCTTGATCTTGCGCCGTGATGGTGAAAGCGACAGGGCTGGTTTGCAAAAGATAGCCGTCTGGTGCGTGTGTTTCAACAAATTGGTAGCGGCCAGGAGCCAAATCGGCGACCTCAATTGTACCGTCTTTTTTAGAAACAAGTCCGTCTTTGATCGTGTTTCCATTGTCATCAATGATTTTGAAAACAGCGCCTTCCAATCCGTTTCCGTCTTGATCTGTTTTGGTTAATCGAACAGAGCCTTTGTAATTGACGGCTGCGCCGGCATCTACCGCTTCCGGTTTTCCTTCAGCCGCTTCGGAGATGGTGAACGCTTTTCTTTCGCTGTTCAACACAAATCCGGACGGTGCTTTTGTTTCAATGAAGGCGTAGCGGCCAGGTGCGAGATCTGAAGCCGTGATCTTTCCATCTTGATCTGAGATCAGATTGTCTTGAACCGTTTTTCCTTCCTCATCAACGATTTTAAATTCGGCTCCTTCAAGTCCATGTCCTTCCGTATCTTCCTTCGTCAATAGAACAGAGCCTTTGTAGTTGACGAAGATACCGGCATCCGCCGCTTCCGGCTTTCCTTCAGCCGCTTCGGTGATGGTGAACGCTTTTCTTTCGCTGTTCAACATAAATCCGGATGGTGCTTTTGTTTCGATGAAGGCGTAGCGGCCAGGTGCGAGGTCTGAAGCCGTGATCTTTCCATCTTGATCTGAGATCAGATTGTCTTGAACCGTTTTTCCTTCCTCATCAACGATTTTAAATTCGGCTCCTTCAAGTCCATGTCCTTCCGTATCTTCCTTCGTCAAAAGAACGGAGCCTTTGTAGTTGACGAAAATACCGGCATCCGCCGCTTTCGGCTTTCCTTCAGCCGCTTCGGAGATGGTGAACGCTTTTCTTTCGCTGTTCAATACAAATCCGGATGGTGCTTTTGTTTCGATGAAGGCGTAGCGGCCAGGCGCGAGACCAGAAACCTTCACTTTCCCGTCCTGATCTGAGACCAGATTTTCCTGAACCGTTTTTCCTTCCTGATCAACAAGCTTGAATACTGCTCCCGCTAACGAATGACCTTCCCCATCTTCCTTCGTTAGCTGCACACTGCCTTTATAATTGATCAGTTGGCCCAAATTAATATCAGGCACTTGATTCTTGTCATTCTTCGTGACTGAGAATTCAATTGCTTTTGTATTTACGATATATCCTGCCGGAGCCTTGGTTTCAGTCAGGCGATAATCGCCAGCCGGCAAACCTTCTATTTCAACTTTTCCGTTTTCATCGCTTGTAATATTCGTCCTGATCGTCGTAAAAGTGCCGTTGCTGAATTTTTTCTCCAGCTTGAATATAGCTCCTTTTAAAGGGTTGTTTTGTTCATCTTTTTTGATAAGCGTCACCTTGTTTTTCTGATTCACGACTTTATACAGCGCCCCGGCACTGGAGGAGTTGCTGTCAATCTCCACAGTGACTCCGTTTGCAAAAGTATCGCTGATGGTGTATCCCTCAGGCGCCTTTACTTCTTTTAATACGTAAGTGCCGTAGCGGATATTACCGAACGTCATCTTTCCTTCGGCATCTGTCGTTCCTGTGCGCAGAAGCTGCTTTTTGTCTTTGGACCACAATTGAAAATCGGCTCCCTGAAGAGGTTTATTGTCCTCTCCTGTTTTAAAGATGGTCAGGCTTCCTTTCTCCCCTGATCCGGACCCGCCGCCGCTTGAAATCACGACAAAGACGGAACTGCCGTTTTCCTGAGTCTGCTCTTGAACATTCGTACCGGAAATCGACACTTTGTTGCCGACATGGCCGCTCGTGCCCGCTATGTTAATCAAGGAGCGATATTGAATGACATAGGCGCGGTCAATCTGTTTGTAGCTTCCTATGAATTTCAGGGTAAATGATTGTTCACCCGTTGCAGGATCGGTTGTGATGTCCAATGTATAGTCTTTGTCTTTCTGAAGCTGAACATCGCCCGCGACAAGATTTCCGCTGCTGTCTTTGACCACTCCGTTTTCATCGTATTTGGCTTGATAAACTTTAAAAGAATCCCCATCCAACATTTGATTTGCATCCGGGGTGTCAGTGACTTTGACATCGTCCAGCGTCGATTGGCTGGCGTTGACATTGATGTTCCAATCGATATAGCTGCCATTCTGCTTTCCGCCTTTAAAAATCAGGCTTCCGCCGTTTGCGATTGAGACAGAGCCTGTCAAAGTCCGGTCTGTATGACCTTCATTATGGTATGTGGCCTTGTTTGTATACGGACTCTGATGAATGACCTTTCCTTTCAGTGATGTTTTAAATTCAATCAGATACGGGGTAGAGTCATCTGTTTTCAGCAGCACGGTCAATGTATGGTCATTGTCGGCTGACGGTTCCTCCACCTCGTATCGGGAAGGATCAAGCGCGTCTCCTTCTGTGATGGAGCCGTTTTTATTGATCGTATACTTCTTCACAGAAAGCGAACCGGGAACATATCGCTGATCGTCTGCGATCACATCTTTTATATAAGGATTTTTTGCGGACTCTCCATTATAGTTGGTTCCGATTTTCCAGGTGATGTCTTTAGACACTGCATTGTACGAACCGTTTTTGAATCCATTATGGGAAGTCTGGTTATTCGGTGTAAAACCGCTTGATTCCTTATTCTTGCGTTTCGTGCCGCTATGATCCGTCCATGTTGACTCAGCGGTATTTTTTGTATTCTCATTGGAAAAATCAGCGTTCATTTTCGTTCTATACGTGATCTTAAACTGGCTGTCCGTCTTCGCATAATCTCCGATGAATGCCAATGTAAAGCCTTGATCATCAGGTTTCTTTGTCAAGGTATAATCTTTGCCTTCCTCAAGTGTTGCGTTCTTTGTTACATCTTGAATGGCGAGTGAACCGTCAATGAGCGCCAGTCCACCGCTGACAAATTGATCATCCAACGTCCAATTGTTCATCATGTAGTTATTCCTATTAATTGTAATCGTCCAATCAACCGTCTTATTCTCATAGTCAACATTCGAATAGCCTTTGATCAGGTTCTGCTGGACGGCGGTTCCTGAAGACTCCTTTGATTCCCCTGTCCCGGCCGTTGCAGTATTGGTGTATTTTGTCGCTTGATCAATGATCACTCCATTGTTGACCCCTGTTTGGTAAGTGATCTTGTATGCGCCATTGATATCTTGTTTAAATTGAACGACAAAGCCGCTTCCATTGTCTGTCAGCGTGTAGTCCTCGCCTTCCACTAACGGGGTTCCGGCTTTCTCGCTGCCGTTTTCACCAAAGGTAATCGGAACGACCTTCAAGGAATCCGAAACAAGGTGCACATCTTCGGAACCAAACGTGTCGGTGATGCTGGCCTTTGATTGCTCTATCGTTTTTTCTCCGTAGTTGTATAAAACTGCCCAGCTGAACGTTTGTGAATCCGCCTTGTAACCGCTCAGGGATTTGTCGATCATTTTTCCATACTTGGCAGTGAGGCTGGCCTCCGCCGAAGCCGGTTCCAAATTGTCCCCGCTGAATGCCGCCTTGTTCGTCAGCGTCACATTTCCGCCTTCACTCGGTTTTGCACTGTTGTCAATGTCTGTCTCATAGACAAGACGATAAGCTGAATCGATCTGCCCGTCGAATGTGATGTTTCCATTTCCATCGACACTGTAGCCTGAAGTGATTTCACTCCCCTGACTGACAGAGCCGTCAATGTTCACATCAAGTTTATAAACTTTAACCGAACGATAGATCAATCCTTCTGGAAGGCTTTCAGTGAGTTTGGCATTTTTGACCTGGTCTAATTTTTTGTTGATATCGACCGTCCATGTCGCTTTGCCAGGGTTGATGCCTTTATCCAAAGCCCCTGATTTATCAATCGTTTTGCTGACATTCGGTTTAAAATAAACCGTTACTTCCGGCGTATCGGAATGAACCGGGAAAACAATTTTTTGCGTAGTTGAACCTTTAATGTTTTGCTGGTTGAACTGTGTGTTGACAAACAAAGTCCCTTTGACATTGGAATCTGTTTTGACCTGGTCGTTAAATGTCATGACGACATGGCCATTTCTATCGATCGAAAATGAACCATATGTGGTGTCGCCGGCATTCAACGGCTGATTTGTAATGTCATTATGCATGATAAATTCCTTAGGCAAATCAAATTCGTAGCGATCGCCAGCGTTTATTGTTTTGCCCAAATCATCCGGGATCGCCCAGGTGATTGTGATCTTGGCCGGAGAATTCGTATTGGCGCGATTGCTTTGATCGTACGGATTGCCATTCTCATCCGTCAACTCAACGCCTGTCAAAATGTTTTGTGTGATTTGATTTTCTGCGGACGCAAGGCTGCTCCCAGCCGATTGATTTGAGAATGTTGCCGCTTTTGCGCTCTCTGTCTCAGAGTCGTCAGATGGTTTTGCTTGCGAAGCTTCTTGATCCTGTGCGCTTGACTCATCTGATTGATCAGCTGCCTGCTTTCCACCTTTAGATTCCGAAGAATCGTTATCAGCTGTTTCTGATCCGGTGTCAGATGTCTCCTCTTTCTTTAATGGGATTATGACCTGCTGGGTCTTGCCGCCGCCTAAATCAAACAACGCTGTTACCGTTTTGGCATCAGCTTTCACATCAGCGGCAAATTTGGCAGGCAGTTTGATAGCCCCTTTTGCCTCATTCAAATCGCCAGCGGTGCTGTTTAATTTGACCGTCAGGGTATGTTCTGCCGCCGACACTTTAAAGCTGCCGAGCACCTGTTGATCCGCTGTTTTCACTTCACCTGCAGCATCCTGGTCGAATGCGAAATGTTTAGGAATCTGCACAATGATATCTTTTCCTAAATCTGATTTCTGATCTTGTTTTAGTGACCACTCGTATGTCAGTGTCACTTCATCCCCCGGTGTTAATGCGGGCTCTTCACTGATTGAGCCGTCAACGGTTTGGCCGCTGCCGTTTTTGACTGTCACAGAATCGACGAATGACCCGCTATTTGTCGGATCGCCGGCTGCCTGTATTTGCATTGAAAAGCCGAGCACCTGGCTGACAATAAAAAACAGCGTAAGACCTGTGAGCAAAAACGGCTTGAGCCTTCTGCTTTTTCCTGGGCCGGACGGCAATGTTCTCGATCTCAAAATAATTATTCCTCCTTTTTCCATAATCGATATACTCTTGGAATCTTTGCTTGCGGCCTCCTTCCTGAAACAAGGCTTAACTGCCGAATGATTTGGTATTTTAAAATCATTGCTGAATGTTAAGCGGTGATATCAGGGTTATCCCGAGGCGTTGTACGTTGTTTTCCCACTTTAGAAATGACTTCATCCGAACCAAACTACATTGTATGAAATCGAACTATACAATATCTGTACATAAAAAAAGACCGGACATTCCGGCCTTTTAGTTCATTTGATCCTTCATTCGTTTGTAGCGCTGGTATTCCTTGATCGCCTCTTCCACTTTCCCTGTTTTATTAAATAATTGAATCTTGTATTGCATCATTTTACTGTCACAAGGTTCTATTTTGTCGATCTGCATACATACATCCATCGCTTGGCTGTACCGCTTTTCATCTATGAGATACTCGATCAGTTCATAAGCCTTTCCAAGCCACAGCTGGGTAAGCCGCGTCTTTTCAGGTTCTGCCCAAAGATAACCGTGCTCCATAAAGTAATGGTTTTCGTATGCCTTTAAAAGCTCCATGTGGCGATTGACTGCAGATGGATTGAGGGGCGGAATTTCTTTAATCGACTTTTCCCATTCAATGACATCGATTTTTGCGTCGGACAACCTCAAGATATATCCTGTCTCGGTCTTATCGATGGATTGGCTGAAAGGAAGCCGGCCGATTAATTTCCTTATTTGATAAATCGTTGAGTAAAGCTGTGTACTGGCTTTGGAAAAATCGAAATTCGGCCAAAATAAGTCGATCAGCGTGTCCTTGCTGACGACACGTCCTTGATGATGCAGCAAGTATGCGTATACTTCACGAGCTTTGGACGTTCTCCATTTGACCGGCATGTATGTTTTGTCACCTTTGATCACTTCGTAAAATTGCAGGCTGCCAAAACATTGAATAAAAAAGTGTGCTCCGGTCTTTTCCGCGGAGTTCCTGCCGTTCGTTTTGATTCGTTCAACCGTCTTCAGCAGCCGGTCGTAATCCACGGGTTTCAGCAAATAATCAACGGCATTCAGTTCGAACGCTTTAATGGCAAATTCATTATAGGCCGTGATAAAAACGACTTGGATGTCGTCATTCATCGATTGAAGCGCTTCTGCCAGCTCAATGCCGCTGATCCCGGGCATTTCAATGTCAAGAAACACCACATCCACATCAAGAACTGAATATTCCAGTACTTCAACCGGATCTTGAAAGGTTGCAATGGATTGAAAGAAATTCGTCCGTTCAAGCATAACTTTAAAATGAAGCAATGCCAGTTCCTCGTCATCAACAATTAACGCTTTCACGAATCATCCACCCCATTTTTATACAAATCACCCAATTATCATTTCATTATATCATGCCTAATGACCTATTAAGTTGGATTGTTTTGTAGAGGATTGAAATTTTTTAACATATGTGACCACAATATGACTGATTAAATAGGATTTTAGAAGGGCTCAGAAGTTAATCAGGATAAGGAGTGCTGCTGTTTGAAAAAGGTATTCATTTTTATTTCAATTATTCTAGGATATGCTGCCTTCTTTTTTATTTTCGTAGCCGTTAATTCGCTGTCGGAGACAAAATATCCCGAAGCCAGTCAAGGAAGGATCAACCTTGAAAACTGGGATTTTCAAAAAGACGGAAACATGGAGCTGAACGGGGAGTGGACATTATACAAAAATCAGCTTCTGTCGCCGAAAGCCATTCACTCAGGAAAAGGCAAAAATCCGGTATTTGTTGATGTCCCCAGCAATGTCAAATTGTTGAAACCGGAAGAAAATGTGGACTACGGCACGTACAAACTGACCATCCGCACAGATCAGGATAAGCAAACGTTCGGACTCAGCACTTCATTTATTTACAATGCAAATCGCATCTATCTCAACGGAACATTAATCGGGCAAAGCGGAACCCCATCCGACCAAGCTGATTTTCCGGCGCAAAACAAACCGTATACAAGCTTTTTCACGATTCACCGGGGCGAAAATGAACTCATTGTGCAATTTTCAAATTTCGCAAAAGTGCCCGGATGGGGAATCGCAAAGCCGTTGACTTTTGGGACCCAAGAACAAATCCTGCGTGAAAGCAAAATTTCTTTCCTGAATGATGCTGTTATGATCACGGCATTTTTCATTACAGGTTTATACTTTTTGGGCTTTTTCCTGCACAGAAGAAAGGATAAGCATCTGCTGTTTTTTTCTGTGATGTGTCTTCTCTTTTCGTTCATCATTTTGCTGATAGGAAAAGAACGGATGATATTTCTCTTCTTTCCGTCCGTTTCAACTTCTGTGTTGAGTCCTTTTCGTGCGATCACAACGGTGTTTGCCAGCATTGCGGTCTTTCTCTATCTCTATTATGGGTACAGGGAGATTGTCTCAAAACGGTTTTTAATCGCTGCGACCGCCTTCTCTCTGTTGGTGCTGGCCAATGATTTGATAACCATCGATTACACCGATCGTCTCTCATATATTTTGCATTCCGTTCTTGCTGTGACGACTCTCATTTATATTACCTATATTTTTGCGATTGCCGCCGTTCGAAAAATGGCAGGAGGCCTGTACCTGACACTCGCTTCTTTATCGATGAGCGCGTATATCATATTAACGACGATTTCCGCATACACCGGCAAAGCGGTCTTTTCATTCAACTCGATTTATTCATTGCCGTCAGTCATTGCTTTAATCATGATTGTTCTCTTGATGGCCCAGCAATTTGCCGGCGCTTTCCGCGATAATGAAAGATTGTCCCGGAAACTGCTTATCGCCGATCGATCAAAGGATGAGTTTATCGCTAAAACATCGCATGAGTTTAAAACACCGCTGAACAGCATTATTAATATATGTCAGACATTATTGGCAGGCAGAAGAAAGAGAACGGTAGAAGAAGAAAAAGACAATGTCCAGCTGGTCATCCGCATGGGCTACCGGCTGTCAAGTCTGGTGAATGATATTCTTGATTTGGAAAAAATGAAACAGGGCGTACTCACGATTCACCCGGTTCCCGTCGACATCGATTCGGCGATTGATACGGAAATGGACTTCTACCGGCTTTTATCCAAAAATAAAAACCTGGATATCATCCGTCATATTCCAGCCGGTCTACCTCCCGTTTATGCTGACGAAAACCGCTTCCGGCAAATCATGACCAATCTGGTCGACAATGCGATTAAATTTACGCCGGAAGGACAAATCACGCTTTCTGCCAATATGTCGCATAACGGCATGATCAAAATAACGGTAGCCGATACCGGTGTCGGCATCCCTGAGAAAGCTCGTCAAACGATATTTGAGTCTTTTCAGCAGAATGAAAAACATCAAAATGACGGGTCCGGACTCGGCTTAAGCATTGTTAAACAGCTGGTGAAACTGCAAAACGGGGACATATGGGTTGAATCGGAAATCGGAAAAGGATCCGCCTTCCATTTCACACTGCCTGTTGCAAAGGATGGCGATTTGCCCGTCAATAAGTCTGAGCCGTCTGAATTACCATCCGTCAGAGCGACTTCAGATGTTGCAATGAATACGCCTTACTATTCCAAGAAAGTTGACGCCGCAACGGTTCTGATTGTCGATGATAACATCGAGAGCTTAAAAATTTTAGCCGATATGCTTGAAGGTGTCCCCTATAATGTGATAGCTGCGAAAAGCGGAAAAGAGGCATTGGAAGTCGTTTCCCGCTCCAAGCTTGATCTCGTGATTTTGGATCTGATGATGCCTGATATGACCGGCTTCGACGTCTGCATGAAAATCCGTGAACGGTTCAGCCTGGTTGATCTCCCCGTCCTCATCATAACGGCGGCGATCATTGATTATGACAAATTCAAGGCCTTTCATTCAGGCGCGAATGACATTTTGCAAAAGCCTTACAATTACTCTGAGTTTACGGCGCGCATCAAAAACCTGATCATGATGAAACATACAGCCAATCAAGCGACAAATATGGAGATGGCGTTTCTCCAGTCGCAGATCAATCCGCACTTTCTTTATAATGTATTAAACACAATCATTTCCCTTACTCACATCAATATTGAAAAAGCGCGTGAGGTAACGGCTGAATTTACAAACTATTTAAGAAAGAGTTTTGACTTTCAAAATACATCTGCCATCAGTTCATTCCGGAATGAACTGTCGATTGTCAGCTCCTATCTTTCTATCGAAAAAACGCGCTATGGTGATCGGCTCGAAGTCATCTTCGATATTGATCAAGACATTGATTTCAATCTCCCGCCTCTCATGGTTCAGCCGCTGGTGGAAAATGCCGTCCATCACGGCATCAGCAAAAAAAGGGGCGGAGGCTGGATGAAGGTGACGGCCAAAAAAGAAAGCGACACCCGGTATTTGATCAAAGTGGAAGACAACGGAATCGGCATGTCTCCGGAAAAGCTGAATGGTCTTTTTGATTCGAATTCAAGCCAAAGCGTCGGCCTGAAAAACATCAATCAGAGACTGAAGCACTTTTGCGGAAGCGAGCTTGAGATTCAAAGCGCTCCGGATGCAGGAACCGTCGTTTCGATGACCATTCATATCAATGAAACGGCAGCAGAACATCGTAAAATAGTAAAATCGATTTAAACAGCCCTACGGAATGATTTTTAAGAAAAACGGTTTTTCCTTACATTTTATATATTTTAGTAGAAAACTGTTCTCAATTGAAAAATGTCAGCTCTTATCATCCAGTGAACAAAGATGACATCCATGCGATTCTCCGCGCATCGCTTTAAACAGACAAAGGACGGAATCAGTTGATTCCGTCCTTCTTTCCATTCTATTAACCTTCATTCACTCCAAGCCGGCTTTGTCCGCGCTTTTCCTTTGTCAAAACAAAGAAAGCAAAAGAACCGATGACCGCGGTGATAAACATGATCGCGCCCATCGGGACGGCGGTCGTCTCATTCATTCCGACAAGCGGTGACACGATTGAGCCGAGCAGCAATGGAAGCATGCCCAGCATGGCGCTCGCACTGCCCGCCCGGTGCCCCTGGTTTTCCATCGCCAGCGTAAAGGTGCTGGTCAAAACCATTCCTATTGTGATCATATAAATAAAGATGGAAACTACCAGTGTCACAAGCGGCCCTTTGATGATCGTCATCACCAGCAGGACGGCTGTGGCGATTAATGCCGTCATGACTGCGATCCGCAGCAGTTTCTTCTCATGAACGATTCCTCCGAAACGGCCGATAATGAAGCTTCCCGTAATTATGGCCAGACCATTAATGCCGAACAGCACACTGAAAACTTGCGGTGACACACCGTAAATATCCTGATAGACAAAAGGTGTTCCCGATACGTAAGCAAAGCTTCCACCGTGAATGAACCCGACAGTCAGCGCATAGCCGATAAAAGAGCGATCTTTCATCAGACTGCCCATCGTCCTCACAGACGAACCGATCGAGCTTGGAATCCGCTTCTCCGGCGGCAATGTTTCTTTCAGCCTCAGGGCAATAATCAGAACGAGAAAAAATCCGATGATTGACAGCGTGTAGAATATCGTGTGCCATGTCGCGAACGGCAGCAGCAAAATCGCGCCCCCTGTCATCGGCGCAGCCATAGGCGCGACTGCGGTAATGACCATCAAAAGCGAAAAGAATTTCGAAAGCTCCCGTCCTGTAAAGACGTCGCGGACGATGGCGCGCGAAAGGACAATCCCGGCGGAAGCCGTAAATCCCTGCAAAAAACGGGCCAGTATCAATACCGCAATATTCGGTGAAAGCGCACAAAACAGTGAAGACAACGCAAACAAGAAAATCGAAATCAACAAGGGTTTCCGTCTTCCCTGAGCATCACTGACCGGCCCGATAATGAGCTGGCCGATGGTCAACCCGATCAAGCAAGCCGTCAAACTGAGCTGCACAAGTGAAGCGCCGCTAGACAAATCGTCAGCGATTTCCGGAAAGCTCGGCAAATACATATCTATGTTAAGCGGGCCGAGTATCGCAAGCATCCCAAGGAGAAAAGCCAAGGCCAAGCGTTCTTTCCCAGTTGGATTATGAAGCATGTCATATCAAAACCTTTCTTTCAACCTAGCAAAATCTTTTTTTCATTGACTGAGTCAACAAAACATTTGTATATTGTACCATATTTTTTGCAAGGTGAAAGCAGGTGTGAAGCATGACATTTTCTTTGACAATCATGAAACGGCGTGAAAGAAATGTCCACGCCGTCTTTTTGCCCGGGTGATGTTTAAACAGACCTTGATCGCGATTTTCCTGTTATTGACCGACCCTTTCGCCTGCTCCGTGCAGCATTTTTAAATATTCGTAAGTTGAAGGAAGTTTCGTTTTAAGCTCTGCCGTTCTTTGTTTCAGGGCGGCGAACATTTCCTCTGATTCCTGAATCGCTTCCGAACGATAATTGAGCTTTGGCAAAGATTGATCCGGGAGCCAGCCCATGCCGGTGAACATACAGTAATAGTTGCTGTTTGTCCAGAAATTGCGAAACTCAGTCTCGAAATTGCTGTAGTAGGAGGATTCATTGGTGGTCAGCGGCGGACAGACAACAAGCCCGGATTGATAGGTCTTGAGTTTTTGCTTCAGCTCATCTGACAGCTTCAAATCGCTTTTGTTGGCGCGCCAAAATTCGGTATCGTCACGGGTGGTTGTGAAATAATGCGTTTGGATAAAATCCCGGCAATCGTCAAACATTCCGTCAATCTCTTCATTGAAATGATCAATCAATGCAGGGTTAAAGGACTTATCCGGAAAATGCTTGACGAGCTGATATATGCCCGAATAGATAAAGTACAGACCGGTAGATTCCAACGGCTCCAGAAAGCATGAAGACAAACCGATTGAAACGCAGTTTTTCACCCAGGCCCGGCGGTTCCGCCCGGTTCGAAAGCGGATTTGATTGAGCTGCACTTTGTTCGGATCTAAATCCCAAAGCTTGATAAACTCTTCGGTCGCCTCATCCTGAGAGACGAACTTGCTTGAGTAAACGTAGCCCGATCCAAAGCGGCCGAGCATCGGTATTTTCCATGTCCAGCCATGCTTCATGGCAATCGCTGATGTATAAGGCTCGATTCCATACTGCTCATCATCGTGAGGGACTGAAGCGGCCACCGCACTGTCGCAGAAAAGCTGGTCGCTCATTTCGATAAACGGCTCACCCAGCGCTTGATTGATCAGCAGACCGCGAAAGCCGGAGCAATCCACAAACAAATCCGCCTCATACCGGCCGCCCTTGCGCGTTTTCAGCGCGGAAATACTGCCGTCAGGCGCCAGCTCAACGTCAACGAGTTCATCCAGGATATGACGGACTCCCCAGCCGGTCGCGAGCTTGCGAAGGTAATCCGCCACCAGATGCGCATCAAAATGCCAGGCATGACTCATCACTTGAGTGCCGTCCATCATCCGGGGCGACAATTTTTCGTCAAGCAGCGGCGCCTGGTGGTAGCACGCATACGCCATCGGCTCTTTGTCGTTTTCCTCAAACCGGCGGCGGAGCCAGTAATGAGTAAGCGGGACATTGTCACAGTTTTGCACTTGTCCAAAGAGGTGGTAAAAATAATCATCTTTGTCCTCTTCAGGCGGTTTGCGCCAATTGACAAACTTGATCCCCGCCTTGAAAGAGGCATTGCATTCCCGCATCCATTCCTCTTCTGGTATCCCCAAAAAGTCGAAAAACACCCGCTGAAGATTGGGGATCGTCGCCTCTCCGACGCCGATCTTTGGAATCGTTTCGGCCTCGATCAGTGTAATATTCATTTGACTCCCGAACGCTTTTGACAGATAAGAGGCGGTCATCCAACCTGCAGATCCCCCGCCTAGAATCACGACATCCCGAATCGCTTCTCCCATTATTAACGCCTCCAATCATTTTTAACACATAGTGAATTCACGACATCTCTGTTGAACCTCATTTCAGTACACTTTCGCTTTGAACATAGCTGCTGCAAGGGGCCCACTCGCTGACCGGACAACCGTCGCAATGTTCAGGAGCCATGACCGCTTTATTCATTCTGTATTCTTCTTTAATGAACAAACACTCCGGATCAGACGCCCGCCCGCAATGAAACGTACTGTTGGCATTGCCGCGGCATCCTCCCTCACAGCCGATTAAGTGATATAATTCACAAACGGAACAAGGCCCCGCTATATATGTTTCTTGCTCACTAAAGATGCGCGATTGGATTTTCTGATTGACGATTTCCTGCAAACTGTTCTTTTGCATGTTTCCATGCGGAATCGACTGGCCGACGCAAGACAGCGCTTCACCAAAGCCATTTTGGTTATATTTTACATGGATTCCCGTCTGTGTCATGGAACAGGCGTTGGCGGAAGCAGGGGTAATCAAATATTCGATTCTTTTCAGCAAGACGTCCTCTTCCTGAACATCGTCCGATTTAAAGATCAGATGCGGATAATGGGTCTTATCATACTCAAAGATTTGATTCAGCAGTTCTTTTATTTCGTCACGGCCGGGAGCAAGATGGTGATTTCTTTGATCATCGGAAATCCTCATCCGTTCGAAAAATGGGTTAATCCCATTCTTTCTGCAAAATTTGTGCACTTCAAACGCATACGGAAGTGTTTGCTTGCTTAACACAAAGTCGCCGACAAATTCAAAATCCTGACCGACGGCATTCAGCTCTTTTCTGATCGTCAACATATTTTGGATCGCTGTCTCCAATGTTTTCGTGTAGCCCGGAAATCTGGTGATTTTATCATGTTCCTTATCCCCTTCTTCATCAAGATAAGGCAGGTGGGTGACAATAACCGTTCCGGGGAGACACACCTTTCTTGCATAATCGATTTTTGCCAGCTTGACTGCGTTGGTGATCAGTATCGGTGTCAATCCTTTGCTTAAGGTATATTCCAAGAGACTTGGCAAATGGCGGTGCAAAGTCGGTTCTCCGCCGATGAATCCAATTTGGCCAAAAAGCGTTTTCCCTGTGGCTTCATCAATTTCTGCCGCTTGATCAATGATGCTCATAATGTCTTCAACCGGGACCGGTTTAATCGACTCGCTTTTCGTATCCAAAGCGATATAACAGTATTCACATTTCAATTGACAGTGCAGCTGATGAACGATTTCAATCCCTAAGCATTCAAATAAAGCCGTTCCTTTCTCCCTAAAATTGTCGGCGTAGTAAGATTCCTTTCTGCGCACATGCCCCTTGTAATCACGCAATATGGAAACATACTTGTAATAGTCATCCGTAAAATAATCGATATTTCTCTCTTGAAAGGATTTCTTTATATCTAACATTGTTCTCACTCCCCATGATTTTAAGAGCTTTGTCGCAAAGTCTAAAACTAAGAAGTGGATGTTAAACTCTTATTTGATAGATCACCTAAACGCATTTCACAATTAGCCCGCTTTTTGTCACAGAGGAATTAATTCATCTACAAACCCCCTTATACGATGTAATCCGTCGGAGTAGGTGTTTGAATGCTGCAGCAAAGCAAGGTTTTTCTCAATCGTATGAACGATCGCGCTGCCCACCACGACCCCGTCACAATGAGATGAAAGCTTTTTGAACTGCTCGGCATTGGAAACGCCGAAGCCCACGACTAAAGGCAAAGCAGTCGCCTTTTTGACGGCGGCTAAAAACCCTTCGATATCATTGTGAAAGTTTTGCCGTTCACCGGTAACTCCCAAAGAAGAAACACAGTAAACGAATCCGGAAGCCTGATTGACGATTGATTCAATCCGCCCCTCGGAAGTAGGAGCCACCAAGGGAATGTAATGGATGTTCTTCTCTGTGCAAATACAACGTATTTCCTCAACCTCCTCTACCGGAAGATCCGGAATGATGATTCCGTTTATGCCCGAGTCCTCCATCATCGAAAACGCCTTTTCAATCCCAAGCTGCAAAAGCGGATTAAAATAAGTAAACAACACGAGCGGCGTATGGATTTGTTCTTGCCTGGCCAGTTTCGCAAGGCTGATGACATCCGATATGCTGATATCGTTTTTTAAAGCTCGCAAGGTTGCTCTTTGAATAACCGGGCCGTCAGCCAAAGGGTCTGAAAAAGGCACGCCTAATTCAATGACGCTGGCACCGGCGGTTTGCAGTTCTTTCAAAATATCAAGGGACGTGCGAATATCAGGGTCGCCGACTGTCACATACGGAATAAAGGCCGGCTTGCCTTCCCGTTTTAATCTTGCAAAGGTCTGATCGATCGGATTCAATGAACCTCACCTCCGGAATGTTTCATGATCGTATCCATGTCTTTATCCCCTCTTCCGGAGATATTGACGACCATCAGATGGTCTTGGGAAAGCTTTGGCGACAGCTTCATACATTGCGCCAAGGCATGAGCGCTTTCCAAGGCCGGTATAATTCCCTCAATACGGCTCAGTAAATGAAGCGCATCAATCGCTTCTTTGTCTGTGACAGCCTTATATTCCACTCTGCCTGAATCCTTCAAATAAGCGTGCTCAGGTCCGACCGCCGGATAATCCAACCCGGCTGAAATCGAATGCGCCGGCTGCACTTGGCCGGAAGCGCTTTGCAGAAGATAGCTCATCGATCCTTGAAAAACGCCTGGCGAGCCCTTGGACAAAGTGGCGGCGTGCTCATTCGTATCCAGTCCTTTCCCCCCCGCCTCGGCGCCGATTAAACGAACTTGCGAGTCGCTTAAGAACGGGAAGAAAATTCCTATCGCATTGCTGCCTCCGCCTACGCACGCAATAATGGAATCGGGCAAACGCCCTTCTTTCGCCAAAATCTGCTCCCGGGTTTCATCACCGATGATTCTTTGAAAGTCCCTTACCATCATCGGATACGGATGCGGACCTGCGGCTGTTCCAAACAGGAAAAAAGAATCTTCCACATTGGCAACCCAGTAGCGGAGCGTCTCATTGCCGGCATCCTTCAAGGTTTTGGAACCTGAATAAACGGGCACGACCTCGGCCCCGAGCAGCTTCATCCGGTAGACATTCAGCTGCTGCCGATGGATATCCTCTTCTCCCATAAAGATCTTGCATTCCATTCCTAAAAGCGCGGCAACTGTGGCGGTGGCTACCCCATGCTGTCCGGCTCCGGTCTCGGCGATGATTTTTTTCTTTCCCATCCGCTTGGCCAAAACAGCCTGTGCAATCGCGTTGTTAATCTTATGAGCCCCGGTATGATTGAGATCCTCGCGTTTCAGATAAATTTTCGCTCCGCCCAAATGCCGGGTGAGCCTTTCCGCGTAATAAAGCGGGGTCGGCCTGCCGGAATAACCTTTAAGCAGCTGACTGACTTCCTTTACGAAATCAGGGTCTTCCCTGTACCGCAAATAAGCCTCTTCCAGCTCCACCAGGGCGCTCATCAGCGTTTCAGGGACAAACCTGCCCCCGTACTTTCCAAACTTCCCTGCAACTTGAGTTTTCATGATATATCCCCCCGTCTTTCTGCAAGAATTTCTTTGATAAAAAAAAGAAATCCTCTACAATGAAGTAGAGGAATAGAGCAGAAAAACGAACGACCCGAAGGTGCGGCTGAAGTGTTTCACGACCAATCGGCGCCTTTCGGTATTGCTTGATTATTTACTCTGCTCTGCTCAATTCCACTCTACTCTGCTCAACTAGAAAAATTTTCTTGCACGTTTATTATATCTCCTCATCGAACATAATTTCAAGGGTGAACATTTGTTCAAGGGAAAGAGAGGTTCAAAATGCCGGACATCAATGAAGAAAAAATTCGTCAACTTGTCAAAATCAGCACATTTTACTATCTTGATGGATTGAGCCAGCAGGAAATCGCCGAGCAGCTTTCTGTTTCCCGTTCACAGGTCAGCAGGATGCTGAGCGCGGCCAAATCGGAAGGAATCGTCCAAATTACAATTAAAAATCCTTATGGCGACGAACAGCAATACGAACGACGGCTGAAGGAAACTTTCGGTATAAAAAACGCGGTCGTCATCAATATGCCGGACGCCGAACAGCAGATGATCGACCTGCACCTTGCTAGAGCCGGTGCTGTATTGCTGGAATCCATCATCAAACATCACGACATTATTGGGATTATGGCTGGAAAGAGCGTCAATCTGCTCGCCCAGGAACTGCCTTTTTTTTCGCGGAAAAATCTGCGATTTGTTCCCCTTGTCGGCGGCTGGGGCGCCGAAGGGGCGACATGGCATGCCAACTCAAATACAAGATTATTCGGTGAAAAATTAAAATCAAAATACTTTTTGATCAACGCACCCGCCGTTGTCGTCTCCAAACAGGCGAGGGATATCATCACGGCTGAACGGGAAATCGCTGACGTCATTGAACTTGCCCGTCAAGCCGCAGTTTCTGTGGTGGGGATCGGAACCGTATCAGAAGAAGATACGATTGTCACTTCGGGATATTTCAGCAAGGAGGACCTTCATCGCTTAAGGGACAAAGGCGCTGAAGCGGTTGTGTGCACATCATTTTTAGATCGAAACGGAAACGTGATCAAGTGTGAAGAGGCATCCAGAATGATCGGTTTATCGGTCCATGAATTAAAAAACACCCAAAATGTAGTGGCCGTCGCAAGCGGCCAAAAAAAAGCGGCGGCGATCGGGGCGGCACTGCGCGGGGGATGGATCGATTTTCTCGTAACGGATATGGCTACCGCAAAGGAAGTATTATCGCTGCATCACTCTGGTTCACATTCTTAAACATGAAAAAGAGGCGCTGTCAGGCAGGCCTCTTTTTTTATTTCACCGCTCGAACGATGAGGTTTGTTAAAGCTTCGGCTCCTTCAGGCACAAGGTGAACGCCGTCAGAGGTGAAGTATTCGGGATGTTGAAGAGCTTCGCTGTGCCAATCGATCAAGGTCACGTTTTTCCGTTTTTTCGCCTGGCTGCGCAATGATTCGTTCACCTTGCTTTCCCATTGGCGGGGTACACGGGTATTGACGAGAAAAACATTTGCGTTTGAAAAGGCGTCAAGCAATTCGTCCATTTGGCTGTCCGTAAAATATCCATTTGTGCCGAGCTCAATGATCACAGCTTTATCCGGCTGATTATATGATGCATACGCTGAGGTCAATTGAAGCGCTTGCGACACCTGGCGGCCGACCTTTCCGTCGATCGTGATCCCGGTCATGCGCTTCTTTAGATTTGAAGCGATGTCAAGCATGACGGAATCGCCGATTGCCAAGACATCTTTTACAGAATGAGCCGGTGTCTGATCCGTTGTTTGCTCTTCTTTCTGTTCTTGATTTTCTCCGCTTGATTTCGACTGCTCATCATCTTTCGTTTCATCTGTTTTCGCCTTTTCCTCTTGTTGATCCTGTTCTTGTTCAGAAGACTGTTCAACTGCAGCACTTGTTTTCACATGAGACTCGGCATAAGGCCATTCCCGCTTTTTCTTTTCGTCCGCCAGTCCGGACAATCCGCCCATAAAGACAAGTAGGGCTGCTGCCATGAGTCCCACCGACAGTTTATTGAAAACGGACGATGTTTTCCATTCCAGCATCCTGTTCAGAAAAACGCGGCGGAAAAATCGGCGAAACCCGTTCTCTCTGATCGGCTTCTCAATGAAGCGATACGAAGCCTCGGCGATGATCAAAGTAACGACGACTTTGACTGCAGCATGCCAATACACCGGATTTCCAATTTCATGTACGGGTGTGCTCAAGACGATCACGGGATAATGCCATAGGTAAATGCCGTAAGACCTTGTTCCAATCCAGCGCAAAGGTTTCCACGACAGCAAATGGCCGATAAAGCTGCTCGGATGACTCACACAGCCAATAAAAATGGCTGCACAAATGCTGATCAAAAGCATTCCGCCCTGATAGAGAAAGGGTTCGTATTCATCAACCAAATAAATGCAGAGGATTAAAAAAAGAAAAGCGGTGAGTTCCGTTCCGTGCAATGCTTGCTTCAATTTTTTCGGCAATCGGTTTGAAGAAAGTCTTTTCATTGGCCACACAAGAGCTAAAGCACAGCCGGCCAAAAGTTCAAATGAGCGTGTGTCCGTTCCGTAGTAGACGCGGCTGGGATCTGCGCCGGGAACATACAGAACGGTCATCAGAATAGCTGAACAAAACGCAAGCACGACAACCGCGGCCGCCAGCCGGTCCCGCTTTTTCCATATGTACATTCCCAAAAGTAAAAGGATGGGCCAAACGATATAAAACTGCTCTTCAATCGCCAGTGACCACAGGTTTTTTAAAGGTGACGGCGCTCCGAAACTATCAAAATAAGATTGATTGTGAAAAATAAACCACCAGTTGCTGGCATATAAAAGAGAGGAGACCGCATCTCCCCGCACGGTATGAATCAGCTCTCTGTTAAACAGGACGGTCCAGATGACGGTGATGATAATCATGAGCGTTGCCGCAGGAAGCAGCCGTCTGACCCGGCGCAGCCAAAATTCGCGAAAATTCAGGGCAATGTCATTTCCATAGGCAGGCAATATGATGGATGTAATGAGGTAGCCGGACAACACAAAAAAGATGTCAACCCCAATAAAACCCCCGTTTGCCCAATGAAAGTCGAGGTGGTAGGCAATGACCGCCAAAACGGCAAAAGCCCGGAGCCCGTCCAACCCCGGTATATAGCGTTGATGGTGTGTCTGATCTTGCATGGTATTCCTCCAATGATATGTACGGTTATCTTGCTGTATACGGTACGGCGACCGCCAAATCAATAGACGTAATCGGGACCGCTTTTTGTTTCAAAAATATCAATTCTTTTAGAATGCACTCTCTTTAGTATAAAAGTTTCCAGACGAATCTGCAGTTACAAATTTATAAAAAAGGAAGAAAAAAAGCAAAATCCATGATTTCAAGGAATTTGTCTAATGAATATAGCGGATCCCGGCCGGAAAATCCGCAATGACCCCAGTCGGTTTTTCAAACGCTACGGTCCCCATGTACCCCGGTTTGATCATCCACAACCTTCAGTTTTTTCTGTTTCCGCAAAAAATCGATAGCCGTGCGTTATAAAACCAGCTTTTGATCGTATCCGGGTTGCGGACAGATCCCACGGAAGCGAGCGCTTTTTTGACGGATTCCTGGACAATATCGAGCGCGTCGTCTTGGTTTTTCACATAACTGTAGGCCAGCCGTCTTGTCTGTGTTGCAAGCGACAAGCGCCGCTTTGGCTGTTGCAATATAGAGCTCCTTTTATGGAAATCCGAGATATAGAGATGTTTACAATAGGATAGACAGTTTGCGGAAGTCGGGCTTTTTTAAAGAAAGATAAACTGCAAGATGGCTTGATTTATTCTATAATCCGTTTTAGGGAGGTGAAGAAAATGGCAGTCATCAGAATGCCGGATAGCGCAGCGTCTCATGCAAAGCCTGTTATCGGAATGGCGATACTTTGCATGGGGTGGACACCTTCAATCGCCTTAACCTTCTGATATACGGCTTTGCCCCTTATCCCATCAAAAGAATAAGGAGCTGGCAAACATGGGTTATGTCAAAGCAGACGCTGTTTTACCCGAAAAGCTGATATCAGAAATTCAAAAGTATGTTCAAGGGGAGACCATCTATATTCCAAAGCCTGATTCCGCCCGGCAAAAATGGGGTGTGCGGTCCGGGGCTAGAAAGCTGATTGATGAACGCAACGCTTCAATTAAAAAAGCTTTCAAAAACGGCGATTCGGTCGAACGGCTTGCCGGGGAATATCACCTCTCCATTGAAACGATCAAAAAAATTGTTTACACAACATAAAAAACAGAGCACTGGTCATACAGGATCAGTGCTTTTCGATATGGCAAGTTTGTTTCTTAAGCGATTTCTGCATTTCTTATCTTCTGCGGCTGCTTTAATCTAAAAGAGAGGAGATGATTTTTATGACTTCAATAAAGAGCAGCATGATCCAAGTTTCAGGAACGAGCCTTTACTATGAAGTGCGCGGAGCCGGACCGTTGCTGCTGATGATTCACGGAGGAAACGGGGATGCTGATTCATACCCGATGGCAGATCTGCTTGCCGAGCATTACACTGTCGTCACCTATGACCGCAGGGGACACTCGCGCAGCAAACTTGAGGATATAAACGAAAACTACCGGATTTCCGCACACAGCGATGACGCGCACCGCCTGTTGGCCGGCCTGACCGATGAACCCGCCTATGTGTTCGGCTGTAGCTCAGGCGCGGTCATCGGCCTTGACCTGGCGATCCGTCACCCTGAACAAATCCGCGTACTGGCAGCGCACGAACCCCCGATACCGGAACTGCTGTCAGATGAAGACCGCACATTTGGCATAGAGAGCCTGGCGAAGCTTGAACGCGATTATCGACAAAACGGCTTATCCGCATTAGGAGAATTCGCAGAAGCGATGGGCATCACCGCATCCGCCCAGCCCCGACAGCCGAAAGAGCGGATGGAGCGGCTGATGGCCAACATCGACTATTTTATCTTATCCGAAGTGCCCGCTCTGAGAGAATACAAACCGGACACAAGCAGGCTGAAAGCTTCATCGGCGGTCGTTGTGCCTGCCGGCGGCATTGAATCCAAAGGCTTTCTCCCATACCGGTATGCGGAGGCTTTAGCAGATAAACTGGGAACGAAAGTTGTTGATTTTCCCGGAAATCATGTCGGCGCCTCCGTATATCCGAAGGCATTCGCTGAGAAGCTGCTTGAGATTTTTTCCTATATTAAATAAATCCGCCATTCACGCGAATCGTCTGGCCGGTGATCCACTGCGATTGTTCGCTGACCAAAAATTCGATGACATTCGCGATGTCCTCCGGTTCACCGATGCGGCCGAGAGCCGTCGACTTTTTCAGCCCTTCGATCTGCTGTTCCGATTTTCCCGCCGTAAAAAGTTCAGTGTCGACCGGTCCCGGTGCGACCGCGTTAATTGTGATCTGCTTTGCGGCGAATTCCTTTGCAAGCTGGCGGGTGAACTGCTCTACAGCCCCTTTTGTTCCGGCATATACGCTGTATGTCGGAAACATTTGCCCGATGACAGATGTGGAGAAGTTAATGATCCTCCCATTCGCCTCCATATCTTTCATGGCCTGCTTGCATGCAAAATATGTGCCTTTTACATTCAGGTTGAATTGCTGATCAAAGTCTTCTTCCGTGACATCTTGAATCGGTTTGTAAATACTCATGCCGGCATTATTGATCAGGATATCGATTTTCCCGAACGCCTCTTTTGTTTTAGCAAATAAAGATTCCACACCGGCAACTGTGCTGAGGTCGGCTTGAATAGCCGCAGCTTCCCCTCCTGCCTGCTGGATCTCATTGACGACTTCTTCCGCCTTTTGCCGGCTGCTTGAGTAATTGACGGCCACTTTGGCTCCAAGGTCTCCAAGCTGCGTTGCGATCGCGCGCCCGATTCCGCGGGAAGCTCCCGTTACGATCGCTGTCTTACCTTTTAAATCGTGCATGTTTTTAACCTCCGCCCTCTCCATGTTTCAAATACCCTTTTTCCAAAAGACCCCAAACAATATCAAATTCCTGTTCAATCGTATCTCTTTTCCATTCATTCGCATGCGCCGGATGGTGGAAACGTTCCGTCGCGTAAAAAATGCCTTTTGCCACTTCAACAGGATCATTTGCACAAACAGAACAGCGGTCGATGAGCCCGCTCAATTGCTCGACGATATTGGAAATGCTTTCATCGACAAGCTCTGGAGATTCATTGGTGACTTTGGCATACATCGCAAACAATTCTTCATCCTTCATGGCATAATACCGTTTGAGCTCAAACAATTTCTTTATATAAGCCTTGACATGCGCCGGACCTTCGCGGGAAGAATCGTGATAAACACCGGTAAGCGGCTTGAAAATCTTTTCACCCAGCCACATTTGGGTAGCTGCCTCGAAAATCTCTTTTTTGCTTTTAAAATGGCGGTAAATCGTACCGTGACTGACGTTCAATGCTTTGGCCACATCCGTGATCGATGTTTTCGCTGCACCGTACCGCCTTAACGTTTCTTCTGTTGCTTCAAGGATTTGTTTTTTCGTCAATGCTTCTGAAACATTCTTCATGATGCTGCGTGTTCCACCTCCTTTAGGATGATCATAGCAAGAAAAGTAACAAATGACAAATAATTTATTTTGTCATTCGTCATAAAATGAAAAACGACTATCAAGATAGCCGTTTCAAATCCTTTACTTAGGATGTGTAAGCTTTAAAATGCGTTCGTAAGCATTCATATAAAGAACAGGGTCGGGATCCACACCTTTTTTCTTTGGCACATCAAAATCAGAAAGTACAAAATGATGTTTTGGCTGAACGTCATGCTTGGCTAAACAGCTTTTGCAGCAGCACAAAGGACAGCCGTCGATGGCAATGATATCCCGTCCGGATTTTGCCGTTTTGACAAGCGGCTTGACATCACCGCCAACCCCGGCAATACAGGACATTTCAGCTATTTTTTCGCGATCCATTTTGATGGCGATCATGTTGGCCGTTTGCGCGGCCGAAGAACATCCAGAGCATGAATACACAAGCGGTAAATCTTTTCGTTTCATTTGTTCATTCTCCCCTTTTTGTCTTTTCGCAGCAAAACTATTAACTCACTTTACATGATGTGTATTTTTAAGACTGTGAGTTAGATCACTTTTTGACATTGGGGGCTATCCGAAGCGAGGGATATAGCGAAAAAAGAGCAAACCATCATCTAAAAAGGTTTGCTCTAGCAAGATACATATCCAGTTCGTCAGTATACTTCCATCAAACGGCTGTTGTTTTTGGGTGGGGTTTGGCATTGATTATTGGTATTAATCGGTCTTAGAAAAACCACCTTTCATTTCAAAAATACCAGTCGTTTTTCTCCGTGTAAACCGAATAATACACTCAGCCGCGGCCACGTTCAGGGCAATCGCCCCATAAACGCCGATCGTATAGCTGAGATCGTATGCCAAGCCGAATCCGCTGCGGCCCACAAAGGTGATGACATGAATAAACAGATTGGTAAAACAGAATAAATAACTGCGGATCATCCACTTTTGATGCTTGTCAAACCGCTTTCGCCGCGCTTGCCATACGGAAATCACCGTAGCCGCCGGCCAATACATGTTCACCAGATTAAAGGCGATGCTCACGATTCTTCCTCCCGTGGAGTGCGGCGCCATATAGCCTGACGTCAGCGTCACAATCAGCACGCAAACGACATAGACATAGCCGTTCAAGCGGTGGAGCTTGCGGCTTCTCACAGAAAAGTTAACAGCTCCCGCCAGCATGGCCAGACAGGCGGCAACCACGTGGACATACATCACCTTCAGCCAGACCGGGAGCTGAAAAGAAGCGCGCAGATGAGTTTTCTGGCTTAAAAAGGCTGTCGAATGCCGATCATGAAGCAAATTTTCAAACAAGGTATACAGAACATAGATCGCGATCAGCGTCAACATGACTGCGAACACCGAGCGTTGGAATGTCTTTCTGTTCAGCTTTTGTTCCTCCTAAAATATCATGCTATTTTTTTAATCAAGGTAGTCTCTTTTTAGCATACACCAATTATGCCGCGTTTAAAAATCGTTTCCAGCAGTTAACTGCATGTTGATTTTGAAGACGACAGACAGCCAACACCAGGTTCGCCATGATAAAATCTTCCCCATTAAAAACATCAAGTATATTCTTTTTACTATTCGCTTCGATATGTTCAAGTATCTTCTGCAAGAAACTGTCCAAACAAACGAATAGAGGGTTCACTTTCACACCTCTTTTCGGATCATGTTTTAAGAAAAATATACCAATAATCCTCGAATTTCGAATAAAAATAAGCTAAAATGTCATCATCGAAAAGGATTTTTAGGACTGTTACAAGACATTGGATATGTACAAGAACGAAACATTCTTTCAACAATCAAACCTTTTAAATTTTAGTGTTATAATAGAACATAAAAAAATACGGGAGCCAGGAGTTAAAACAATTATTGGAGGCAGTACAAAGTGACAGACGATATAACCGGAGACAATAACAGACATGAACAAACATTATCAAGGGGCCTGAAAAACAGGCACATTCAGCTGATCGCCATCGGTGGAGCCATCGGGACGGGATTGTTTCTCGGCTCGGGGAAATCGATCCATTTTGCAGGACCGTCGATTTTATTTGCTTATATGATCACCGGGATCATTTGCTTTTTTATTATGCGTTCTCTTGGAGAATTGCTGTTAAGCAATCTGGAGTACCACTCTTTTGTTGATTTTGTCAGAGACTATTTGGGCGATATGGCAGCCTTTATCACCGGCTGGACCTACTGGTTTTGCTGGATTTCGCTCGCCATGGCCGATTTGACCGCGGTCGGACTCTACACCCAATACTGGTTTCCCGGTGTACCGCAGTGGACACCGGGCTTTATCGCGTTGATTATTTTGCTGATCATGAACCTGGCGACTGTAAAGCTTTTTGGAGAGCTTGAATTCTGGTTTGCATTAATCAAGGTGATCGCGATTCTGGCGCTGATTGTGATTGGTTTATTCATGATCGCAACAGGTTTTTCCACCGCTTCAGGCCAAGCGAGCTTCACGAATCTGTGGAGCCACGGCGGCATGTTCCCAAATGGGCTGCATGGATTTCTTCTCTCATTCCAGATGGTGGTGTTTGCATTTGTAGGCATCGAACTTGTGGGACTGACGGCAGGCGAAACAAAGGATCCGGCAAACGTGATTCCGAAAGCCATCAACAATATCCCTGTCAGGATTTTGCTTTTCTATATCGGCGCTCTTCTTGTGATTATGAGCATCTATCCGTGGAATATCATCAATCCTGATGAAAGTCCATTCGTTCAAGTTTTTGCAGCAGTCGGGATCATTGCGGCAGCCAGCATCATCAATTTTGTCGTTCTGACATCAGCGGCTTCGGCAAGCAACAGCGCGATCTTCAGCACAAGCCGGATGGTTTACTCGCTTGCCAAAGAACAAAATGCGCCTGAAGCAATGAAAAAGCTGACTTCCCGCAAAGTACCGAGCAATGCGCTGTTCTTTTCAGCCGTCGTGATTCTCATCGGCGTGACGCTGAACTATATCATGCCGGAAGAAGTGTTCACGCTGATCACAAGCATTTCCACGATATGCTTCATCTTTATATGGGGAATCACGGTGATCTGCCATTTGAAATACCGCAGAACAAGACCGGATTTAGCGAAAACAAACACATTTAAAATGCCGTTTTATCCATTTTCAAATTATGTGGTTCTTATCTTTCTTGCGTTTATTCTCGTTGTGCTCGGATTGGCGCAGGATACCCGTGTTTCCTTATTTGTCACACCGGTTTGGTTTTTGTTGCTGATCGTTATTTTTAAAATGAGGAAACCGAAGGAACAAGTCTAGAAAGCGAAGATGTGACTCAGCCTGCAGAACATGCTCTGCAGGCTTTTTGTTTTGGAGCGGATGGCACCTCATGTAGAATGAAACTTAAGAAAACGGATACAAGGAGAGGAGAGATGAAAAAACAGAAAAAATGCCGGCTGGTCGCACTGTCTATCATGTTTTAAAAAATCACATGACAGAAAAAGGAGAATAAACTTATGAAAATCGTAGATTTATCAGTGACCTTAAGGGACGATATTCCATCTGACCCTCCTGGTTTTATTCCCGAAATTGAATATGTGGATCATAAGCAAGGGGCCAAGCAAATGGTCCAAATCTTCCCCGGGCTTTCTTCAGACGACCTTCCCGGCGGTGAAGGCTGGTCGCTTGAAAAAGTGAAGATGTCGACACATGCCGGAACTCATATAGACGCCCCTTACCATTATCGTTCGGTTACGGATGACGGCAAGCGGATGGCGACGATTGATGAAGTTCCTCTTGAGTGGTTTCACGGCCCTGGCGTCAAGCTGGATTTCAGACATTTTGAAGATGGACGAATCGTCACTCCGGATGACATCGAGAAAGAACTTCAACGAATCAATCATACGCTTGCTCCCGGCGACATTGTCCTTGTCAATACATCGGCCGGCGCCAAATACGGACAGAAAGATTACTTGAACAGCGGCTGCGGCATGGGGCGCGAAGCCACGCTCTCTTTAACCGAGCGCGGCGTGCGCCTTGTCGGTACTGACGCTTGGAGCTGGGATGCTCCGTTCAGTGTAACCGCCAGGCGCTTTGAGACGGAAAAAGACCCGGCGATTATTTGGGAAGGACATTACTCCGGAAGCAAAATCCCTTACTGCCAAATTGAAAAACTCGCCAATCTTGAGCAATTGCCTTCCACCGGTTTTTATGTGATGGCTTTTCCCGTAAAAGTTGAAAAAGCCTCAGCCGGATGGGCGCGTCCTGTCGCCATTCTTCACGCTGAACGTGAAATAAAGGATGAAATGGTCAATGGCAAGAATACAATTAGCTGATATTGATCGGGTACATAATGAACAAAAAGCGTAATACCAGCGGTTTCCGGCAAATTTAACGCGGGCTTTGCTGCGTTTGATTGATGAATGTGCGTACCCGCGTAAAAGTAACCGATTTAACATTTGAAAATACGAAACAAATATTCAGTGAACAGGAAAGAGCCGAATTCACTCTTTTGAATGTCGCACGTTTTTTGGAAACATTGGCTGTCGATCTGGATGAAGCGCCGCCCTCTTGGGATGGTGTAGAGCGAGCATGAAAGACTGACAAATACAGAAGAACCGAGGGAATACCCCTTGGTTCTTTTGGTCATACAACCTGGGTAAATAGGCAATAAAATGAATATAAGACGGCTAAAACTCCCGCTATTAAATTGAATTCGTTGTGTTTATGTTCCTGTTTTATCAACGTGAAGAAGAAAAGACCTGAAAAGAAAAATCCAATGAACCATCCAATGGAGATTTGCAGAAAAGTTAAAACAAAGCCGGTAACCCCCATCATTTGAAACACTCTAGGTAATTTGCCCACCAATAATACCCTCCTTTATTCATCACGATAACTCAACGCCTTTCGGAATTCATTGAGTAAAGTTTTATCGTTCAAAAAAATCTGGAACGTTCGGACATTACCTAGATAGTAAATTCAGATTCTTCTTTGTCAGCTTCATAAACCGAACGTAAGACAAGCTTAACAAAAGCCTCAACAGCCGGAAATTGCCATTTTTTCTTCTTAGTCAGCATGTGGGAATAAAGCGGGGCGAGTTTTTCAGAATGGGTCAGAATGTTTTAGCTAGCCGCAATCCACTTCATCTTTCACTGTCATATAAGGTAAAGCAGAAAACCCGAGTCCGCTCATGACCATTTGTTTAATCGCTTCTATATTCCATCGTTTGAAAGTAGTGGAGATCATGTTTTAAAAGGTATCTTTCAAACATTGTCCGATAACTGCAGCCTTCTTCATTCGTTATAAAAAAATGGTTTTGATCATCTTCCAAATGATCCGGCCCTTCACTGCTGCCGACAAGGACGATCCTCTCCTCAGCCAGTGTATGATGAACGCATTTTTCTTTCAAGTTATGGACTCCATTCAGAAAAGTGATTCTTCACAAACTGCTTAAATTTCTCCACTGCCGGTGATAAATATCTTCCTTCTATCCAGGCGATGCCAATCAGACGTTGGCATTCCGGCCAGCTGATCCGGACTTTGGAGATATGGCTCTGATCCAGTCCTTTTAGGTCGGGCAGGATTGAAATACCGAGTCCTGAGGCGACAAAGCCTGCTGCGGTGGCCACTTCCTCACCTTCAAAGAGGATCTCCGGTTGAATTTGCGCTTTTTCAAAAAGTTCATCTACTGTGTATCGGAGTGCATAACCATTTTTTAATACGATAAAAGGCTCTTTGGCGACTTCATCCAATGTCACACTTTCACAATCGGCTAATCGGTGTCCTTTTGGCACAAACAAAAAAAGCTCTTCACTCCATAATTGCACCCAATGAATGGACTTTTCGGGCTTGATGGATTGCAGTAAGCAAAGATCCAGTTCACCGGACTTCAGTTTATCGAGAAGCCAGTAAGAGTGATTTTGTCTCAGGTGAAACTGAATTCCCGGATGCTGACGTTTAAAAGATCCGATTAAATCCGGAACGATCGTTGTCCCAAGCGTATGCAAAAAGCCGAGTGATACTTCCCCATGGTCCGGATCCAATAACTGTTTGATTTCTTCTTTGCCGTCATGAAACTCTTTCATCATCACATCCACCCGTCTTAAAAAAATCTCTCCATACTTGTTCAGCCTGATTGTGCGTCCTTGTCTGTCAAACAGCTGAACACCTAAATAGACCTCTAAACGATGGATAGAACGTGAAAGTGCAGGCTGAGAGATCGATAAACATTCTGCAGCTTTTGTGACGTGCTGTATCCGGGCAAGAGCTTGAAAATACTCAAGTTGTTCCCATTCCATAGGTTCCGTCTCCTTCCCATCTCATGACACTAAAACATTAAAAACATATTTATAATGCATTATATAATATAAATGAATAGTGCTACCATCATTGATAACGGGGCCGAGAAGATGTGCAGAAGACAAGGCAAAGCGTTTCAACTATTCTTGATGTTGTAAAATAAATATCTTCATTGGGAGGAATTGATTGTGATCAAACGGCTTGATCATTTTGTTTTAACTGTAAAAGACCTTCAAGAGACAATCAGCTTTTATACGCGGGTTTTGGGAATGAAAGAAGAAACGTTTGGCTCAGGCAGAAAAGCGTTGCGTTTTGGCAATCAAAAAATAAATTTGCACGAGGCTGGCAATGAATTCACTCCCAAAGCAAAACATCCGCTTCCCGGCTCTGCAGATCTCTGTTTTATCGCGGAAGAAACAATAGACGATATAATCGAACATCTACGTCAAAACAATGTGAACATTGAGGAGGGACCTGTCAGAAGAACCGGTGCGCTTGGTCCGATTGTATCTGTATATATTAGGGATCCTGATCAAAACCTGATTGAAATATCACAGGATCTAGACCCTTTAAAAAGCTGAAAAAGAAGGGATGAGTTTCCTCTCCCTTCTTTTTAGGACTCACTTTATTCGCCGCCACTTGTGTTAGCACGTTTTAACCTTGGCAGTTAATTGCTTTTCTCAGCGGAAGCCGGAAATGAGCTTAGATTAACGTCCTGCTTCATGCTTATCTCATTCATGCCAAGATTCGTTTACACCTCTTGAACTTGAATAAGGATTTTGGTGATTTGATTTTCAAATCCATCGACCATCACTTCATCAAGCATGAATTCCTCATATGTATACTCACCTATCTGCATCCCATTCTTTTCAATGAATTGAATGATTCTGCTGTAGGCATCTTCAACTTCTTCGCCTTTTTGGTAGCCGATTGCATACAGCCCTTTTCGTCTCACATGCTCGTTTGCCGTATCGATTCCTTCTTTTACTTTTACATAAAAGTGAATGTAATTATAGAAGTCTTTATTTAAGATTTGTTCCCGTGCCAATATACCGCCGACAGGATACCCCTCATCTAATCCACGAGACTCAACATCGTGAATGAGCTCTGAAATGGCTGCAACGTATTTTCGTTCTGGTAAATGTAAAGTATTTTTGCCGATCATAAATGTTTCTTCATTTAAATATTGGAAAGAAACCGAAGAGAAGTCTGTTTTTAACGCTTGTTCTGTTAACGACACTTTCGTCTCGATGATCTTTTGCAAATGCTTGAGCTTTTTCACTTTGTCCTCAATTTCAACAGACTTTTCTTTCAGAAGCGGTAAGATTCGGCCCGGTGTTTTACCTTTGATGAGGGACTTGATTTCTTTTAACGGTAAACCAACCTCTTTAAACAAGTTGATCACTTGAAAAAGCTCAAATTGATGATAAGAATAATACCTATAACCATTCTCTTTTTTGATCTCCGGAGAAATCAAACCGATCTCATCATAGTGAAACAGCGTTTGTTTTTTGATGTTGCAGAGCTTGGCAAACTCACCCGTTGTGAAATATTTTTTTAAATCTTCGCACATAAAAAATCTCCTTGACTATACGGTAACCATATACTTTATGATTTTATTGTACTTGAACACAGCTTCGATCCAAAAAGAAAAGGATCATAAAAAAACGGAAAAACTCTCCGCTGGAAACGATTACGCTTTGCCTTGATTAATGTAAGAGGAGTTTTATAGATGAAAAAATCAATAAGAGAACAAAAAACGGTGCTTATTATATTATTAAGCAACATTTTCATAGCATTTCTTGGCATCGGTTTAATTATTCCAGTTATGCCTTCCTTTATGAATATCATGCATTTATCCGGCAGTACAATGGGGTATCTTGTTGCGGTTTTCGCCATTTCCCAATTAATCACTTCCCCTTTTGCGGGAAGATGGGCTGACCGTTTTGGAAGAAAAAAAATGATTGTCATCGGATTGCTTGTATTCAGTATATCAGAGTTGATTTTTGGATTGGGAACCCATGTTTCCATGTTTTATTTATCGAGGATATTGGGCGGAGTCAGCGCCGCCTTTATCATGCCTGCCGTTACAGCGTATGTAGCTGATATAACAACCCTGCAGGAAAGGTCAAAGGCGATGGGCTATGTTTCGGCAGCGATTAGCACCGGCTTTATTATTGGACCTGGTGCCGGAGGATTTATAGCCGAATATGGGATTCGGATGCCATTTTTCTTCGCTGCCGCCTTGGCATTTACAGCAGCTGTCTCTTCCGTTTTTATATTAAAAGAATCCTTGTCAAAAGAAGAACGGGAACAACTCTCGTCTCAAACAAAGGAATCCAATTTCTTTAACGACTTGAAGAGGTCGATTCATCCTGTCTATTTCATTGCATTTGTGATCGTTTTTGTGCTGGCTTTCGGCTTGTCAGCCTACGAAACGGTATTCAGCTTGTTTTCTGATCATAAGTTCGGCTTCACACCAAAGGATATCGCAATCATTGTTACGATCAGTTCGATCGTTGCCGTCATTATTCAAGTTTTACTATTCGGGAAATTGGTCAATAAACTTGGAGAGAAAAGGATGATTCAGCTTTGCCTCATCACCGGCGCGGTCTTGGCTTTCGTGTCAACTGTCATGTCAGGGTTTTTAGCTGTTTTGCTTGTCACTTGTTTTATTTTTCTGGCGTTTGATTTGCTGCGCCCGGCCCTGACGACTTTCTTATCCAAAGTCGCCGGTAACCAGCAGGGTTTTGTTGCAGGGATGAACTCCACTTACACGAGCTTAGGAAATATCTTTGGTCCGGCTCTGGGCGGTATTCTCTTTGATCTTAACATTCATTATCCTTTCCTTTTTGCAGGCATCGTGATGATTATCGGCTTGGGTCTTACAATGGTGTGGAAAGAAAAAGCAAATGAAGTTCAATCTTGAATGAGGCCGGAATCACAATACAGTTGCGTTAAAAGAAAAACATACCAAATCATATTGGGATGTTTCAGATTGTTGACAAAATCCTTTCAGCGTGACCCTCAACCTTTGCAGTCTAGAAAGGCCGAGCATCGGAGCGGACTTTCACAGGATGTGATGACGGCGGCGTTCAGGCAGTAGGCCTGCGCAATTAGCCGCCGATCCTCGTTATCATTCGTGAGCACCGACTGAGCAGACCTGACAACGAATGCGAGGGTTTGTCGACACGCTGGCGCCCCTGTTTCAGGGGTTTTGATTTTAAAGAAAGTGTTAAGAACATGGTTCAATTTTTGACAGAAGTTTTATTAAACATTGCCAATATTATTCCTGATGCTGCTAGACTTATCATTAAGGAGGAGATATCTAATCTAAATATATTGTTTATTCCATCAATGAAAAGTGTCCATAAAACATATATGGTAATCGCATTTAGTGCAAACATTTTAAACCATCTAGGTATCGCCAGCCAAGCTTTTAAAAGATCGGTAGAAAATTTGCCCATTTTGTTTCTCCTTATTATTTTTCTGATCTTTTATCAAAATAACATAGTTAAATTTTCAACGCTACATGCTCTGCCTTTTGATTTCTCACTTGGTATGTTTTTCAATCCAAAAAAACATAAATGTGCGGAAATAAAAAAATACCAAGGCGTCTAACCCTTGATATTTCTTTTGACTAATCCTTTAATCCCTTTCCATCGAGAATGTTCTGCACATATTTTTCAACCCTTGACTCTCGGGTTTTGGATTGTTTGGCTTGAGAAAAATAAAGAATATATGCTCTTTGCCGTCCCGGGGTTAATCCTTCAAAAGCAGCTTTCAAGCCAGGGATTTCTTCGAATTTTTTTTGAAGTTCTTCAGGAATTTGATATTCTGTATTCTTTTTAAAATCGACTTCCAAACCGGCTTTTTCAACTTCAATCGCTTCATGAATATAGGCTTTCAGGATGGTTTCCAGTTCAATGATTTCCTCAACATTTTTGAAGCGAATCTGCCGCGCCGCTTGTATATTCTCCGTTTGTTGAACAAGAATCCCATGCGGGTCCTTTAACAAGGCACCTTTATGAAACAGAAGCGCACAATATTCTTTAAATCCATGGATTAAAACGATGTTTTTGTTATTAAACGTGTAACAAGGATGCATCCACTTAAATTCTTCGGTCAGCTCACAGTCAAGAACGATATGTCTTAACTTCTCAAATTCTTTCTTCCACTTTGTAGCCCTGCTTAAAAATTCTTCGACCTTGGGATTTATTTGACTATTTGTCATCAAGGAACACCCTCTTTCCGAGCAGTTTGCTTTTTCCTATACTCTTTCTTACATTTCTTCTAACAATTTTTTAAGATCTTCGCCCATTTTCGCCCAACCGAATTTTGCACCATTGAACGCTTGATCTTCTTTTTCGAAACCTGTGTGTTCGAGATGCAGGGAGGTTTTTCCCTCCTCATGCTTTAATGTCCATGTGACTGTAGTGTTTATTCCGCCGCCGACCCAAGTGTAAGATAGCTTGTAAGGCTCGTCTATTTCAAGAACTTCGGAATCAATTATTAAATTCCACTGCTCATTGCGAAACTGAAATTGATGTCCGACGACAGGCTTAAAATCATTAGGCATGATCCATTTTGCAAGAGTATCTGCATCCGTTAAAGCGAGCCATACCTTCTCGATCGGGCTCTCAAAAGTAAAATCATGTGATACTGTTAAATCCATGTTTTGTTCCTCCTTTAATATTTGGTCTAAAAGCAACATTCTTTCACTCCAGAATTTCCTGTAAAACGATACCCAATCCTCTATTTCTTTCAATGGGGCAGCATTCAGCCGATAACGCGTTTCCCTGCCGGCCTTTCTGCTCATGACGAGACCGGCCTCTTTAAGGATTGCCAAATGCTTTGAAATAGCGGTACGGCCCATGTCAAAATGAGCGGTCAACTCTTTGAGCGGCAATTCTTCCACATCCGCTAACAAGCGCATCAATTGACGTCTTGTTGGGTCGGCAACAGCTGCATAAATATCACGATCTTGATTTTTCTCGTTCAAAATCCTCCTCCCCTTAATTGGACACCAATTGGTGTCTTAATTATATGACACTAATTGGTGTCATGTCAATTTTATCTTAGACATGACGGTTTCGGTTTTATTCTCCCAGCATTTAATTTGCCGGTTACGGAACAATAAAAGAAAGCTTGAGCATGAGACGACTTTAGCTTAATAAACGGGTTGTTCACCGCCTAGTTGAAAAAACCCGGCACAAAATGGGCACTGTTATAAATCAATGAATTAAAATAAACAAAAAAAAGAATAGCCTTTCGACTATCCTTTTATTTATCTTTGTACCTTTCCCTGCGGAACCAAATGACAATCAGTATAATTCCTTGTACCGCCGGACGATTTGAATGATCTATCAAATCAACAATTTGAGCAATGCACTAACTGCTCCGGTTCCATCCTTTCATTCTCACAGCAAAGGGTTTAATAAAAGTAGGCTTATATTTGATTTTTCATTCTCTTTTCCATCTGTTCTGCCACTTGTTTCGAATTTGGATTTTCTTCATTTTGCAATTGATCAATGATGTTCGTATAATCCGTTTCATTGCGATTTTGACTTAATTTATATGCAGCCTGAATGTCTTCCACCTTAATCTTAAACCCGACAATCGCTTTCAGTTGGCTTTCTAAAAGTTGAGGAGAAAGCCCATCCCATAAAATGGGGTTTTTTCGATGTTTTTCGTATTTTTCCATCATAATTGTTAATTCTTCTATTAATTCATCTCTCTCTAGCATGCTTGCTTTACCGTATATATGGACGGCTTGATAATTCCAAGTTGGAACATCTTCATGCCCATACCAAGAAGAAGAAATGTAAGCGTGCGGTCCCTGAAACATAACAAGCACATCATCACAGGTTTCAAATGTTCTCCACTGAGGATTTCCATAAGCGATATGCCCAGTGATATAGTAATCATCACCTTTTTTATTGAAGCCTAAAGGCAAATGAGTGGCAATAGGTTTTCCTTGTTCTGTCGTGACGATTGTGCCAAAAGCGTTTTTTTGGACAAAATCCCAAATTTCATCAACATTTTCGACCTTAAAATATTTTGGAATATACATCGTCATCCTCCTTTTAAAAAAGTTATAGGAGTGTTTTGGTCATGATCAAGTCCGTTTGTTCTTCATCCCCCATATAAAAAGAGTGGGCGCCGGTTTGGACAAACCCCATTTTCTTATAAAAATCAATGGCATTTTCGTTTTTTTCCCATACGCCCAGCCAGATTTTCTTTTTATTCCGTTCCTTCGCAATTTCCACAGCTTTATTGAACAGATATTTACCAAGCCCGTGTTTTTGAAAGTTGTTCTTGATATAAATTCTCTCGATTTCAAGTGAATCATCACCCATTTTTTCAGACTGGTCCTCATCGGTGTTGACCTTTAAATATCCAGCGACTTCATTGTTAAAATAAACAAAAAAGAATTGCGAAGAGCTATTGGATAATTCTTTTTCTAATTGTTTTAAGTTAAATGCCTTGTCCAAGTAGGCTTTCATATTTTCTGGCGAGTTCTGATGCTTAAATGTCTCATTAAATGTTTCATAACCAATTTCCTGAAGCTTGTGTAAGTCTTCAAGGGTACACCTTTTTATATTTACTGTCATTCAATCTGCCGCTCCTTTACGCTGTCAATAATTTCTTTTGTTCCCCTTTTTCACGAATTCCCAGTCCTTTTCTACATTTTTTCTTACTCTTTGAAGAAGATTGAAGATAGTCTCCGCTTCCCCCTCGGAAAATCCCGCTAATGCCACACGATTCGAATGATCATTTTCTCTTTTGATAAAAGGAAATACCTCATTTCCCTTTTCCGTCGGAAAGAGTTTTTTTATTTTTTTGTTATGTTCATCATCTTTCTTTTCAATAAAGCCCTTCATTTCAAGTTTTTTTATTGCCCGGGCTGCGGTTGTCCGGTCTACTTTAATCATCTCAGCCAGCTTCTCCTGAATGATTCCCGGGTTTTCGCATATTCGGACAAGGTACAAATACTGCCCTTTTGTCAGATCATGTTCTTTAAATTCGATATTGCTTATAGAATCCAATGCTCGGGCAATCATTCCAATTTCACGAAGGATTTCTTTCATCGCTGCCTCCTGCGCACATATTTTTGTTGTAAATGCAATAAAATTGTTGTACATTCAATATAGCCGATTTTTGTTGCATTTGCAAGGAAAAATAACAATAAAGAGGTCGAGTAAAGTGAAGTTTATTTTTTATGTATTAGGCATTTTAATATTAACCCTCGGTATTGCTTTCACGATCCAATCAGACCTTGGAGTTTCACCTTTTGATGCACTTTTGGTGGGACTGTCCGTAAATGTCGGGCTAACTGTGGGAAGTTGGGAAGTCATCATGGCTCTAATATTAATAGGCTGCAATTCGTTTTTAAAAAGACAAAGACCGGAAGTTTCGGGGATGCTAACGGCGTTTATAACCGGTATCGGCATTGACATGTGGCTTTTTTTGCTGCATTTTTTTGTGACACCAGAACAATGGTACAGCAAAGCGATTTGTTTTGGAATCGGCTTGGTTGTTACAGGGTTAGGAACCGCGACATACTTATACACAAATTTTGCTTCGATGCCAATTGACCGTTTAACATTCATCATAAAAGAATTAACGAGAACCAATATATTTTTTTCGAGAACGTTCATTTACCTCGCCTTCTTGATACTGGCCATGATTTTGAATGGACCAATCGGCATTGGAACTTTATTAACCGTTTGTTTAGGGGGGCTGATCCTTAATGGCTTTATGCCGTTTACTGAAAAAGCATTGAACCGTATATTGACAAAATCCAATATATCAGCAGATGATGTAAAACATTCGATATAGAATGGATGTTAAGTAAGAGGCAAAAAACAGATGAATATAAAAAATACCAAGGGCGTCAAAACCCTTGGTATCTCTGGTATGCGGCCGAGAGGACTTGAACATTTGCCTAGTAGAAAACGACCTTTAACCATTACTAACGATTTTAATAATCATTTACCATACCCGAGGCATATATTGGAATTCCAACTAAAAGACCGTCGCCTCTTAGTAACTCACAATAACAATGATTATAAAATTTCTCAAGGAACGACCAGCAGCCCGTTAGCTACCCTGATTAAAGGTAATCTGTTACCACACTGTTACGTTAGAACTTCCACTACTTTGATATCCCTCTGTCGCTAAGACTTGGTAAGACCAATTACTACCCAGATTCATTCCATGACTCTTCCATGCTTTAACATGATTGCTGAAAGTGATTTTAGCGTTGCTTCCAGTTGGTCTCTTGGACTGGCGAACACTCCAGTACTGCGTGAAAGTAGTTTTTTCGCCATCAATGGAAGGTGCGTTATAACGTGTAGTTGTATATATGTCATATGTACCCCCATCACTTTTTACAGTACCTTTATACGTTCCAGTAGGTCTATAAGTACCCCATGAATCCACTACATAATATTCTATGAGAGGTGATCTCGTCCAACCATATAAAGCCAAATATCCATTGCCATTCGGCGCCCAAACTCCGGCATTATAGTTTATTGTCCTAGATGGCGAACCTGTAGTCCAACCTTTACCAACAACGAAATTTCCGGTATTAGACCAATTCACACTGTAATTCCCTCCAGGCCCATTAACAGCGTTTACTGTTCCGCCGCCATCAGTCCAATTTTGCCAGTAATCTGTGCTAGCTGCAGAGGCGGTTGCCGAAAACAAGCTAATACTCATTAAAGCTGCCGTTAATCCAACTAAGAAATTCCTTTTAAACTTAAACATATGTTACCTCCTATATATTTTTTCTGACTTTGACATGAGGTAGCACTCGTATATATTTAAAACATTATTAATTACTAACGCCAAAGCGTTTGATCGTCCCCTTCAATATAATATCACGAATTCATGAGTGAATATTAATAATATATGTAAAATAATTACAAAGACCTAAAAAATTACATTATAAGTGTTCTTGTATCACCATAGCCTTATCCTCTTTTCGCAGAATCACAATTCTTGTTTCTAAATCTGATGGAGTAATATCTGTAATTAATCCCGATTCGACCCATTTTGTATAAAGGAGATATGCATTAGAGATTCATTATAATAAGATCGGAAAGTTAGAAGAGTCGGTCGAACTTTATCGAAAAGTAATTAAGGCAATGAGTATCAACAAAAAGGGAGGAATCGGCCATTTTTTACCGAAAAGCAATTAAAGTAATGAAAATTGATGAAAAAGGGAGTTGTATTAAATGATGAAGAAATTTTCATTAGGAATGATTACTGTATTATGTCTAGCTTCTTTTGTAACGATCTCAAGCAATTTCGCTCATGCGTCCGAATCACACCAGATTGCAGGCAGAATGATTACATCATCAGTGAGCATAGATGAAAGCACATTAACGTAAAAAAGCAGGCATATGCCTGCTTTAATTTTGGACTTTACCAGTCTACTGTACCCTCATCGTAATTGTAACCACCCAGGTAATTATTTTTTTGCTTTACAAGTAACTGTTCCGACGGGTGCAAACATGGGCCCTACAAATTCACCTTTAAGATAAAAGCCCTTTTTATATTTATTACAGGAATTAATAGTTTTCATTCCTAGAGTAGCAACAGCTATTATCAGCATAGTATAAGCTGTAGGTGATAAACCTAGTTTTAATTTAATAAGAGCAGCAGCCACTCCAAATATTCCGCCACTCCAGCCAGCGACGTCGTTTAACTTTTCTACAATCTTATTAGAAATATAAATACCACTAGCCTTAGCCGCAGTTGTGAACTTTCCAGAACTCACCACATCTGATCCAACTAATAATGAAACGTCTCCTATAGTTTCTTCTATTCCTTTATTTTGAATCTCAGATTCATATTTCAGGTACAAAGCTTTTGCAGAAGAACTCAATGATTCAATTTGTTCGGGTTTATTATTTTCTAAATTAATAATATCTATCCCTTTAGAATCCATTTCTTTTAACAAAACAATTAATTGATCAAGTTCTTTGCTTAAAGAATCTTCATCCATTCCTATAGTAGAATAAAATTCATTATTCTTATTTTGAATACCATCTAACGACTGTGCATGTACTTCCGTCGTAGAAATAGATAACACAGAAAATAAGAATATAGCACTTAAAACTAAAACCACAAACTTTTTCATAATATGTATACTCCTATCTTTTTTTAAATTAACATTTTCTATTTATTAGTGATTTTATTAAATATAAAATCACTAATAAAAAATACTATTAAACCAATTATTAAAATCATAAATGAAATGTTAAATCCAGATTCTACAAAAAAAGAATATATAGAACTTACCGATAAAGCAAGCATATAAAAAACAAATCCCACTTTTACTGCTTTTTCAGTATTTTCTCTTTCTTTTTTAGTCATTTTCTTAAAAAACAAACTTTCCCCTCCTAAAAATAGTTTTCGGGGTTCGAGGATTTTTTACCCGACAATTTTGAATAGTGTCCCGAGTAATTTACTCATGAACTTTAGACGACTTCTTAAGTAATCACTCCTTTTGAAAGTTTTACACATGATCTATTTTTACCATTTATGTACTTCTTTGTAAACAGTCTATTATATCATAAAAAAATCCGAGTTGAAAGACCTATATTAAAAGCAGGCATATGCCTGCTTTTAATTCTTTTCAGCTCTTATTCTCTAATTTTGCTTCTTTCCCTTTCACTTCTTCATAATCCGGTTTTTTTCCATCAAGACTCAAACGATCCCCTGTGCCTTCTCCGGGCATGCGTTCAAGTTTCTGATATGAATCACCGACTTTTTCGTAATATCTAAATGTGGATAGTTCACGAATGTGATTTTTCATATAGAAAGCAAATTGAATATATCTCCCTCCGTCATAAACCCAAATCACTAGTAAAGTCCTCATTATCAGCATCTATTTCCTTTAAGGATTTCTTTTCTTGATTTATTACTTTATCAATTGCTTCATCATACTTATTTCCACCACAAGCAGTTAATTCAAACAGCATAATTACTTTTTTCAATGTAGTCTGAACAATTAATGTTTGATTTGTAATAACAGAATTTGCTGTAGTAGCCAATTCCACAACATTCAAAAACAATTCATACGATTCATCAATTGTCTTTGAATAACTTTCTAAAGAAAGCAATTCGGTTTGTACACTGACTGTATGATTTTCATTTACTTGCTTGAGCCTATTAGATTGGACAATTTAAGACATTCTCATGTGGCTTTACTGATACATCAAGGTGAAGATTATACAACAATAAAAGAACGGCTTGGACATGTATCTATAAAGACAACAATAGATGTTTACGGACACCTTTTTCCAAACAAACAGAGAGATACTGCCGACCGTTTAGATGACTTACTTTAAGTAACTGGAGTAAATGTGGAGTAAAAAAATTAAATTAAAAAGAAACAAAAAAATACCAAGGTCCTCAAAACCCTTGGTATCTCTGGTATGCGGCCGAGAGGACTTGAACCTCCACGGGGTTGCCCCCACTAGGCCCTCAACCTAGCGCGTCTGCCATTCCGCCACGACCGCATGATATGTTGTTTTTAAAGTGCGGGTGAAGGGACTCGAACCCCCACGCCGTAAAGACACTAGATCCTAAGTCTAGCGCGTCTGCCAATTCCGCCACACCCGCGTGAAAAAACAATGGTGAGCCATGAAGGACTCGAACCTTCGACCCTCTGATTAAAAGTCAGATGCTCTACCAACTGAGCTAATGGCTCAAATAAAGATGGCTGGGCTAGCTGGATTCGAACCAACGCATGACGGAGTCAAAGTCCGTTGCCTTACCGCTTGGCTATAGCCCAACAGCTATGAGAAATGACCCGTACGGGATTCGAACCCGTGTTACCGCCGTGAAAGGGCGGTGTCTTAACCACTTGACCAACGGGCCATATGATGTCAATATCGCATTTTAAATGGCGGAGAAGGAGGGATTTGAACCCTCGCGCCGCTTACGCGACCTACACCCTTAGCAGGGGCGCCTCTTCAGCCACTTGAGTACTTCTCCATATGGCTCCACAGGCAGGATTCGAACCTGCGACCGATCGGTTAACAGCCGATAGCTCTACCACTGAGCTACTGTGGAATGATCAGACTCATTCATTATACCTATATCGACAAATTGTGTCAAGAACAACAATTTGTTTTTGATGCCCTGTCTTGCGACGGCTTTTATAATTTAACATAGGCAAGTCTGATCAGTCAACCCTTTTTCGCAATTTCTTTTATTTTCCCTCCGCACTTTCCGCAAACATAGCGGCTTGTATCCATGGCGCGCTTGCGCACAAAGGTTTGTCCGCATGCTGCACACTTGTATGTGCGCACTTTTCTCGGCTGTTTTTTCGCATCGGCGAGCGGTGTGCAGAACCTTGGGGCTCCGACTTCCTTTAGGAGCGTTCTAAAATCTCTGTCGCGGTGTTTGTAGCCTTTTCCTTCAAGATGAAGGTGGTAATGGCAGAGCTCATGCTTGATGATGCCTTCAAGCTCTTGTCGGCCGTGCTCTGCCAAATATTTTTTGTTCAGCTCGATATCGTGCGAGTGCAATAAATATCTGCCTCCGGTCGTCTTCAGGCGGCTGTTGAAATAAGCCTTGTGCCGGAACGGCTTTTTAAAATAGGTCAAAGACAGCTGTTCTGTCAGCTGCTGCAATTGCTGATCGTCCATTGAATCCACCTCATTTTCAAAAACATCGAACAGGACAAATTCCCGTCGGCATAAACTAAAACAAAACCCACACTCTATCTTCAGAGCCTTCAGGAGGGATTGTCAATGCCGAATTGGCTCAAAAACCAGATGCAAAGAGCTTTTTACGAAAAGGATCATTACCAGATTAAACTGCTGAATCAGTGCTGGTATTTTTACAGAAAAAAACACTGCTGATGAGCAGTGCTATTTTTCTTTGACCATCGATAACGACACCCTTCCTTTCGCCGCATCTGCATGCTCTACCCAAACTGTCACGATATCGCCGACCGATACGACGTCAAGCGGATGTTTGACAAAGGAACGGCTGAGCTTGGAAATGTGCACAAGCCCGTCCTGTTTGACACCGATGTCGACGAATGCGCCGAAATCGACGACATTGCGCACCGTACCCTGCAGCTCCATTCCTTCTTTTAAATCCTCCAGTTGGAGCACATCGGTTTTGAGAAGAGGTTTAGGCACTTCATCCCTTGGATCGCGCTCAGGCCTTGTCAGCTGGGCGCAAATGTCTTTCAGCGTGATCTCGCCGATTGCCAATTGTTCCGCGGCTTCGCGAATATCCAGTTCATTTATTTTGCCCTGGAGCTCGGCCGAACCGATTTGCTCTGTTGACAAGCCCAGCTTTTTCAAAAGCTCTCTCGTTTCTTTGTAGCTTTCCGGGTGGATGCCTGTGCGGTCAAGCGGTTCATCGCCGTCAGGCACCCTCAAAAAGCCGATGCACTGCTCATATGTTTTCGCTCCGAGCCGCGGAATATCTTTCAGCTCTTTGCGGGTCGAGAATTTTCCGACTTCCTCCCGTTTTTTGACGATGTTGGATGCCACTGATTTCGATAAACCGGCAACATACTGCAACAGCGCGGCCGATGCTGTGTTGACATTGACGCCGACCTGGTTGACGACGGTTTCCACGACAAAGCGGAGGGAGTCGTTTAATTTTTTCTGGCTGACATCGTGCTGATATTGACCGACGCCGACTGATTTAGGGTCGATTTTGACAAGCTCGGCAAGCGGATCTTGAAGCCGGCGGGCGATCGACACGGCGCTCCGCTCTTCCACCTGCAGGTCGGGGAACTCTTCCCTGGCCAGCTCTGAAGCGGAGTAGACGCTTGCTCCCGCTTCATTGACGATCAGGTAATAAACCTTTCTGTCGATGCCTTTCAAAAGGTCGGCGATAAATTGTTCGGTCTCTCTTGACGCCGTCCCGTTACCAATCGCGATCACTTCAATTTGAAATTCTTCGATGATATGTTTCACTTTATCCATCGCTGCGTTTTTCTTGTTGACAGGCGGGTGCGGGTAGATCACATCGATTTTCAGCACCTTCCCTGTCTCATCGACGACCGCAAGCTTGCAGCCGGTGCGGAAGGCCGGGTCAACGCCGAGGACGAGCTTCCCTTTCATCGGCGGCTGCAGCAAGAGCTTGCGCAGGTTTTCGGCAAAGATGTGAATCGCTTGGTCCTCCGCTTTTTCGGTCAGCTCTTTTCTGATCTCCCTTTCGATGGACGGCTGGATCAGGCGTTTATAGCCGTCTTCAATCGCGTCCTTCAGCAAGTCTTTCGCCGTTGTTTGTTTATGCTTAAGGATTTGTTTTTCTAAATAATCGAGGATGCGGTCGAGTGGCGGCTCGACGGACACTTTTAAAATGTCCTCTTTTTCGCCGCGGTTGACGGCGAGCACGCGATGAGGCACGATTTTTTGGATCGGCTCTTCATATTCATAATACATTTCATAGATTTTCTTTTCGTCCGCTTCAGCGTCTTTGGCCGCAGACTTTAATGTTCCTCGTTTGAAAGTTTCCCGGCGAATCCATCTTCTGAATTCAGGTTCGTCGGAAATCCGTTCGGCAAGAATGTTTTTCGCGCCTTCCAGCGCTTCCTCGGCGCTGAAGACTTCTTTTTCTTCATTTATGTATTTTTGTGCTTCAGCCAGTATGTTTTTGTTCTGCGGCAGGGCGCTGATGAAATCAGCCAAAGGCTCAAGCCCCTTGCTTTTGGCGATGGTCGCTTTTGTTTTTCTTTTCTGTTTATAGGGTCTGTATAAGTCTTCTACTTCCTGAAGCTTGTCCGCCTTTTCGATCTTGAGCTTGAGCACGTCTGTCAGCTTGTCCTGCTCGGCAATCAGACGGATGACTTCTTCCTTCCGCTGATTTAAGTGCTGAATGTATCCCCAGCGTTCGGAGATCGTTTGAATTTGCACTTCATCCATAGAACCCGTCTGTTCCTTGCGGTATCTCGCGATAAAAGGCACGGTGTTTCCATCTTCCAATAATTGAATGACATTGCCGACGTGCTTCGGCGCCAGCTCCGTCTCTTTTGCGATTTGTTTGACGATTAACGCTAAAGTATCCATTGTATCCTCCATAAGAATGTTGTCCTATTAGTGTACCAAAAGATATTGAAAAACACCTATATCAAAAGGACAGCTCCTCTAAAAAAGCTGTCCGATGATGTAGGTCAGATCGTCTTTTCCCATCAGCGTATAAGTTTCAAGCTGATCTGAAATATCTCCGGGAGAGTGGTGCAGTTTCAAATAAGATCGAAGGCCTGGTACGACCAAGCCGTCTGAATGGATGATAAATCTCGATCCTTTTTCATACGTATAGGTGAATGTTTTATAGGTTTGCGGTTTTCCCGACATATATCCGGTCACGGGGAGAGGGTAAATATATTGATCTGAAGGAGCATATAGGATAAAGCGAATATTGCCGATTGAGCTGTAAGCGATGGTCCTCGTTTTAAAATCGGCTTTTAAAATCGAGACGGTCGCACCCCGCTTTTGCTTCAGCGCTTGATTGCACCTCTCCATCAAGCTTGCGACATCTTCATCACCATGCTCTTTGACAACCTCGCTGATCGCCGAAGAGGATTCATGAGCCATTTCACCGCTTCCCAGTCCGTCGGCCAGGGCACAGATCATTCCCTGGTCGGTCGCATTGAAATAAAAGCTGTCTCCGCAGATCGATTTCCCGTCTTTAGGCAGCTGGTAGACAAGTGCGCGAATGTGGTCATTCGATTCGGTCCAGATCATGGCTTTAACTCCATCAAGGGATCTTCTGACAAAGCTTCCCTCAGACGTTTGACGGCTTTCCTCTGCAGCCTCGATACGTGCATTTGCGATATGCCCAGCATTTCCCCTGTTTCTTTTTGGCTTTTGTTTTCGATGTAAGTCAGCTCGATGATTTTTTTCTCACGATCGGACAGGACATGCCATACACTTTCCAGCATCAGCTTTTGGTTGACTCTTTCATAGCCTTCTTCCTGTGAGCCGACGATATCCAGAATCGTCACCGTACTGCCGTCGGCATCGGCTTCAATGCTGTGGTCAACGGAAAGCGCCTGATAGCTTTTCCCCATTTCCATCGTTTCCAGCACTTCTTCTTCCGTCACCCCGAGATATTCGGCGATTTCCTCGACTCTGGGCGACCTCTGGGTCTCCGCCGTCAGCCGGTCAACCGCCATTTTGATCCGGGGTCCGAGTTCCTTGATTCTTCTCGGCACATGGACACTCCAGGTTTTATCCCGGAGAAACCGCTTGATTTCTCCGACGATGGTCGGTATGGCAAAGGCTTCAAACGATTTTCCCACATCAGGATCGTACCGTTTGATCGCCCCCAGCAAACCGAGCATTCCCACCTGGCTCAGATCTTCGTGAAAACTTTGGCCTTTGGAATACTTTTTGGCCAGCGCCTCGACGAGATGTTGATATGTCTGGACAAGGATCGCTTGAGCCTCTTCATCATGGCTTTCCTGATATTTTTTAATCAGCCGGGCGACTTCATCTTTAGTTGGTTTCGTATTTTTGGACGGTTGTGCCATCATCAACTCGCTCCCTGTTTAAGAACTTTGTCATCGACACGGTGACACCAGAGTTAATTTGCACATTCACTTCATCCATGAGCGTTTCCATTAAATATAAGCCGAGCCCTCCTTCTGACAGCTGATCTGCTGTATGCTCAGGAGAGTATGGCCCAAGCGCTTCCTGTTTATCGCAAATATCGAAGCTGTCCCCTTGATCTGCGACAACAATCTCAAGGCGATCTTCAAAAACGCCGAACCTGACGGAGACCTCCCCTTGTTTATCCGCTTGATAAGCGTGCTGCACAGCGTTCGTGCAAGCTTCGCTCACAGCGATTTTCAAATCTTCGATATCGTCATAGGAATATCCCATTTTGCTCGCAATCCCCGACAGGGTCAAACGAACAATTCCCACGTACTCCGGTTTGGCAGGTGATTTCATTTCAATGTAATCAACTGCAGTCTTCATTATAATCCACCCTCTGACTTTCCAGAAATATCAATGATGTCCTTTAAGCCTGTAATATCAAACAAACGAATTAAGCGTTCAGATAGATTTTCAAGCACCAAAGAACCCCCAGTCCTGTTTACCGCTTTATATACGCCTACAAAAACGCCCAGTCCCGTGCTGTCCATATATGACACGTCTTTCAGGCAAACTTTCAGATCCCTTCCTTCCTCTGCGAGCGGCATCAGCTTATCACGCAGTGCAGGTGCAGAGTGGACATCGATTTCTCCCGCTACTTTGATTTCTATTGCATAATCAGTTTTGTTCGTATCGACTGCCAAATTCACAATATCACCTCTGATTCTCTTTAATCGCTACAGTATGATTACCCGGCAACATGAAACATTAAACCTTTCTTCTGAAAACGATGAGAGTGAAATCATCATGGAGCTGAAATTCCTGGAGCTTGAGCAGATGTTCGTAAATCTTCTCAACCATTTGCTGCGCCGGCTCCTTCATATGTACGCTGATCAGGTCTTGAAGATCGCCGCGCTCCAAAAATCCGGACTCTGTTCTGGATTCAGTCACTCCGTCTGAAAAAAGAATAATCATATCGCCGATATCTAGTTTTTGCTCACATTGTTCATAATCATAATCTGAAGAAATGCCGAGAACGAGACCTTTCGCTTTTAAATCATAGAATTTGTTTTCTCCTGAAGAATAATAAAAGCCAGGTTCATGACCGGCGGATGCATACGTGAATAGGTGTTTTTGAAGATGATAGTTTCCGTAAAACATCGTAATAAACATGCTCGGATCGACATTTTGTTCGACCACCCTGTTCAAGCTTTTCAGCACCTGTGAAGGATCAGTGCCCGAATCCGGCAGAGAATCCATCGCATACTTGATCATCGACATGCACAATGCGGCAGGTATGCCTTTCCCGATCACATCTGCAATGGCGATATTCATCGATTCCTGATCGCGGACGAAATGATAATAATCACCGCTCATTTGCTTCGCCGGAACGCTCAGCGCCCCGATTTCGAGGGCTTCGACTTTCGGAATTGTTGTCTCAAGCAGCGTCTGCTGCACATTTGCGGCAATTTCCATTTCCGATTTAATTTCCTGCTGAATGCCTCTTAATGTTTGATGTTCTTGATAGGCCAACCCGTATCCAATCATCACTTCAATTAAAAAGTCGAGCGAATGGAACACATGGTCTGGAAGATCCGGATACAATTCAGACAGAACTTTTCGGTGTATGCTGATAATTTCTTCCGGCGGCACTTGATGTTCGATCGTTTTTCTGCTGAATTTCTGCCCCTGATAAAGGGACGTTTCTGTCAGTTCAGATATATAACGGCTAAGCAGCTGTCGATAGCGCTGCTCAATCACTTCCCTGAAATCCATTTCTCCCCTCCTACCGCAGCCACTTTACGGCTTGTATGTCTGTTCCATTTTCTGCGTCTGAATTCAATTCGAATTGATCCATTAAACGCTTTACCCCCGGGAGTCCGGCTCCAAGACCGCCTGAAGTCGAGAAACCGTCTTCCATCACCTTCCTGATGTCGGCGATTCCCGGCCCTTCATCCACCGCAGTGATTTTCAATCCCTTTTTACCCCTTTCTTGAACCTGTTCGATACAAATTTGACCTTTGCCGGCATATAAATAGATGTTCCGGGCCAGCTCAGAAATGGCCGTCGTAATCCTGGCCTGGTCGACTGTGCCGAATCCCAGTTCTTTCGCGACATTTCGCCCGAGCTGTCTGGCAGCCACGATATCCCACTCTGTCAAAATCTTCACACAGGATTGGTCTTTCATGTCTATTCCCCCAATTCCCGCTGCAATGTCTCGAGCCCTTTTTCGAGATCGAGCGCCGTTTCGATCTCGTCCAGCGAAATGCCGAGTTCAATCAATGTCACGGCAACAGCCGGCTGTATGCCGGTCAGAACGACTTTGGCCCCCATGAGTTTTGACATTGCGATCACATCGCCAAGCACTTTGGCGATGAATGAATCGATGATATCCACTGATGTCAGGTCGATCACCACTCCGTTCGATCCTGTTTCATAAATTTTATTGAGCAAATCCTCCTGAAAGTTCAGAGCGGTTTGGTCATCGAGCTCCACTTGAATGGATACCAGCAAACAATTGTACAGTTTCAATATGGGAATTTTAGGCACTCTCAACGTCTATTCCTCCAGTGAAACAATTTTTCTGTCCGTCATTTCCAATGCCGTTTGAATTCCTTTTTGCAGGGTGTTTTTTGTAATGACCTGGGTGAGGTCAATTCCCAGATTGACAATCGTCTGCGCGATTTCCGGGCGAATTCCGACGAGCAGGCATTTAGCCCCGACCAGTCTGACAGCTTCAGAAGCTTGAATGATGTGGTGCGCCACCATCGTATCGACAACCGGCACTCCCGTAATGTCGATTAAAACCACTTCTGAACGATGCTTGACGACACCGCTCAAAAGATTTTCCATGATTTTTTTGGCGCGCTCCGTATCGATCGTGCCGACGAGAGGCATCACCGTAATGTTGTCAAACACCGGAATGAGCGGAGCGGACAGCTCTTGTAAAGCAACCTTTTGCAGAGCAACGGTTTTTTCCCAGGAAATGGCGTATTGATTCAAAATTTCACTGTTGATCGGTTCGATAAATTGATCGATCTGCCAGATCAGATCGTAGCACTGCTTGTCTTCAGGAACATCCTTGTTCATTTCATAGTAAAGGTGCTTCCAAAACGCCCCCACCCCTGATGAGAGAAGCTTGAGCGGAACACTCATCTGCACAGCCTTTGAAGAAAACTGATAAATCGTGTCGATCACTTTGTCATCATCTGTGTCTGAATGGTTCAGCAAAATATCAATGTATTCATTGCTGATCGTCTGATACATGTGTTCAGTCAGTTTTGCGTTTGATATTTTTTTGTTCAAGTTTTTCAGAATATCGGCCAGATTTTGCGCAAGCTCATCTTGATGTTCTGAAATAAACGATAATACCGCTTGATTCGACATGTTCATCCCCCCAACTACATGCGATAACAATTTTTGGACTAACAGTATTATTATATCGTTTGTTATTTTTGAACACAAAAAAAGTTGCTCTTAAGTATGAGCAACTCTGTGTTCTTATTAAAAATCGATAAGGGCCAAACTGATTTGTAAGGCTTCGTTGACTTTTTCCATCATTTCATCATCGAGATGAGTGATTTTGTCCGTTAATCTTTGCTTATCAATCGTCCGAATCTGTTCGAGCAATATAACGGAATCTCTTTCAAAACCATAGCGTTTCGCATCAATTTCGACGTGGGTAGGTAATTTTGCTTTCTGTATTTGGGCTGTTATGGCTGCAACAATAGCAGTTGGGCTGAAGCGATTGCCGATGTTGTTTTGTATCACTAAAACCGGGCGCACCCCGCCTTGTTCTGAGCCAACAACAGGAGATAGATCAGCAAAATAAACATCGCCGCGTTTAACAATCAAATGATTATCCTCCGCTTACTAAGCGCTCTACTGTGTTTTCAGCCTCATACTCTGCAAATTGTGCCTCGGAAGAGATGTTCAAATTGATTTTTGCCATCTCCATATAACCGCGTCTCATCGATTCCCGAATTTGTCGATTTTTGCGCTCGCGTAAATACATTTTTGTGGCTTGGTAAATCAGTTCATTTCTGCTCCCGTTATCTTGCATGACGACACCATCAAGTTCCGATACTAAAGCTTCTGGCAAGCGAATCATAATTTCAGTTGTTGCGCTGGATTCAGACAAAAACATACACCTCCACCAAACTTACGGATACAATTCCATTCCAATCATAATCATATCACTATTCTCTCCGCAAGCAAAGCTGTTTTTCCGCTTATGATTTATTTTCAAATATGATTAGGCAAGATCGGATTCCTTATTTCCATTATACTCCCATTTTCCAAAAACATACGGGGGACCCGCGAACTTATCATGCACGTAATTTCATAATTAATCGTCTCCAGCCTTTTAGCGATTTCATCGACTGGAATCCATTCGTCGTCTTGTCTGCCGATCAATGTCACTTTTGTGCCGACCGGATATTCTTCGGGAAGGGAAATCATAAACTGATCCATACAGATTCTGCCGGCGATCTTCTGCCTTTTCCCGTCAATCAGCACTTCTGTGCCGGCCAGACGGCGCAGCCATCCATCGGCATAGCCGACCGCTACGGTTCCGATCCATTCGTCGTGCGTGGCCGTATACGTCGCTCCATAGCTGACGCTTTCACCTTTTTTGATTTTTTTCACATGGGTGAGTTCAGTGTGGAGCGAGAACACTTCCCGCAACCGGAACGGAAGCTCGTCCTTTATTTCCGTTGACGGCGACAAGCCGTACATGCTGATGCCGAAACGGACGGCATTAAAAAGCTGTTTTTTGAAACGCAGACCGGCGGCGCTGTTTGATGAATGCACCATAATGCGATCGAGCGGGAGCGGTCTGATCAGCTCTTCGAAACGGTTCAGCTGCATGTTGAAATAATCGGTATCCAATTCATCAGCTGTCGCAAAATGGGTGAAAACCCCTGTGCAATCAAGCTTTTGACTCGATTCGGTGATCTCCATCATCTCTTTTATATCCTCTTCCGTTTTGCAGCCGAGCCGCCCCATCCCCGTGTCGATTTTTAGATGGAATTCAAGAGGAGCCCCGGTGTCATCGAGGCAGCCGAGCACTTCCTTCAGCCATTGCACCGAATAGCCCGTTAAGATAATCCGCTTGTCTGCAGCAATACCGGCATACTCCGGCGGCACCGCGCCGAGGACAAGTATCGGTTCGTCAATCCCTCCCGCTCTCAATGAGAGCGCTTCATCCAATAAAGCCACGGCAAGAATAGACGCCCCTTCGCTAAGAGCCGCCTTCGCCACCTGTACATCTCCATGACCATAGGCATTCGCTTTTACAACGGCCATCAGATGAACATCTTCGCCGATATGCCGCTTCATATTGCGGACATTTTCTTTTAATGCCGTTAAGTCGATCTCCGCCCAGGTCTTTCTATAAAACGGTTTTAAGCTCATCCATTGACACTTCCTGTTCTGTTTCAAATCATCTTCCCCCATCATACTAAAAAAGCCGTTGAAAGGGAAATTTTGTCCTCTGTATTCTCCCAATAAATTGCTGGTTCCATATACATTTTGCGGAAGCAGTCTTTAAAACATACATTGATTGAAAATAAAAACAGCCTGTTCTTCCGTCTATCGAAGAACAAGCTGTTTGGGCTGCAGTTACTTGGACGATTGACCCTGCATGCTTTTGGCAACCATCAGAAGCTCATCCTGGGAGAGGTCCTCTGATGAGATGAAATAATCGACTCCGTCATATGTCCAAGAAACTGATTTGTCTGTTAAAACACCGACTGTAAATCCGAGGTTGACCGGTTCACCGTTCATGGTAACCGCTGTCGAAGTTTTGGCGACGCGGGCTTTTTCCTGGATTAAAGTGAACGATTTTTCTCCGCCGTATGTGATGATGACTCTTTTGCCGTCATCTGTCGTGATTTCCTTTTCTTCAAGTTTTTTTGCGCCCTGCGGTACATCAAGCGGCGTTTTGACGGCGAATGTGTCCGACGGCTCAGCGCTTGTCGCCACATCTATTTGAGAAAGCGTCATATTTTTCTTTTCATCGAAAGAGTCTTTATCAAAAGGTTTATTAAATTCAAAGCTTGTGAATTCAACCTTTACCATTGTTTTTCGGTCTGTATCCATCACCTTCACCGATTGAGGGGCCATGTTTTTCTTATTGAATACGATTTCTTGTGTGGGGAGCATCTGATTATGCTGATAGTTTGTCTTCGTTTCAAAAGTATACTTTGAGTCCTTTGCTGAAAAGGAAGCTTCTCCATCGTTTTTGATGTCTTTTACGAGTGATTCAAACAAATAGACCTGGCTGCTGTTGTTTGGCCAATCGCTATGAAAACGGAAGCTTTTGTTCAAGGATGGCGTCAAGACAAACACGCCGTTTTCATTTCGCAAAATCACCTGGCTTTGGTCTTTTTTCGGGTTTTCCAAGTAGACCCGGTAAAAAGAAGGTTTTTTATGCCAGATCTCCACATTATACTCTTGCGGTTCATTGCCCGTTTCGATCGTCATTTTTGCTTTTGCCTTATAGGACGTGTATTCTTTTGCCTTCTTATCGAGCCCCGTCACAACATCTTCTTGCGATTTTTGGCCGCAGGCAGAAAGCATAAAGACGACAAGCAGCCCCGTTAAAAGCAAAACAAAGCTTTTTCTCACCTTTTTCAACCCCTTTTTAATCATTGATGTAAAAAGGAAGAAACCGCTTGTTCGACTTTAACGGTACGCCTTTAAAACAGGGGCCGGCCAGGATCGGCATGCGTACCATAAAAGCCTGCAACGACTTGTCTCCCTTATTGCACTACCCAATATATGAGGGTGGGTGAGACAATATGCAGACTAGCATGACAACCTTTTGAATTCGTTTCATCGGCATACTTTTCCGGCGCCCGCTCATAAACGTGTTACTATAGATGTACGAGATCATTGTAAAGGGGCTTGGGCATGTTTATCAGAACAGAAAATTTTCAGACGTTTATCAGGCTTTTTCCGGTGACGACCGCTATATTGGCCCTGCAGCTTGCCATCTGGATTCTTTTTATCATCCCTCTTCCCGGTGTGCAAATGTGGTCCGATGCCTTGATCGGATTTAACTGGGGCATTGCCAACGGCGAATGGTGGCGGCTGACAACGCCGATTTTCATTCACGGGGGTTTTGCGCACCTGCTCTTCAACTCGATGTCGCTGTTTTTATTTGCACCCGGACTTGAGCGGATGCTGGGCAAGCTAAGATTCATCATCATTTATCTAGCAGCCGGTGTGGCCGGCAATATCGGCACCTTTTTCATCGAGCCTCTTGAGTATATGCATGTCGGGGCTTCCGGAGCCATCTTCGGCTTGTTCGGCGTTTATTTATACATCGCGCTGTTTAAAAAAGAGCTGATGGGCAGAGAAAATTCGCAAATCATTGTGACCATTCTTGCCGTTTCTGTTTTGATGACGTTTATCAATCAAAACATTAACATCATGGCTCACATTTTTGGCCTGATCGGCGGATTTGCGCTTTCACCGCTGCTCGTCAAAAAAAAGAGTGGCGGCTATTGACCGGTCACTCTTTTTTCATAGGAATACCAAGCAAAAATCTCTTCCGAATCTTTCTGATCCACATCAGCTACAGAAAACTTCTCCATTAAAATGGATGATTTTGTTGATGTATGAATGGAAACAAGCTTTCTTCTGCGCTGAAAAAACGAACGGCTGACCTCAAAAACCTGCATGCGCCGGCGCTTGACGACGGCTGTCGTCCTGCTGATGAAGCGGGAGGACACGATCAGCCTGTCACCGCTGATTTTCCATCCGGCATCACGGTAAGCCAAGTAGCCGATGATCCAAAAAAGAGGGATCAACAGGATGGATAAATACCCCCATGGCGACAGAAATATGCTGAGGGGAATCACCGCGAGAACAGGCCAGGACGCGCGCAGCAAATACCTTCTCATCGACCGCTTCGGCAAACGGTTCAATTCTTCTTCAGGAGCATAATCCGGAAGAAAATCACAAAGATGTTTTTTGATCTGTTTTTTCTTGATGATCGGAAACAAGACGGTTGATTTGTCCTCTTCCATCGCGCTTCCGCCGGCGCTGACGATTGTGACGGTTGCATAGCCGAACGGCTGCCTGATCAGGCTTTCTTTTATTTTAATCGCCTGAATACGCTGCAGCGGAATGGTCGTTTGATGCTTTTCGATCAGCCCCCGGGAAATGATAATGTCTTTGTTTTTTCTCACGATCGTGAAATTCGCATATTTTAAAAGCATCCCGATGACGCTGAGCAGCCAGGCGATGACCAGTCCGATGAAGACGACCAGTCCGATGACGGCGGCCCCGGCGCTGTTCAAAAAAGAAAAACGCTCATACAGCCAGTCCAAATTGAAAACATCGTCGATTTGAGTAATAAAGGCGAAAACCCCTGAAATGATCACGCCGATGCCGCTTGAAGTCGAGGCGGCGACGAGAAGCTCCTGCCCGCTCATTTTATATGTCAGCTCAGGTGCCTGCGGTGCTTCTTCCACTTTCTCGACAGCCTCTTTTTGCAGTCCTGCTTCACCTGTTGCAATACCTGTTATTTCCCGCTTCCTGTCAAACAGAACCTGCTGGATATTGTCAGCTTCTTCCTGTGTGATGGCGACAAGGGACACTTCCGCTTCTTTGCCGTCACCGGCCGTTTCGACCTGAAGCTTGACAAGCTTAAACATTTGCTGGATGAGACCCGCGCTCGTGTTGATCGTTTGAATGCGCTCAATCGGAATGTACCTTTTCTTTCTGGTGATCAGACCTTCCTCGATCCGCAGTTCATCCTCCTCAATCCGATAGGTGAATTTCCGCCATTTGATTATGCTGCTTGCAATCAAAAAAAGGAAAATCAGCACACCCGCAGCGATCGCTATCATTTTGACAAGATGGTTTTGATTTAAGAAAAAGGCCACACCAAAAGGAATGATATAATTCTTAACGGTTTCAACAAGCCCGGTAAAAAAATTGAGAATCATGGCTGCCGGGTGCATACGCTTCGGTTCAGACATCATCTTCTGTCACCCTTGCCAAACGGGAGATGAAATCCCTGAGCTGATCGGCTTCTTCCATATCGAGAGCCGGGATTGAATGGGTTGTCGCCGCTGTTGAAATTTGCACTGAAGCGAGATTGTATTTTCTCAGCAGCGGCCCTTGTGATGTATCAACATGCTGAACCCTGACCATCGGCACGATCACGCGCGTCACGACGAAAATCCCGTGCTGAATATCAATTTCATTCTCATGGACTTCATAGCGCCATATTTTGTGGCGGAGATTCGGGATAATCCATATGGTGAAAATGGAAAGGATCAGCCATACGGCGCCTGCCAAAATCCCGATCCATAAAGGCCACTGAAAAACCACGCAAAGCACGGTCAAACCGGCGGCTGTCAGAAATAAAATGAATGATGTGATGATTGCGGAAATTCTCCATACTTTTACGCCATCACGGCTGATTTGATTTTTCGGTTCATTTCTCAACATTTGACTCCCCCAATCTTTATTCTTATGTACGTTTTTCAAGCGGAAAATGTTTCACTCATTTGCACCTTTTAAAAAAGGCGAATCCGTTAAAAGGATCCGCCTTCTGATTAAGAATGATATGATTTTTTCTGGCGTCTGTCATTAGAAGAACGCTTTTTATCATAGGATGAACGGCTGTTCTTTCCTTTTCCTCTGTATCCGCCGCCGTCTCTGCGCTTAGATGAACGGTGGTGGTTGTTTTTGTTCCGCTTCGTTCTGAGCGGCGCCTCCTCTGTTAAGCGAATAGGCGTATTATCCGGCTCTTTTGTCATCATTTTGATGGCAGCCGCCACGACCGTGACAGAATCATGGTCTTCAAGCAGCTCCGCAGCCGCGGACATATAGAAGTTCAGATTGTTTTCGTCAATAATCGTGCGGATGCGGTCAACAGTCACCTGCTGTTGTCCTTCAATCGCCTCGTCAAGAGTCGGCGCTTTCATCCGGTCCATTTTGCGTTTTGTCGTTTGTTCGATGGCGCGCAGCATATCCTTTTCACGCGGTGTGATGAAGGTCATCGCCATACCCGTTTTACCCGCGCGTCCCGTTCTTCCGATGCGGTGTACATAGCTTTCCGGATCTTGAGGGACATCGAAGTTGTAGACGTGTGTGACACCGGAAATGTCCAAACCGCGGGCGGCGACGTCTGTTGCAACAAGCACTTCAATTGCGCCTTGCTTGAATTTGCGGAGGGCGACCATCCGCTTTGCCTGTGTTAAATCTCCGTGAATTCCTTCAGCCGTATAGCCGCGCAGGTTCAACGCCTCCGTCAGTTCATCAACACGGCGTTTCGTGCGGCCGAATACGATCGCAAGCTCAGGCGACTGAATGTCGAGCAGACGCGTCAGTGTATCAAACTTTTTCCGTTCATGCACTTCAAGGTAGAATTGCTGAATGTTTGATACCGTCATTTCCTTTGCTTTTACTTTAATGTGCTCAGGTTCGTTCATAAAACGCTCGGCAATCCGCTTAATCGGCGCCGGCATTGTTGCGGAAAACAGCAGTGTCTGATGGTCTTCAGGCACATTGGAAAGAATCGATTCGATATCCTCGATGAATCCCATGTTCAGCATTTCATCCGCCTCGTCAAGCACAACGGTGTTGACCGTTTGCAGGCGCATCGTGCGGCGGTTGATATGGTCGATCAGACGGCCCGGAGTTCCGACGATGATGTGAGGATTTTTCTTAAGTGCGCGAATTTGCCGGCCGATATCCTGTCCTCCGTAAATTGGCAGCACTCGTGCACGCTTATCTTTTCCGATTTTGTATAGCTCTTCAGAAACTTGAATGGCTAATTCACGAGTAGGTGCGATAACAATGGCTTGAATGTTAGGAGACTCGGGGTCGATTTTCTCAACAAGGGGGATGCCAAATGCAGCCGTTTTTCCTGTTCCTGTTTGCGCTTGTCCGATGACATCTTTATTTGCAAGGCCAAGCGGAATCGTTTGCGCTTGAATCGGTGTTGCTTCTTCAAATCCCATACGCTCAATCGCTTTAGTGAGATCAGAACTTAATTGGAAATCTTGAAACGTTATAGTCAATGTATTCAAACTCCTTCTGCTTACTGTTTCAGTAATGTCGTGTTTCATCAATAAAAACTGCCCTTTATATAAAGGACAGGTTCATACTTATACAAAGCCCGAATTACTTTACATGTTATATTACCATTCCGTTATATGTTTTTCAACAAGACGAGACGACGGGATGTGCTCTCATGCGGCATTTTTTTCCGGGCCGGCCAAGAGGGCCTGCCGCCTGTCCTAACCCAGCAAAACAGAGCCCCGGCTTAAGAATTTAAGAAATCGCCTTTGGAGCATCTTTTACACATTGTAACACAGGCTTTATATGGTTAGATATTTATTTTTCCCGACCCTACTCTCCACGGGTTATAGTTTTTCCAAAATCTTAAGGAATTATTTATTTTTTTAAATCCATCAGAGCCCATGCTTGAGAAATGTTTCCACGGTTTGAAACAGGGATGCGGGGTTTTCTTCAAGGCAGACATGATGCTTGGAATCCGGCAAAAGGCAAAGTTCTTTTTCCTCGGAAGGAATCGTCTCATACAAATAATAGGCGCTTGATAAAGGGACGATGGCATCGCATTCCCCCTGGACGATGAGCACAGGGATGCGCAGGTTTTTCAAAGCCGGTTTTGTCGCTTTGACCAGCTTGCGAAACTGGAGAGCCGAGGAAACCGGTGTGCTTGTCAGCTTTTCTTTGTACCTTTTGTACAGCAGATTATCCTCAAGCTTGCCTTGGAATGAATCCTTGATCACATTCTTCAGATCCTGAATCAGCTGTCCGGGGCTGATATATTGGGCAGCCGCGCTCAAAAGCACGAGGCGGCTGACAGGGTACTTTCCCGCCAAATAGGCGGCTATCATTCCGCCCATCGAAAAGCCGATTAAACATACGGTTTCACATGTTTTAAGAAGACGGACGAGCTCAACTTCAGCGCAGGCTATCCATTCCTGGTAACTGACGCCTTTTAAAGCCGGCATATCTCCATGTCCCGGCAGAGTGATCAGTTCAACATGCCAGCCGGTCGCTTTTTTTAAGTGGGCAGCCAGCGGTTCAACCTCGTACGGAGCTCCGGTAAAACCATGAATGCATAAACATCCGATCATGACTTTTCACCCGTTTCTTTTTCCTGTTTATCATATCTTCAAACGACTTTCTGACTCCCTTACAAGTCTTTTATCGTTTCCTCAAGCCGCATCCCTCTTGACGCTTTGACAAGAATTAAGTCTCCGGCGTTCGCTTTTGCTTTCAGCGCTTCCTTGAGACTGTCTTTATCCTCTTTTCCAAAATGGAAGACGCGGTGCTCAGGAAAATGCTTCATTGCTCCTTTGGCAATATATGCCCCGAGGTCTCCGTATGCAAATACAAAGTCGACCGCTTCCGGGTGAATCGCTTTCCCGATTTCTTCGTGAAAAACTTTTTCCCCTTCGCCAAGCTCAAGCATATCGCCAAGAACGAGCATTTTTTTGCCGTAGCCCTTCATTTGCTCCACCAGCTCAATCGCTGCTTTCATCGATGTCGGGCTTGCATTGTAGGCATCATTAATGACGGCAACGCCGGCCTTCGTTTTCACGAGCTCAAGCCGCATCCCCGTGACCTTCAGCTTTGTCAGCCCTTCGGCAATGTGCGGGCGGCTGACTTTCAACAAGTCCCCTGCCGCAATGGCCGCCAGCGCGTTTTTGACATTGTGCTTGCCGAGAACAGGTATAAAAAAGCGGGTTTCAATGCCTCTGACGCGGAAAGCAGTTCCTTCTTCCGACTGGTTGACATCCTCCAGCTGATAATCCAAAGCCGCACCCTCGCCAAACGTCTTTGTATGGTACGGAGTCTGATTAAGCTGATTGGACAGAAGCGGCTCATCACCGATATAAATCAATGTGCCTTCATTTGAAAGACCGTTGACGATCTCAAGCTTTGCTTCGGCGATCGCTTCCCTTGATCCGAGTTCAAGGAGATGCGATTCACCGATGTTGGTGATGACGGCAATATCCGGTCGCGCCAGGCGGGTCAGAAAATCGATTTCTCCTTTGGCGCTCATCCCCATCTCGAGAACGGCGATTTCCGTATCTTCCGGCATCGCCAGTATCGTAAGCGGCAAACCGATATGATTGTTATAATTTCCTTCTGTTTTATGCACTTTATACTCCGTTCCCAAAACGGCATGAATCATATCCTTCGTTGTCGTTTTCCCGTTTGAGCCGGTTACGCCGACCACTTTGACATCAAGCTGATGGCGATACGCTTTGGCGAGGTTTTGCAGTGCTTCGAGCGTATCATCGACGATGATGACCGCTTTTCCTTCCGGCGGATTCGGTTCGCTTCGGTTCCACAAAACCGCGGCAACACCCTCGCGAAAGGCCTGTTCTACAAAAGCGTGGCCGTTGAATCGCTCACCTGTCAGCGGAATAAACAACTGGTCTGTCGCCAGCTTTCTTGAATCTGTTGAGACGCCTTTGACGAGCCTTCCGCCGAAATTTTCATCGAGCAGGCGGCCTCCCGCCATTTCAGCCATTTCTTTTACCGTTCTTTTTATCATCTTCTTCCCTCTCTTTCTCCAGCAAGGAAAAGAGACACTATCAGAACAGATAGTGTCTAAAGATTTCAGGAAGCGAAACCGCGGTCCGCACCTTTCTAACCCCATGCCGGATTTTGGTCTTGGAGCTGCCGGATTGCCGGCTGCACCCGTTTAAAAAGTATGTTTAATCTGCTGTTTTTCTTCATGGCGCTCGATCGCCAAAGCGACGAGCTTTTCGATCAATTCAGCATAGTCGACTCCTGCTTGCTTCCATAAGAGCGGAAACATGCTGAACGGTGTAAATCCGGGCATCGTATTGACCTCATTGATCAGCACCTTCCCTTCATTTGTCAAGAAGAAGTCGGCTCTGACAAGGCCTGAACCATCAATCGCCTGAAAAGCTTTAACCGCCATGGCGCTGATTGTTTCATATTCATCTTCTGTTAAAGAAGCCGGGATGATCAAATCGGTGTCACCGTCTTCATATTTTGCTTTGTAGTCGTAAAAGTCTTTCTTCGGAGCGATTTCGCCCGCGACTGAACAAGCCGGATCATCATTTCCGAGAACGCCGATTTCAATTTCGCGGCCGATCACACCTTCCTCAACAACGATTTTCCGGTCATATTGAAAAGCAAGCTCAAAAGCTTTATCAAGCTCGTCACGGTTCCGGCATTTGCTGATGCCGACGCTTGACCCGAGGTTTGCCGGTTTGACAAAGCACGGATAGCCCAGCTTCTCTTCAACCTGATCATAGCTCTCTTCCTTCGCTTCATTCCAGCTTTTTTTCACAAAGGAAGCGTATTTCGCCTGATCAAGCCCCGCTTGTGCAAACAGGTGCTTCATGACCACTTTATCCATACCAGCAGAAGAAGCCAAAACCCCATTTCCGACGTAAGGAACATTCAGCAGTTCCAGCATGCCTTGAATGGTGCCGTCTTCTCCATTCGGTCCGTGCAAAAGCGGAAACACAACATCGACAGATTCTTCTTTGGCATCAGACTGCCCCGGAAACATGTCGCGGTTTAAAAGGGCAGGCGAGAACGTCCGGCCCGTCTGCTCGAACTGCAGCATTTTAACGTTTGACACAGGCTCTGTCAGCTGCGGCCCCCTGACCCATTCGCCTTGTTCAGTTATATAAATCGGATGTATATCAAATTTTTCAGTATCCAACGCTTTCGTGACGGCTAGTGCGGTTTGCAGGGAAACGTTATGCTCCGCTGATTTCCCGCCGTATACCAATCCTAATCTTGTCTTCAATTCGTACTCCCCCCACTGGATTCATCTTTACTATCTTATCACTTTCCGGGGAAAATGATCTAATAATTTTAGACATACATGAGCAGCCTAAGAAAAAAGCTTTTATATGTAAATCCTTTTCATTTTATATTACAATGGCATTGAAAAGGAGAGGTTGCAATTGAAAAAAATCACAACTGAAGCACAATTTAATGAACTGATCCAATCCGATAAAGAAATCATCGTGAAGTTTTTCGCCGACTGGTGTCCTGACTGCACCCGCATGAACATGTTCATCGGCGACATCCTTGACGCTTATCAGGACAATGACTGGTATGAACTGAACAAAGATGATCTTCCGGAGCTTGCCGACAAATATCAAGTCATGGGCATTCCGAGCCTTTTAATCTTCAAAAACGGAGAAAAAACAGGCCACCTTCACAGCGCAAACGCCAAGACGCCTGAAGAAGTGAACGAATTTTTATCAGAACACATAAGCTAATTCGTATGATATCCGCATTTTATGTCTTGTGGACATGGGAAAGCCCATGTCCTTTCCCTTTAAAAAAGACGGAAGAGATGCCAAAATTGTTTCAACAGATTCGGCCCGACTCCCAATTCGACATCTAGTATTTCCCGGGAAACGCACTTTGTCGAAATGTCGCAAAAAATTCTTGATTCGCTTTTTATATTCGGGTAGAATGATTTTTGTTCCTATTTTGCAATTATTTTTTCTAGTTGTGAAGCCCATGTCGGCTTCTTTTTTTTGCCTTCTAATTGGATAATCATTCATATTTTGCAACCTTCTTCAATATTCTTTAACGGATGTCCCTTTACAGAAGGCGATCTTGTTTTGTATAATGTTAATTGATAATGATTATCAATATCGATTAAGAATATGAGGTGAATATGTATGGCCCCTCAATTAGCAGAAGCAGTGGAATCAAGAAAAAAACAGTTAATACAGCGGTTAATCCAGCTTGGTATATACAAAAAAGAAGAACGCCATCTTTATGAATTGACTTTAAGCGAGCTTGAAAGCGAATACCGATCATTAAAGAAAGGCGGATAATCATGACAAAGCGAAAAATAAAACCTTATCATCAGCTTGTCGAAGAATACAAGAAGGAAATCATCCACAGTCCTAAACAAATGGATATGATTTATGAAAAAATCGACCGCAGACATGAAAACAGCATCCTTTCTGTTTCCAAAGACAAGCAAGCATAAAAGAGCCGGACTTTTTAAGTCCGGCTTTTTTAAAGCAAACCCTTATTCACTAAATGCGAGTCCGGCAAGCCTGCTGATTGTCGCATCATCCATCGGCGGGTTGTGAAGGCCGGCCCGAACGTCGCGGTAGTATCTTTGAAGCGGGTTTGTTCTTGCAAGGCTTTTCGCTCCGACAACCCGCATCGCCTTGTCTACGACAGCAATCGCCGTGTTTGTCGCCGCGTGTTTGACAGCTCCAAGTTCCCCCGTCAATAAGCCTCGGCGTTTAGGGTCATCGTAAAGTTCTGCGACATGATACAAAAAATGGCGCGCCTTCATCAGTTCCAGATCCATTTCACCGATATGCCGCTGAACTGCGGGCACTTCTTTAATCGGTCCTTTTAGACTGTTTGGCGTATAATCCTCCGCAAATTGGACGGCATAGTCTCTCGCTGCTTGCGCGATGCCAAGGTAGACGGCCGGTATGTGCAAAAGCCAGCCGTTGAGTTTATCCGTTCTTTTGTTCGTCTGCAGTTCCACAAGCATGGAATCGTCCAAAAAGACATCAGTCAGGACGAGATCATGGCTCCCGGTTCCTCTCATCGCGATCATATCCCATGTTTCTTCGATCGTTACGCCTTCTGTGTCCTTATGAATCAAAAAGACGCCGACCGTTTGTTTTTCTTCAATCCAGGCGGTGACAAGAAAATAATCAAGAACAGGAGACATTGTCGTAAAGGTTTTCCTGCCGCTGACAACCCAGCCGCTTTCTTTTCTGACCGCATTCGTTCCCGGACGGCCGCCTCTTGTCGGACTGCCTGTCTGCGCTTCGCTGGCCGCTCTGTTGACAAGCGCACCCTTCAGCGCTTCTTCAGAAACCATTGTGAACACTTCACGACCCCAGCTGTTTCCTTCCGCCAGCTCACCCATGACGCTCAAGTGCCAGCCGATGCTGAGAGCCGTCGGTCCGTCCCCTTTTGCCAGCCTTTCCTGAAACAGCAGCATATCATAAAGCGAAATGCCTTCTCCTCCGTAGTCTTTGCCGACAGTCAAAGCCGTATAGCCTGAATCACGGAGCTTTTGAATATGTTCTGTCGGAAACAGAGCATGTTCATCATAATAGGCCGACGTTTTCGCAAATTCATCGGCAAGCTTTCCGATTTTACTAAGCCATTCCTGCTGTTTTTCATTTTTTACAAATACTGAGCCCACACGGCACCCTCCTGACATAATTCCGATAAGTTTAATAAGTATTATAGATTGATAAAACTGGATGTGCAACCAATAACCATTATCATACAAAAAAAGCACGCACTCAAATGAGTGTGTACTTTTTCCTTTAAACGGTCTGGCCGTCCCGTCCGTCTTCCTTCATGCTGAGATAAATCAACATGTATGTTAAATAACCCATCGTCATCACCAGGCCGCCGAAGAAGAAGTTGGAAAAAAGCGGTTCTTCATAAGCGGCGATGCCGGCCAGTGCGATCCAGCTAGCATACAGATAGGCCATGAACAGCAAAACGCGTTTTTTTAATTTATACAACATCAACAAACCTGCAAGCGAAAACAACCCAAGTGCAAGTCTAAAATAGACAAGATGACTGAAATGAAATGCAAAAGATACGAATGAAAATGACAACAATAAGATAATCGGCAGCACCGTTATCAATTTTCTCATAGATGTCTCATCCCCCATTCCCTTATCGTTCAAATTATAAAGGAAAATAGGAAATTTAGTCGGTAAATGCAACATCTTTCACAAAAATGTCATTCCTTTCGTCACACTTTTGACAAATAACTTTTACACCTTCATGTCCCGCCTGCAAAAACTCCACCATGCCGCACCGAGAAAAAATGCGAAGTGAACGAGGATGATGCCGATCGAAAAAAAGGGTGTCATCCCGCTGAAAAGCGGTTTGGCGTGTTCCGCGTATTGGGTAAAATCAGTGTTGGCAAACAGCAAAAATTTCCCCAGCGGATTTTCCAAATAGGACATGATCGTCACGAGCGCTTTCGCTCCGTACAGAACGACGATCGAAACCATGATGCTGAGCGCGCTGCTTCTAAACAATGCCGAACAGAAAAACGCGAACGAGACCATTAATAATACTTCCAGCCACTCTGATCCGATCAGCTGGAGCGTATTCAAAAACAGTGTTCCAGCTTTTTCATCAAGCTTCACACCAAAAAAGATCAGGCCGAACAGCAAGGAAAATCCGTAGTAGATGATATAAAGCCAAATGCTTGCCATCACGCTCGTCAAAAATTTGGAAATCAATATTTTCTCCCTGCTGACAGGGCGGATCAGCAAAAATTTGATCGTTTTTTTATCGTATTCAAAAGAGATGATCGAAGCGGCCACGGCAATTGAGAGTACCTGCAGCAGAATATTGAGGTTTGGGGCAAATGAGAAATAGCCGATGAAATGGTCATCGGTTCCCGCGCCCATCAGTATCCTTTTGGTCACCAGTGCAAGCAGGAACTGCAGCGCCACAGTCAGCGCCAGCGCAACGAATGTCACCTTTCTCTTCAGCAGTTTGACATGCTCATTTTGAATCAGTTTAAACATCGGTATTCCCCTCTTCCATTCCATTCGTCAGCGCCATATATTCATCCTCAAGGGAGTGCTTAAACGGAGCGATCGAATAGACGTCGATCCCGTTTTCGACAAGCTTTTGATTCACAGCCGGTATTTGCGCTTTCGCGACTTTGACGGCCAGCCGTCCTTTTTCGGAACGCGCTTCAAACCCATGTTCTGTCAGCCATTGCAGCGCTTTTTGCTGAGGCTCAACTTCGAAAAGCGCTTTTTCCTGCTTTTCGTCGGTATTCCTCAAGCCGACTTCCGATTTGATCTTTCCTTTTTGCAGGATGACAACCCGGGCGCAGAGATCTTCAACTTCTTTGAGCAGGTGAGTGGCAAACAGGATAGCCGTTCCCTCCGCCTGTGCAAGCTCCCGCAAATGTTCGCGAAAATCCTTCATTCCCGCCGGATCCAATCCGTTTGTCGGTTCATCCAAAATCAACAGCTTCGGCCTGTGGAGAATCGCCTGGGCAATTCCGAGGCGCTGCTTCATTCCGAGCGAGTAGGTTCTCACTTTATCATCAATCGCAGCTTCAAGCCCGACCCTGGCGGCGACTTCCGCCAACCTTTCCCGAGTGATGCCGGCATGCATGTTGGCATAATGTTTCAGATTTTCATAGCCTGATAGGTACGGATAAAATTCGGGGTTTTCCACGATCGCCCCGACGGCTTGAATCGCTTTTTCAAATTGGCGGTCAATCGGAAAACCGTTGATGATAATTGAGCCGCTCTTTTTTTTGATCAAACCGGTGATCAATTTGATGAGCGTCGTTTTTCCCGAGCCGTTCGGACCGAGCAAACCGATGATTTCCCCGGCATACGCTTTTAAGTGGATATCATGCAGTATCTTTCGGCCGTCCATATTTTTGCTGACGCTTTCTATATGTAAAACAGGATGCTTTGTCATGGCTTCCTCCTCTTTTTCCCCCAAAAAATAAACAGTGCCTAAAAACAGGCACTGTTTGATTATAGCATGTTTGATTTACATGGACACTTCTGTATGAGGCGCCTCGATTTTGCCGTGTTTTTTCTCCGTCTCGGTGACAATGACAGCGCAGGCCGCATCCCCTGTTGTATTGACAGCAGTCCGAATCATGTCCAACAATCTGTCAATTCCCAATATTAGGGCAATTCCTTCAACAGGAAGACCAACCGTTTGCAGAACCATCGCCAGAAGGATCAATCCGACGCCGGGAACCCCCGCCGTACCAATGCTTGCAAGCACCGCTGTCAGAACAACTGTCAACAGCTGGGTCAAAGTCAGATCCACACCGTACACTTGAGCGATAAAGACTGTCGCCACCCCTTGCATGATCGCCGTTCCATCCATGTTGATCGTAGCGCCGAGCGGCTGAACAAAGCTCGAGATCGGCTCAGGAACCTTCAGCTTTCTTTGGGCGACGTCCATGGAAACAGGCAGTGTCGCGTTACTGCTTGACGTACTGAATGCCACAATCATGACTTCTGAAAAATCTTTAAAGAATGTAATCGGATTTCGTTTTGCGATTAAAGCAACCGTTGATCCGTATGTGACGATCGCATGAATGAACAGGGCAAGCACAACGACAATCATATAAAGCCCCATCGCTTTGATCGCATCCCAACCTTGGCTTCCGATTGCACCCGCGATCAAGCCGAACGTTCCGTAAGGCGCGAACTTCATGACAAAGTTGACAAGGAACATCATCAAGTCATTCCCCTGTTCGACCACTTTCAGAAGGGCGTCCGCTTTTTTTCCAAGCATCGTAATCCCGAGCCCGACTAAAATGGAGAATGCGATAATTTGCAGCATATTCCCTTCAGCCATTGCCTGAACAGGGTTTGTCGGAATGATATTCAAGAGCGTTTCAGCAACGCTCGGCGCTTTCTCTGCCGAATATTCCGCACCGCTTGTGTCGTAAGTTCCAATTTTACCAGGCTGAATGACCAATGCCAAAATAAGTCCGATGATGATGGCGACCGCAGTCGTCGTCAAAAAGTACCCAATCGTCTTCGCTCCGATTCTCCCCAGTTTTTTCGGATCTCCGAGTCCTGCTACCCCTAAAGTGAGAGAGAAGAAAACAATCGGAACGACAAGCATTTTAATCAGATTTAAAAAGATCGTGCCAAGCGGCCCGAATAAAAATGTATTAAGCTTGCTGAACAAATCCGGTGACGTGACATTCAACAAAATGCCGACCGCCGCACCGAGCAACAAACCGATGATAATCTTTGTAGCTAACTTCATATTGATGCCTCCCCTTTCTAAAAAAAGCCCATGAGAGATCTCCCACGGGCTTTTACCATTTCAATTGGTTCCACATGACTCTCTTCACGTTGATGAGGTTAGCTGACGGGTTCGGACGAAGAGATGTCCGTCTTTCAGTTCCTTTGAACTAAAAAATTCACCCCAAATGATCGGGTCCCCCACTCCTACAAAAGGATTAAACGTGTGGCTTTATATCGTTATATAACAGTTATACCTGAAAATTCGAAATATGTAAACCACCTTTTCGAATTTACAAATATATGCTATTTCGCGGTTCGGTTTTCTTCCTTATTTGTAACATCAAGTATATCCAGTAAAAAGACAAATATCGGAATCCCAATGATCAGACCCCAAATCCCAATAAAATGTTCGGAGAAAATCAGCACGATAAACGTAAAGAAAATGGGCAGCTCTGTCTTTGCAGACATCAATTTCGGATTCAAAAAATAAGTTTCGATCGCGTGGACAATCATAATGACCAGCACCAGTGAGACGATATAGGCGATCCCTCCAATGCTGTATGCAATGATGCTCAGCGGAATGAGGGAAATCACAACACCGGCGACAGGAACCAGTCCGAGGAAAAACACCATGACCGCCAGGCCGAAAAGCTGGGGAAACCCCATAATCCCGAGAGCGATTGTCGTCAGCGCACAATTAATCGTCGCAATGATGAATTGCGCTTCCAGCACTTTGCCGAACGTTCTCGTGAATTTTTTTCCAAAAAACGCGATTTCCTCATAAAAAACGGCGACCTTGCTCGTTTTAAATTTATTCATCAAGCTCATCACTTTATCTTTTTCAATCAGGAAGAACATACTGAGAATTAACGACATCAGCACTTGCAAGCCGAAGGTGCCGATATCCGTAATGTATGTATAGATAAAGTTCAGTCCTTTTTCCATATAGTGTGTCAGGTTGAAATCGCCGAAGATATTTGTGAACATATCAAGAAAAGGAATACTGTCAGGGTGTGACGCGATATATTTTCCTTGTTTAATAAGCTGCTGAATCTGTATGACGATCACGGGATAATACATGACCCCGCCAATTGAAAGCCCGATGGCAAGAGCCGCATATAAACAGGATACGATCAGTTTCTGGCTGACCTTTATAAAACGATTTAAAAAGCTGCTGATCACACTTTCCAAACGGTTCATTAAAAACGTAAAAATAAATGTGAGCAAAATCAGATTCATCATGCTTCGGAACATATATAAAACGCCCGCCAAAACAACAAAAACAAAAAAACGCCTGACCCCAGGGTGCTGAAAAAATTTAAACAACGCTGCCATTCGAGTACACTCCCACCAGTACTTTAGTCCTTAACTTTTTTAGCATATTCAAAGTTTCATAATTACAATTAGAGTATCATTTGAAATTATATAACAAAACAACGCGGAAATCTCTTTTCCGGATCAATAATTTATCATATTTTAATTTAGACAATGAAGGACACTGTATGGTGAAGCATAATAAAAGAGAGGAGCTTCTGTAAAGCCCTCCCTTTTCTTGATTAGGATTATCCGCTTCTTCTTTGGCGTCCGCCTTTTTCGCCAATTTCCCGGTAGAACTCCTTGTCATGATTTTGACTCGTTTTTTCTCCGCCTTTTTCACCGATTTCTTGATAGAATTCTTTGTCATGGTTGCGTTTTGTCGCCTCTCCGCCTTTTTGACCGATCTCCTGGTAGAATTCCTGATCATGGTTTTCGCTTGTCGCCTCTCCGCCTTTTTGACCGATCTCCTGGTAGAATTCCTGATCATGGTTTTCGCTTGTCGCCTCTCCGCCTTTTTGGCCGATCTCCTGGTAGAATTCTTTATCGTGATTTTCGCTTGTCGCCTCTCCGCCTTTTTGGCCGATCTCCTGGTAGAATTCTTTATCGTGATTTTCGCTTGTCGCCTCTCCGCCTTTTTGGCCGATCTCCTGGTAAAATTCCTGATCGTGGTTTTGGCTAGTCGTCTTTCCGCCTTTTCTGCCTGCTTCTTCCCTGCTCATTTTGTTGTTTTCGTTATTGTTTGCCATTTTGTTTTCCTCCTTTATAAAGTGTTATGGTTTTTACATTCCACACCTTAAAAAGAATAAACAAAAACAGCACATTCCCGAAAATCTGCGGCCGCTCGTCCTAGACCCTCGTGCCGTTGACCGTCCATTCCGGTTCAAAGACAAGCTCCGCGCTATACTTTTCGAGCGCGCGGCTTATCTCACCCGGATCTTCAAGAAGGCGAATAACACTTGATGCAAACGTGTCTTGCTGATTCGTGTTTTCATAGATCAGATCGTGATCGTTCCTCATAAAATCCAAATAATCCCGTTTTGTTTTCCAAAGCGCCATCACGACGGCTTCCGGGCCGGATTCAGACTCCCGCCATCCGCCCCATTGTCTGATCAGGCCATTGATGTCCTTAACCGGGGTCCATTTCGCCTGAGCCTCACTGAACGGGCGTTTATCCTGTCCGGCCGGTTTGCACCGGATGAGCTTTAACACATTGCCTTCATTCAACATGACGGTTTCCGCGTTTGTTTTTTCGATGCAAAGATTAACCGTTCTTTTTTCAGCTCGCGTCCTGTGAATCACGCCTCGCGGTATAAGAAGAGAATCGTTCGGCTTCAGCACTTCTGTGCCGCGGTCCTTGAAGTCGATTAAAAGCTCGCCCTCGATCACCATAAACAGTTCATCCGAATCCGGGTGGAATTGCCATATGTAGTCTCCCTCCAGGACTGCGGCCCGCAGGCAATGATCGTTCACTTCAGAGACGATGAAATTAGCGTGTTTTTCCCCGATTTCCTTTGTCATTTCAGCCATATTCATTTTCGATCCCATTCGAAAGTCCATTTGACTTCCCCCTCTTTTTGATTCATTTTCTCCCGAACTAATTTTACCATTTGACTTTTGGCCTTTCGCCTTTTAAAGTGTTGAATATTGGTGAAAAAACGGTTATAGCAATAGAAGAGGTGTACGTGATATGCAAAAACAAAACGCAAAAGCTTCCGGGCTTTTGCCGCTATTTTTATTTGTCTGCTTATTTGTCGGCTCAGGGCTTGTCACGGGCGACTTTTACAGCCTGCCGATTTTGGTAGCCGCTCTTGCCGCGGCGGTTGTTTCGCTCGCCATGAACCGAAAGGAGCCGCTCAGCCGCAAGACCGAGTGGTTCGCAACAGGAGCGGGACATCCCGATATCATGATTATGGTGATGATTTTTATTTTGGCGGGGGCGTTTTCTTCTGTCGCAAAAGCGATGGGGGCTGTAGAGTCAACGGTGAATCTGGCTCTTTCCCTTGTGCCCGGGCAGTTTTTGGTTGCCGGCTTATTTATCATTGCCGCTTTCATCTCCGTTTCAATGGGTACATCAACCGGCACGATAGCGGCGCTCGCTCCGATCAGCGCCGGGATCAGCGCTGAAATCGGGGTTTCCCCGGCATTTTCGGTTGCTGCCGTTGTCGGCGGCGCCATGTTTGGAGATAACTTGTCATTTATTTCTGATACAACGATTGCCGCCGTCCGCACACAAAAAACAAAAATGTCGGACAAATTCAAAACGAATTTCTTGATCGTGCTACCCGCAGCGATTGTAACGATCATTCTGCTGATGATTTTCTCATCGGGAGGACACCCTGTATCACAGGCAGGGACTTACAGCTTGATCAAGGTACTGCCGTATCTCGGCGTTTTAATTTTTGCGCTTCTCGGTTTTAATGTGATGGCCGTCATCCTTGGCGGAATCGTCTTATCCGGTGTAATCGGCATTTCCGACGGCAGCCTGACTCTTCACTCCTACCTGCAGGCGATAACGGAAGGAATCGGCGGGATGTCCGAATTGATCATTCTGTCTCTTCTGATCGGCGGAATGGCGGAAATGATGAAACGAAACGGCGGCATCGCCTTCCTGCTTGAGTTTGTTTCCCGCAGAGTCCGTTCGAAAAAAGGAGCTGAAGCCGGAATTGCGGGGCTCGTCAGCACCGCCAACCTGGCCACGGCCAATAATACGATTGCGATCATCACGGCCGGTCCGCTCGCTAAGGATTTATCAGACCAATACGGAATTGACAGCCGGAAATCAGCGAGCATCCTTGATATCTTTTCATGCGTCATCCAAGGGCTGATTCCATACGGCGCGCAAATGCTGTCAGCGGCGCAAATCGCCAAAATATCGCCGATCAGTATTCTCCCTTACTCCTTCTATCCGATTTTGATCGGCATTTGCGGGATTGCCGCGATTTTGTTCGGTTTTCCAAGGTTTACAGAACGTCAGAAAAAGGAAATCTAAACCCGCATCCTGGGCCCTCATTAAGAGGGCCCAGTTTTATTTTGCTCAACTTTAAAAAATGCCGCAGACGTCGAGCCCTCACTTATACTTGACCTCTGCAAACACCTAAGCGCTTTGTACGAATCTCTGTTTCACTGATTTCACCATTTGCACATTTGACTTTGTATGACTTTGCATTTGCCCTGGAACTGACAGAAGCAGCCAGTGTTTCATTGATAAAGTGCACAGCCGCACCGTCATCGACTGCATAGCCTTCTTTTATTTTTCCTTCCAAGATGAACTTGTGATATGAAGGCTTCCTTTTGCTCTCTCCATCATAATGAGGACAATGGCTTCCCTTCAGAAAGCCTAGACCATCGAGCTTATATAAAGGCGCATTCAACGGGTCAGTTATCCCTTCTTCAAACCAGCAAATTGAACCCGCACTCAATCCAGCAAGTACAACCCCTTTTTCATATGCCTTTTGCAAAACGTCATCTAATCCCCATTCCTTCCACAAAACAAGCATATTCCTCGTACTTCCCCCGCCGACATATATCACATCTTTTTCAACAACATATTTCTCCAATTCTTTAAATTGCGGTTCAAATAAAGATAAGTGTGACGGCTCGCAAGGCAGCGTGTGAAACGCCTTATAAAACCTTTCAATATCATTTGTTTGGTCACCGCTGGCTGTTGGAACAAAACATACCTTTGGTAAATCGTTTTTGACTTGAGCTAAAATATATTGATCTAATAAAAGGTTTTCCGGCTCCATAGAAAAACCGCCGCCGCCCATCGCAATAATCTGCCTCATTCCCTCATTCCTTCCAGTCTGTTCATTCGCAAATGAACTGGATGCATTTTTTAAATCTTGCAAAAAAGAGCACCGCATATATAGCGATGCACGTTTGCCAAAGGAATATATTTATTTTCAGATGACCGGAACCTCTATTGTTTCAGCGCCTCAACTATTCCCCCAATCTTTCCGGTTCTTTCTCGATATCCTCCAGCCGCTCCAATATTCTCCGTTTTTTATACATCATCATGCCTGTTTCCGCCACACCGTTCATCATCGAACGGTTCGTGATCGCGCCAAATAGAATACCGGCGATGGGCACCATTTGAAAAAGCTTTTTCCAGCCGAAGGAATCGCGGTATGTATAGACAACTTCCCGCCAGCCTTGAATTTGCGAGATCATGTTTTGGCGTTCATCCGGGCTGCGATGATATTGGCTGAGTTCTTGAATGATCGCTTTTTTTCCGACGATATCGGCAGAACTCAGCTGCAGGCATTTGATGATAAACATCCGCTCTGTCTTTTCTTTCGGATCATAGCCGTAAGACACCGCGATATCCTGCAAGGTTTTCAAAGAAAGGCCGAGGATGGCGGGAATATCGATCGCTAGTGTGAAAAGGCCGCCCACACCAGTTGTCGCCCCTTGCACGGCCGCGGTGTTCGCTCTGTTTTTGCCAAGCTCTTCGCAAATTTGGTCCATCACCGCTAAAGGCGCCTTTTGCACATCAGCGATCGTTTCCATCGTTTCGTTCGGAAGCTCTTTTTGAAACTTGCGGATCAGATGTTTTTCAGACGTCAAATACTGACCGCCGTTTTGAATAAAACCGCCGATTTCATCCAGCAAAAGGCCGATTTTGTCTTGAATAAAAGCCGGTGTCAGCTTATCCAGCACTTTAAACGGAAGCCGGCCGATTCTTTCCCAAAACCATACTTTCTGCTGTTCTTTTTCCCATTTTTCTATGATTTTCAACTGTTCTTCCAGCTCTGTCTTCTCCAAGAGAATTCTGTCCTCCTTGTTGTTTTGTTTTAGTATACAATGATTCGCCTCAGGAATCCTCGTTTTTGGCAAAACCGCCTGAACAAATAACATCGGAGAATTGGTGGAATCAAAATGATGATGACATCACTGAACAATCAATGTGTAAAGGTATCGGGGTAGAGAAGCATCTTCAAGGATGGGAAAAGGAAAATTGGTTGAGACGCCTGAATGGGCTTGGATTGGAAGGTTGGCAGACTGCGCCGGATTGAAAGCCGGGATGCCGTGATGAACACAATGCCCCATGCAGGAAACCCAACAGTCTGCAAAACGAAAAAAAGGAAAAGGGAAGTTTTATCCCTTTTCCACTGTTTCATGCACCAGTTCAAAAATAGCATCAGCAGCCCTTTTGTAGCCCCCGGCGCTTCGGAGCGATTTGCCGATGTCGGCGGCGCTGTCAGCATAGGAGCGGTTTTCAAGCACTTCTTTCACCTTTTCCCGCAAAACCTCTGATGTGAGCTCTGTTTTGTCCAGTTTAACGCCGGCGCCTGCTCTTTCCACCTGGCTGGCGACGAAGAACTGATCACCTCCCATCGGGATGACAATAAGCGGTGTATCAAAGTAAAGCCCTTCATTTGTGCTGTTCATTCCGCCGTGTGTAACGAACAAATCAGCGGTTTTCAAAAGCTCCAGCTGCGGAATATAAGGCTTGACGATAAAATGGTCTGGGATGTCGTTCAGCTCATCCGGATTCGTATGTCTGCCGATTGACATAACCACTTTTCCGTCAAAGTCTTGCAAGGCATCAATGCACATATTGTAAATCTCTTTTTGCCGATTGAAGATCGTCCCCATTGAGATGACGATGACGGTCTCGCCCTCGAGTTCATGCATCGGGAAGCTGCCCGGGTCGTGGCGGCTCGTGACAGACGGGCCGACGAACAAGTAGTCCTCTCCAAACCTTTCAGCATGAGGCTGAAATTCCCTTGAAGTGAAAACGATTGTGATGTCTCCGGGGCATGAAAAGACATCAAACGGCTGGCTCAGGCTGACAGGATACCGGTCACTTAATTCCAAGAGAAACTGCTGAAGTTGTTCTAAGCAAGGCGAGTTTTCAAGACCGGTTTGATGCGTTTTGCCAAAGGAATGGATCAGTTCTTCATCCATGGCAAACGTCGTGCACAATGAAATGCAAGGCAGCCCCATCATTTCGGCAATGATTTTTCCTGCCAAAAAGTGATGATCGAAAATGACATAATCATATTGCTCATCTTTGACTTCCCGGTATATGAGCTGAACGATTTCATCCGCCTTTTTTGCCATGTTTAAACCGATTTCGGCAAAGTCCATTTTCTCATCACCGGTTCTGCTTCTCCCGAAGGATAAATCATCTCTAAAATCGGGATATAAACGAACTTCGGCCCCTGTTTTTTTTATTTTTTCCGCGTATTCTTCGACTGCATAATAGACGACCTTTTCACCACGGCTTTGCAATTCTTTCGTTACACCTATAGAGGGGTTGATATGACCTTCCCCTGGAAAATTAATCATCAGTACATTTCCCATCACAGTACTTCCTTTCCTGCTTCCAAAATTTATTATGAACTTTACTACAAAAACGCTTAACCGTAAAGAAATTTAATGAAGTGAATAATACACAAACATAACCATATGACCATTTGTCTGTTTTTGTATATCTTTCCTTGAAAATTTTTCGTCATACAAATGATCGGATTCGATTATTGAAAACAGGCTTTTTATTACTTGACAACCTGCTTTAGGGAGCCGAATTTACTTTTTTTACTGAAAATAAAAATGCGGCGGATCGTGACACACTACATGATAAGAAACAACACACGGAGGGGCTTATCCATGGAAACGAAAACAACCCGGATTGAAAAAGACTTTCTAGGAGAAAAAGAAGTTCCGGCTGATGCTTATTACGGGGTACAGACGATGAGAGCCGTTGAAAATTTTCCGATCACCGGCTATCAGATCGATGAAGAGCTGATTAAAGCTTTGGCTATGGTCAAAAAAGCGGCCGCTCTCTCCAACATGGAAATCAAGCGGCTGTATAAAGATCTCGGCGAGGTCATCATCAAGGCGGCCGGTGAAATCATGGACGGCCTCTGGCACGATCATTTTATCGTCGATCCCATTCAAGGCGGAGCCGGGACCTCAATGAACATGAACACCAACGAGGTGATCGCGAATAGAGGATTGGAGCTTTTAGGAAGAGACAAAGGCGACTATTTTCATTTAAGTCCAAACACACATGTCAACATGGCGCAGTCAACGAATGACGTTTTTCCGACGGCGATTCACCTGGCGACATTGAATCATATCAAAAAGCTTTTAGGGACGATGGAGGATATGCTTGACGCATTCCGACAAAAAGCGGCTGAATTTGATTCCGTCATCAAAATGGGACGGACCCATCTTCAAGACGCGGTTCCGATCCGGCTCGGACAGGAGTTTGAAGCCTATTCGCGCGTGATTGAAAGAGACATCGAGCGAATTAAACAGTCCCGGCACCATTTGTATGAAGTCAATATGGGAGCGACCGCAGTCGGCACAGGCTTAAACGCCGACCCAAGATATATCAAAAGCGTCGTCGAGCACCTGTCAGAAATCAGCGGCTATCAGCTGAAAGGAGCGGACCATCTTGTTGACGCCACCCAGAACACCGATGCCTACACAGAAGTGTCCGCCGCCCTTAAAGTCGGGATGATGAACATGTCCAAAATCGCCAACGATATCCGCTTAATGGCTTCAGGTCCGAGAGCGGGTCTTGCGGAAATCCGGCTGCCGCCGCGCCAGCCCGGCTCTTCGATCATGCCGGGTAAAGTGAACCCTGTCATGCCTGAGGTGATGAACCAGATCGCATTCCAGGTCATCGGCAATGATCATACGATCTGCCTTGCTTCAGAAGCGGGACAGCTTGAATTAAACGTGATGGAACCCGTCCTTGTTTTCAACCTGCTGCAGTCGATCAAAATCATGAACAACGGCTTCCGCGTCTTTACCGATTACTGTATCAAAGGAATCGAAGCAAATGAAATCAGGCTGAAGGAATTCGTGGAAAAAAGCGTCGGCGTCATTACCGCCGTCAACCCCCATCTCGGATATGAAGCAGCGGCAAGAATCGCAAAAGAAGCGATTGCGACAGGACAATCGGTTCGCGAACTTTGTTTGCTGCATGATGTGCTGACAGAAGAGGAGCTTGATCTGATTCTCGATCCTTACGAGATGACACATCCCGGCATAGCCGGCGCCTCGCTGCTCGAGGAGTAGCCATTCGTTTCACCCGATATGTTTTTACGTGTTTAGCAGTGCTTCAGGAAGGCTAAACATTCAATATAAAACAATTGAAAGAGGGTGGAATGACAATGTTGGGATTTCTCGTTTCTTTAATTGTTGCAATTGTCATCGGTTTGATCGGAGGTGCAATCGGAGGCAGCGGCGCTCCCGGCGGATGGATCGGCTCCATGGTTGTCGGCTTTGTCGGAGCCTGGATCGGTCACGGGCTGTTCGGAACGTGGGGGCCTGACATTGCTGGATTCGCCATTTTTCCGGCTATCATCGGAGCCGCAATCCTCGTCTTTATTTTGAATCTTCTGTTCCGGGGAAGAACAGGTTCGCGGTCTGAAGCATAGGACAGAGGCAGCCAGCATCGCAGGGAGCGGTGCTGGTTTTTGTTTGGCTTGTATAAACTACGCATCTTATGGTTGACAATTCATAATGTCAGGGCATATGATGAATATGGAATTTGCATTAAGGAAACTTTTATGTACAAGGAAAAAACAACGAGAATCTAGGTGAATCATATGGTCAGTCAAGATATGTCCAGACACGCACAAATATCAAAAGAAGCTCAAGACGCACTAGATGGAAAAAGCAAAGGTTTCAAAAGGCTCCTTCCTTTTCTGGGGCCGGCTTTTATAGCTGCCATCGCCTATATCGATCCCGGCAACTTTGCCACAAACATTGCTGCAGGTTCCAAGTACGGATATTTGCTTTTATGGGTTATTCTTTTTTCGAATATTATGGCGCTGCTTATACAGTCGCTGTCCGCCAAGCTCGGCATTGCAACGGGCAAAAATCTTCCCGAGGTTGCAAGGGAGGAATTCCCAAAACCGGTGTCGGTCGGTCTTTGGATTCAGGGAGAGCTCGTCGTCATCGCGACAGACCTTGCCGAATTTATCGGAGCGGCTCTCGGCCTTTATCTATTGTTCGGCATTCCGCTTCTTGAAGCATCGCTCATTGCAGCGGCTGGATCATTCGCGATCCTGGAGCTGCAACGGCGCGGCGTCCGCCCGCTCGAAGCGGCGATTACAGGAATGCTGTTTATCGTCGTGATCGCCTTTGCCTTTCAGACTTTTTTTGCAAAGCCTGACATTGGATCGGTTTTGGAGGGCATGTTTGTCCCTCGCTTTGACGGAACCGACAGCATTCTTCTGGCGGCGGGGATCCTCGGAGCAACGGTTATGCCGCACGCCATTTACTTGCACTCCGCTCTCACCCAAAGAAGGGTGGTTGGAAAAACGGATGCTGAAAAGAAAAAAATATTCCGGTTTGAATTTATCGATATTTTGATCGCCATGCTGATTGCCGGAGCGATCAATGCGAGCATGCTGATCGTTGCCGCCGCATTGTTTTTCAAAAACGGGATTTTTGTCGAGGATCTGGATGTCGCCTTCAGCCATTTCAGCACAATGGTCAGTCCGCTGTCAGCCGTGTTGTTCGGCATCGGACTTTTGACGGCAGGCTTATCCAGTTCATCTGTCGGAACACTTTCGGGAGATATTATTATGCAAGGATTCATCAATTTTCGAATTCCGCTTTATTTAAGACGATTTATCACGATTTTGCCGCCGATTGCCATCATTGCTTCAGGCGTCAACCCGACAACCGCCCTCGTGTTAAGCCAGGTCGTCCTGTCGTTCGGAATCGCCTTCGCTCTCATTCCGCTTATTCTATTTACAAGCAATAAGCGGATCATGGGAAGCCTTAAAAACGCCGCATGGGTGACAGCCGTATCATGGATCATTGCTGTTCTGATCGTCGGACTTAACGTGTTTCTCATTTTTGATACATTTACCGGTTAAAAAAGCTGACTTCGGTCGGGCTTTTTTCTTTATACTGGAGAAAAGGAGGATTCTGGATGTTCACACTGAAGATTGATCATGATCTGTATTTAAAAATGCTTGAACCAAAGGATGCACCCGCCGTCTACAAACAGATCCAGCAATCCAAACAGCATTTAAGAAAATGGCTGTACTGGGTCGACGGAACGAAGAAGCTTGAAGACACCGAAGCTTTTATCGAGGATGCCATGAAGCAGGCTGCCGCGAATAACGGCTTTCAGGCAGGGATCTGGCATCAACAGCAATTCGCCGGCATGATCGGCCTGCACTATATCAATTGGACCAACCGAACGACATCGATCGGCTACTGGCTCGGTGAATCTCATCAGGGAAAAGGAATCATGACGAGCGCATGCCGCGCGCTGATTGATATGATGTTTAACGAATATGAACTCAACCGGGTTGAAATCAGGGCGGCGGTTAAAAACAGCAGAAGCCGGGCGATACCCGAAAGGCTCGGATTTGTGAAAGAAGGCTGCCTCAGACAATGCGAATGGCTTCATGATCATTTTGCCGATCATTTCGTCTACGGACTCCTGAGGAAAGAATACGCCGAGCGCGGCAAATAAGTTCGAAACTTGTCACACCCTTTTTTACCGTTTATCTGGTATGATAGATAAAAAAATATGAGGTTTTCGCAATGAAAATATTTGTCCTATTCTACTTATGGCTTGTCCCGCTTGTTATCGGACTGATCTTTTTCCGGATCACCCAAAGGATGAGCTTTCAAAAAAGATTCTTTCCGGCCTATGTGATGATCGGACTGGCGACTCTCGTGTTTGCCGTGTGCTATCTGATCGGACAGCCTTATCTCGGCAACTTCTTCGGAGGCACGATGCTGTTTGGAACGGTTCTTCCGTTTATGGCTGCGGCGATGAAGAAAAACAAATAACCTGTAATGAAAGCTTGTCAAAGACAGGCTTTTTTTATATTTGCACCAAAACCCACTCTGCCAGAATCCTGATCGGACGCTTATGGGCTCACAAGCTGAACATCAATCGCTTGATAGAAAGCGTTTTCAGTATCAGCCACATCCCAAACGGCCAAAATCACATGGTATCCTTGGCGATCTTGTGGCACTTCTATTTGATGGGATAGATGATTGGATGCAGGAGACCCGTCATGTTCTATTGTGCCGATCGCTTCAAAGTCGGCTCTTTTCAGCGGCTGATTGGGGTCCCAGTCTTTTTTGGTGATATAGTAGTGCCATTGGCTCGTTTTGTGGGGAGCGGTATATGTCCAAGTAAATGTATGGACGCCTCCGGTCATGATGTGTTTAAACCAGCGATTCTCAGACTGCTGATCAAGAATGCCGCCGAACAGTCCGCCCGCAGATGCAATTTGCCCATCAGCAGGTCCGTCCTGCGGAAACCCCTTTTTCGCCTCCAGGCTTTGCGGTTCATACATGACGCTGCCGCAATTCAAATTGAGCAGTCCATAGGACTCGCTGCACAAAGCCGCCCTGCTTTCGGGCTTTTCAACAAAACCATGGGCAAACGCCTGCTGAGGAATGAACAACAATCCCGACCATAATGCCGCCGCTATCACCGCGGCGCTTCGCTTTTGAAAAAGCTGCATTTTGATAACCCCTCCCTTTTCATTGTGAGATGGGTTTTGGTGCGCTGTCGGCCGGCTGTTTTACACGCCCCGCCTTCTTTTATTTTCCATATAAACAGCCGATAAATCAACGGAATCGGAAAAAAATCGCCAAGGAAGCTGCTGCCCCTTGGCAAAATCATTAAAATAACCTTTTTATACTTTTCTTTAGCGGAGGCAAGTCCAGTTCTTTTTTTCCAAAGAATTTCTTCACCATATATTTGCTGTAGTTCGCCGCTTGTGTATAGGATATCTTTCCGGGAAGCGGCGGCTCGTCTTCGATCGTCACATCAATAATGGCCGGTTTTTGTGAGGCAAAAGCGCTTTTCAACGCCGGGATGAGCTCTTCATGCTTGACCACACTGAAGCCTTTCCCGCCGCAGGCTTCGGCAAATTTGGCGAAATCGATGTTTTCGAGATCTGTCGCATATTCAAGATGCCCCTTTTCCTGCTGTTCATATTGAATCATCCCCAAGTTTTGATTATTGAATATGACGACGACAAGCGGAAGGTCGTATTTGACAGCGGTCGGAAAATCGTGCATCGACATGCTGAAGCCGCCATCTCCGCAAACGGCCACCACCTGGCGCCCGGGGTGCGACAGCTTGGCGGAAATCGCGCCGGGTAAACCGCAGCCCATCGTACCGAGCCAGCTTGAAATCAGAAACTCCTGACCCGTCATTTGAAAATGGCGGGCCATCCATACCGTCACATTCCCGACGTCAACCGACAGCACCGCATCATCTGCGACTGCATCTTCAAGCCTTGCGATCACCTGCTGCGGCTTCAGCGGTGATGTCGCCACTTGTTCGTCTTTTTCTAATTGCTGCCGCCATTTGTTCATATGTTCTGTACAGCTTTCTAAGAATGAACGGTTCGTTTTTCGTTCGATTGTTCTCGTCAGTTCAGCGAGCCCAAGCTTGGCATCACAGACAAGGGCCGCTTTTACCGGATACCGCTTGCCGATTTTTGCAGGATTGTTGTCGAGCTGAACAGCCGCTGCACCCTCCGGCAGATAATCGCGGTAAGGAAACGAAGTCCCCAGCATGATCAAGAGGTCGCATTCCTCCATCGCTTCATATGCGGGCTTTGTCCCGATGTGCCCGAGATTTCCGAGCATATGCGGATGCCGGTCGGGAACAATCCCTTTTGCCGGAAGCGTGATGATGATTGGAGCGGCCGCTTTATCTGCAAACGCCAGCAGTTCCTCCCTCGCCGCTTTCATTCCTCTTCCGGCCAAAATCACCGGCTTTTTCGCCTCATTGATCAATTGGGCGCATTGCAGTAGCTGACTTTGCTTCGGGCGAAGGTCGCCGTCGATATAGAGCGCTGATGTATACACCGGCTTTCGCTCGACTCTTTCGGCAAACACATCATCGGAGACGGATAGAACGGCGGGCCCTTTTTGGCTGTATGCGGTGCGGATCGCCTGATTGAGAAGATCCGGAAGCGCCTCTGCCGAATGGACCTGCTGATTGAAGACAGATACATCCTCAAACAGTCTCTCAAGACCGATCTCCTGAAAATAATCCCTGCCAATCTGATTCGAAGACACCTGTCCCGTAATCGCCAGCACAGGTGCGCCATCGGCTTTCGCATCGTACAGCCCGTTCAGCAAATGAACGGCGCCCGGCCCTGCAATCGACAGGCAGACACCGATTTTGCCGGTTAATTTCGCCTCAGCCGCAGCAGCGAGAGCCGCGGTTTCCTCATGGCGCACTTGAATAAAGCGAATATTGCTTTCTTCATGCCGCAAATCATCGATCCATACATTGATGCTGTCTCCCGGCATGCCGTATACATGATGGATATTCCATTCTTTCAACAGCTCTGCTGCTATTTTTCCTGCGGTTTTGTTTGCCATACTACGTCCTCCTTTGTTTCTTTCCTTACCACCTCCCATTTTTGCTGAAACGTTTTGCGGCGTACCCGCTAGAAAAAAAGCTTGCAGAGGCAGGCTCTGCAAGCTTTGTTATTGATCAAGCTTCAGCTTCTTCAGCTGTTCGGCGAGCGCGTTGTTGACCGGCTCATCCTTGTTTTGCTTTTTCATGTAGGCATGTACGTCGCGTTTGGACGCTTTTGAGTTTTTGTCTTTTGCTCTGCGCTTTTCAAAAACAGAGAGCTTTTCTCTGTGGCCGCAGACGCAGGCGAAGGTCTGGCCTTCTCCGTGGCCGCGCAGCTCCATCCGTTTATGGCAGACCGGACAGCGGGCGTTCGTTTGTTTGGCGACCGTTTTGCGGTGGCCGCATTCCCTGTCCTGACAGACGAGCATTGTGCCGCGCTTGCCGTTTACTTTCAGCATCAGTTTTCCGCATTCTGGGCAGTGCGTGCCTGTGATGTTATCATGCTTGAATGTTTGATTGCTGCTTTTGATTTCCTTGATCGTCTGCTTCGTATACTCCTTCATTTCCTTGATGAAGGCGGCCGATTTCAGCTTGCCTTTTGCTATGCCTGACAGCTTCTGCTCCCACTCCGCGGTCAGCGCCGGCGATTTTAAATCGCTTGGGACAAGTTCAAGGAGCTGTTTGCCTTTTGAAGTGATATAAATATCTTTTCCTTTTTTCTCGATCAAAAATGTGTTGAACAGCTTTTCGATAATGTCGGCGCGGGTCGCGACCGTCCCGAGTCCGCCCGTCTCGCCAAGCGTTTTCACAAGGTTCTTTTCTTCCCCTTGCATAAATGCGGACGGATTTTCCATCGCCGACAGCAATGTTCCTTCATTAAAGCGCGCAGGCGGCTTCGTTTCCCCTTTGGTTTCTGTCAGAGCACGGACGGGCAGCTTGTCGCCTTTTGCAAGCTTGGGAAGGGTTTGATCCTTTTCTTCCTCATCGTCCTCATCATCGGCATAGTCATACACCGCTTTCCAGCCTTGGGACTGAACGGTTTTTCCTTTTGCCGTAAAGGTTTCGCCGCCGATTTCGGCAAACACCTTTGTTTCTTCATATTCAAACGGAGGCAGCAAAACGGACAGAAAACGCTTGGCAATCAAGTCGTACAGCTTTCTCTCCTTATCGCTTAAAGCGCCGAGCGAAAGCGGCTCTTCCGTTGGAATAATCGCGTGGTGGTCGGATACTTTCGCATCATTGACAAAGTTTTTGCCCGCTTTGATCCCGCGCTGCAAAATCCGGTTGACATGCTGGGCATAAGGCTTGACCTGCATCCCTTCCAACCGGTCTTTCAGCGTCGGAACGATGTCGTTTGAAAGAAATCGTGAATCCGTCCGCGGGTATGTGACAAGCTTGTGCTGCTCATAGAGCTTTTGTAAGACGGACAGTGTTTCTTTCGCGGAGAAGCCGAAGCGTTTATGGGCGTCCCTTTGCAATTCTGTTAAATCATAGAGACCGGGTGCAAAGCTTTTTTTCGCCGTTTTCTTCAAATCAGAAATGACCGCCGGTTTGCCTTGCAGAGCTTTTGCAAGCTGAGAGGTCACAGATGCATTGAAGGTGCGGGTCTGCTTTGTTTTTTTGTCCTGCCATGTCAGCGTCATGCCGTCAACTGCGGCGCGCAGGCCATAGTAAGGAACAGGCTTAAAGTTTTTAATGTCTTCCTCACGTTTGGCGATCATTGCCAGTGTCGGCGTCTGCACGCGGCCGCAGGAAAGCTGGGCATTGAATTTCGTCGTCAGCGCCCTTGTCGCGTTGATGCCGACGATCCAGTCAGCTTCGGCTCTTGCCACGGCGGAATGATACAAGTTTTCAAATTCTTTGCCGTTCTTTAAGTTTTTAAATCCGTCTTTGATCGCTTTGTCTGTGACAGATGAAATCCACAAGCGTTTCAAGGGCTTGGTGACCTTTGCCTTGTCGATGATCCAGCGGGCGACAAGCTCGCCTTCCCGTCCTGCATCTGTGGCGATGACGATGTCTTTGACATCTTTTCTGATCAGCTGTGATTTGACCGCCTGAAATTGCTTCCCTGTCTTTTTGATGACGACGAGCTTTAATGGCTCAGGAATAATCGGCAGGTCTTCAAGGCGCCATGACTGATACTCTTTTCCATAGCCTTCCGGGTCCGCCAATGTGACCAAGTGGCCGAGCGCCCATGTCACGATGTAGCGGTCTCCTTCAAGATATCCATTTCCCTTTTTATGACACTTCAGCACGCGGGCCAAATCCCGGCCGACTGAAGGTTTTTCTGCTAAAACGACTGTTTTTGCCAAGTCCATCACATCTCTTTCTTATTCATCCATCCTTTTATTATAACAGATGGAAAGGATTCATCTCTAACGTTCAAAGTCTTTCGTTTTGATTTCTGAAAAAATGACATGTGTCACCGTCTGAGCGTAAGGGGACGTTTGATTGATAAACGCTTCGATTTGCGCCAGGCTTTCGGCGTTTATTTTCAGCATATAGCAGGCCGCTCCCGCGATCCGGTAGCAAAATTCGATGTTCGGCAGACGTTCGATGTAGGTTTTAAACCTTTCATACTCCCCGTTTTTAACCGTCGCTTCAATGATGCAGGAGACCGGAAGTCCGACTTTCTGATAATCGATAGCCAATGTGTACTTTTTAATGATGCCGAATGCTTCAAGACGTCTGACCCTTTCCGTTACCGCCGGAGCGGAAAGATTGATCTTCCTCCCGAGCTCCCTCATCGACGAGCGGCTGTCTTTTTTCAATTCTTCGATGATTTTGTAATCGATCTCATCCATTTGCAAAGTCATGTCCCCCTTTTTCGTATCATTTATAAAACATTGATCGATATATCTTTACGAATGAAATTCCTATTGAAGGGTGAGTTAGATACTATTATGGAGAGGTGATCAAGATATGACAAGAATTATTCCTTCATCAAGGGGAGAGACTCCGTTTCAAAGACTTTTAGGGCATTCCGAATCGGTTCTTTCAGCCTGGACGGCATTGGCGGACGAACTTTCCGGAGACGGTTTGTTATCAAAGGAGCTGAAGGAACAGGTACGCCGAGTGCTGGCACAGGGCAACGGCTGTGAATATTGCAAGGCTAAGGGCAAGCCTGAAGCTTCCAATCTTGAAAAAACCAGCCTTGCCATGGGCTTTGCGGAAGTGTTTCTGTCAGAAAGAGACCGAATCGGCGACAGGCAGTTTGACGTGCTGAAAGAGATGTTCTCTGATGAAGAAATCGCAGAGCTTACAGCATTTATTTGCTTTACGACGGCACAGCAATATTTCGGGGCTTTAATGAAAATTCCGGCACAAAAATAAACGCGGGGCCTGTTCTAATTGTATACATTTAGTCTATATTATAGAGGTAAGATTAGAACAGGGAGGGTATCTCATGCTGCAAACACCGATTGGCCGCCTTCGAACGATGGGGTTTATTGAAGGCATGTCACTCTTAATCCTGCTTTTTGTCGCCATGCCTCTGAAATACTGGGCGGGTTATCCGATGGCCGTCACAATCGTCGGATCGCTTCACGGCGGATTGTTTATCATCTATCTGCTCGTTCTGTTATATGTGACATTCGCCTTGAGGTGGTCGCTGAAATGGCCTGCCGCGGGTCTGCTCGTCGCTTTTGTTCCGTTCGGAAACTTTCTTTATGACCGGGGTTTGAAAAAATATGCTCAAAAATAAGATCCGCCGTGTTATTCGGCGGATCCCTCGTCAAGAAATTGTTGCAGTGCTTCTTTATTTTTTTCCAGATCCAAATCCAACACATCTCCGTATTTTGGATCTCTTAGATTTGTATATGAGCCGTCAACAGGCAGCCTGAAGCTTTTCGTTTCTTTTGTTTCTCCTAAAAAGAAGTCTTTACCGACTGAAAATATGACGCCGTTCGGAAGGTTTGTCTCGACATACGGGTCGACGAGGCCCAACACCTTCGGAAGCCGCGCGACATTTCCGATATTCACCGCTTCTTTCTCCAGCTTTCCAAAGACCTCCTGTTGCCTTCTTACCCGTCCAAAGTCGCTTTCTCTGTCATGTCTAAACCGGACATATCCGAGCAGTTTGTCACCGTGAAGAACCTGCTTTCCCGGTTCCAATGTCATGCCGATTCCGTAAGACATCCTTTTCGGCACATTGACTTCAATGCCATCGGGGGCAATCGCATCGACGACTTTGGCAAACCCTTTAAAATCGAGTACGGCATAGTAATTGATGTTCAAACCGAAATTTTCCTTCAGTGTTTGACGGACAAGCTCAGGGCCGCCGAAAGCATATGCTGCATTGATTTTTTGCTTTTCATGCCCCGGTATATCGACATAGCTGTCCCTCATGATCGAGATCAATTTAGGCTGCTTTTGTTTTTTATCGTAATGAATGACCATCATCGAATCCGATCTTGAATGCTCTTCCCCCCTGGAATCGATTCCGAGTACGAGGACGTTCACTTCATCCAAATCCGAGCCTTCCCCGTTGAACTCGAACTGACCATCGTTTTTAAAGCTTCCGTCTGACTCTGATAAACCTTGTCGGTATTCGTAGATGCTGTATCCTGTAACAGCAATGATAAGCAGTACGATGAATAGCAACAGCCGTTTGATGATTTTCCGCCGTTTTTTCTTCTTCTTTTTTACCTTTACTCTTACTCTTTTCACATTATCCACTATTATCACCGCCCCAAATAGACTACCACAGGATGACATAGTCGACAATTAATAAAAGAAAGCTGTAAAGGTATTCACCATCCGTAAAATTATACTTCATTCTTCTTTATCTTACAAAACGAAATAATATCATTCGCTTTTTGATCATTTCGTCAAATAACACCTACATCCATTTGGTCATCCATGCGATATAGTAAGATGCCGGTATAAACAAAATTTGCGCAAGAACCGTGCCGGTTACCCTGGATACGGCCATTGTGACAGAGGCCCATTTCAAATAAACATAGCTCCGCTTCCCTTTGGCCACATCATCGGCCAGCACGGAAACCTTCGGATCGACAAACAGCGCCAACAGCATCGTTGCGATTCCATTGACAAGTCCTGATGCCATCACTGCCGTTGTGTGCCGTTCCGGAACGAGAACACCGGCGTATAAGGCGGCCAGCACACCGATCGTGTAAATGGCCGTGATCACCATGTTTAAAACGAACAGCCGTTTTGGGATGAAGCGAAACTGAAAGCCTTTTGCATATTGTATAGTCGGCCTTTTCAAATAGCGCCTCATATTTTTCAGGCTGCTTTTCGAAAACGCCTTGCGAAACACGTGCAAAACAGAACCGTCCTTACCGGCCAAATGAATGATCGCCCGCGAAAAAACGGCGATGAATGTCGGCAAGAGGAGCATTCCGCAGATGGTCCCGACGGTTGAGCCGAAGATTAAAAACCGAAACTGCTTTCCCACGAGTGAGAGTGCATCCGCGCCTGCCATATCAACGAGCTTCCCCGTCACAGGCTGCTGAATCATATTGGACATTCTCGAGACGATCACCATCACATTAAACAAGGACAGAGCCGAAGCGATAAACCCGACTCTGGCGCCGGACAGCCGGGCCGCATAAGCCAATGTTTCAATAGAGTGTATGAGCAATAAAAAACAAAAAATCAAGAGTACTTTTGAAGTTAAAACATCCATATTCCTGTCCTCCAGTCTATTGATTAGACTTCTTACTGCGAGGAAAGGTTTCGGAAATTTAAAAAACCGCTTCAGCATGCGCCAAAGCGGTTTTCCATTTCATTTAGTCTTTTTATTCGAGCAAATATTTATATTCAAAAGTCCGCTAAAACTGCGGAAGATCAGCATCTATCGTTCCGAGTGAAAGTAAACACCATGGAATTTCTGAAACCAAGACAACGAAAGCCCTACCTCTCAATCGTCCTTGCGGCTCCGAAGCCGCGCCAGTGTGAATTGTGAAACAAAAAGTCTTTTTTCCCTCTAGCCTGTGTTAGGGGCGGTCAGAGGAAGAAAACAAGCATCTTCTAAGAAAGAAAAAAGAAGTTTACTTTCCATTATTTGCTCTTAGCGTGTTCCTGTGTTGTATTATACTACAGAATGATCCAAATGACAAACTGTGCTATAAATCAAGGGTCACCGGAGTGCTTTCCCCTCCGTTCATCAGCCTGATTTCCGAAGGATGGATTTCAAGCACGGTCAGGTTTGGATCGTCTTTTCCGTCAAACCAGCGCTCAAGTCGTTCATCCCAGATTTGATCCTTTAATTCTTTTGAGTGGTTCAGCTCGGCCGTCCCCTTGATTTCCAGATAAGCGTCGCCGAAGCCTTCTCCGTCATAGCCTAAAAGCACATGGACATTCGGATTGTTGTCGATCTCTTCGGCTTTGTGTGTTTCATCGCTTGTCGGCGTGTAGAGTGTCATTCCGTCGTGGAAGAACGTCATATAGCGGGAATTGGGCTTCCCCTGTTCAACCGTGGCAAGCGTACCGATCTTATGATGATCGAGAATATCGAGCACCTTTTGTTTGATCTGCTGCTGATCCATTTTAAGTTCCTCCTTTTCATCGAGTCCACTGTTACTTTTCCACAATGTCCGGTATATTAAACAATGGAATGAGGTGGTGTCATGATGAATATTTTAATTGCATTTGATGCTGAAGCTGATATGGGCTATATTTCCCTGACGGAAAAGCAGACCGCCCCCGTCACAACTGAAGATATCGGAGATTCGCCATTGATGGCTGATCTTGATCGCGACAACCGGATCATCGGCATTGAATTTACGGGAAAAGCCGCACCTGATGTCGCCCGGCTTGGAAGCTTAACCGGTAGGAAGCGCAAGCTTGAAGTCGCATCCTTGGCAGACAGATCCATCTATCGCTTTCGGGCGAACGGTTTAAAGGCAGTAAACATGCTGCAAATGAACGGGATTCGTTTTTATTTTGCTGATGACGAATTTCGGCATTTCATCGGTTTTGATATTGAAAGAGAAAAAAGCGAATGAGAGCTGCTCCCATTCGCTAAATTCTTGGATCCGTAAACATATCGTGGTCATCTGTGCTTGTAGAAGAAAACTCACTCATCACCGCGCCCTCACAGCCGGCTTTGAACCAATGCTTTGTGTTTGGCGGAATGGTGTATTGTTCGCCGGGAGACAGTCGGATTTCACGCCAGACGGTGAAATGCTCCCGATCCTCAATGGGCGGCAGGACGGCGGGTATGTCTGTTGTTTCTCCTTCCACATACAAATAGACCTTTCCATACCGGCATCTCAATGTTTCTTCTTTTCCCTTTTCTCCATTGACAGGAGGATGACGGTGTTCAGGGCAAGTCTGGCCGGGGAACAAAACAAGCTCTTTGGCACAATAGCGGTCTGTATTGACGTAAACGATGAGCTGAAGGCCGAGCTTGTTCAGTTTATTTAAGCCGTAGTCCATGATTTGAATGCTGTTTTTTTCATCCTCGGACAGCATGATCCCCGCTTTTTGATAGTATTGTACGACATCTTCCTTCATCACCTTCACTGCGCTGTTTCCTCCTCTTACGTCGTAATAAAGTCTCCGCCATTGACATGAAGGGTCTGTCCAGTCATATAAGATGATTCGTCTGATGCGAGAAGCACTTAGCAGCCGACAAGTTCGGCCGGCTGTCCCGGACGGCCCATTGGCGTGTCTGTTCCGAATGCAGCGACTTTATCGGCGGAGAACGTTGATGGAATCAGCGGCGTCCAAATCGGTCCCGGCGCTACCGCATTGACGCGGATCCCGTCTCCGACAAGCGCCTGGGACATCGACCGTGTGAAGGCATTGATCGCTCCTTTTGTCGCTGTATAATCAATCAGTTCTGGATTGCCCCGGTAAGGATTGATTGAGGTGGTATTAATGATCACACTGCCAGGTTCCAAATAATCGATCGCTTTTTTTGTGAAGTAGAAATAGGAAAAGAAATTGGTTTTAAATGTTCTCTCAAGCTGCTCGCTGGAAATGTCTTTAATTCCGTCTTTAGGATGCTGTTCTGCGGCATTGTTGACCAGAATGTCAAGCCTTCCTAATTTCTTGACAGTCTGTTCAACGGCATCAATGCAGAACGCTTCATCCCCGGCATCACCGGGAAGCAAGAGACATTTGGCGCCCTCTTTTTCAACAAGGGCTTTCGTTTCCTGTGCGTCTTCATGTTCGTTCAGGTAAACGATTGAGATATCTGCGCCTTCTTTGGCATAAGCAACGGCGACGGCTCTGCCGATTCCGCTGTCACCGCCTGTGATAAGCGCGACTTTCCCTTTCAGCTTATCCGTGCCTTTATGGTTTTCAACCTCATAGATCGGACGCGGATCCATGACGCTTTCCACACCGGGCTGGCGGTCTTGCGTTTGTGCCGGCTGTCCGTTTGTTTGCCGATGGCGTAGATCCATTTTAATTCCTCCCTTTTGTTATATTACTTTCCTTTTAGCCGCCGATTGGTCTGTTTAAACACGCAAAGCCCCGGAGGATGCTCCGGGGCCTTTTCACCATTCTTTGTTTTGGATGAATTTGTGAAATAACATGTTCAGCCTGCTGTAAAGCTCATCTGCGTCACCCGTCTGGTATGCACGCAGGCTTTCATCGCTTTCAATAATCGATGAGCTGATCAGACTTAACAGTTCGGCTCCTTCTGGAGAAATTCCGGCCGGGGCCAGCATGATCAGCATTCGCGACATCTGCATGACGCTTCCGTCCATTCCTCTGATCTCATGCGGTGCCGAGAGGTCAACGGTTTTGAATAGCGGCACGGCGGCCGCTTCGCTTTTTAAATGAAACAGTGCGAAGGATGTACCCGGTATTCCCAGACCTCCTTGTGCTTCACGTTTTAAAAGCCCTTCAGCCACTTGCCGGCTGTCGGTGATCAATCCTTGCTCTTCCAGCATCCCGCAGATGCGTCTCACCGTCTGTTCGTGACTTGTATCATTCTTGTACACGTCAACCGTAAAATGGGATAAAACATCTTGAATCACCGCTGCATAACGGCTGATTTTCCGAGCGATATCAAGCATATCGGGAAACGGTTCGGACTGTTTTGTTTCCGATCTTTTTTTCTTTAAAATCAGCGGAATTTTTCGGGTTAATTGGTGTTTGATTTGTTTGACGTCCTCTTCATTAAGCAGCGGGCTGACGGTGACATAATCGACCCCTTCATACGGAATCGGCACAGTTGAGACAATGATGTCGTACGCTTCGGCATTCTTTGTTTTCAGTTCCATCAGCGAAGAAATGTCAAATGACGCGATTTCAGGAAGCTCTTTTTTCAATCTTGAAGCCAGCATCTTGGATGAGCCGATCCCGCTTGAACAGATGACAAGCGCGCTGATATCTACTTTTTGTTTGCTCATTTCAAGGGCTGACCCAAAATGAAGGACAATAAAAGCAATTTCTTCCTCAGGAAAACGAATCTCCGGAAAAAATGTTTCGACACCCTCTTCAATCGCCATATACAAGAGAAAATAATCTTTTTTCACCTGCTCTGTTAAAGGGTTGTGCACCGACATTTTTTCTTTAATGCGGATGATCGCAGGCTCGAGATGGGCGATTAATCCTTCATACAGCGAATGGTTGCCGGTTAAATTCATCCCCGTTTTTTGCGAGATGAAATCAATCAGCCTTTTCGTCCTGAGAGCGGTGTCAAGCTCGATATCTTCCGCCCTGTAGTCCGTTTTAAAGCTCTTGTTGGCGCTTCGCAAATGCATCGTGATATACCCGGCTTCAGCTTCCGGGATCTTCACGTGAAACGCTTCTTCGAGCGCGTCTGCCATCGCAAGGGCAAGCTCAAATTCTTTTGTATTTTTCAGCTCCGCCAATTCTTTGTCATTGATATTGATCACTTCGCCAAGCTGAATTCGTTCAATCGCAAACGTCAAGTGTACGACAAGGGCGATATAGGCGCTGTCGGAAAGAGAAAGCCCATGCTTTTCTTTCATCTCAAACAGCACCTTTTCCGCTTTCAGCAATTTCCCCCTGCTGACGACCCCAAATATTTTTTCCGGCGCTTCGTTCTTGCCTTTAATATTCATTTCGATCGTCTCCAGAAACTGCTGAACGTCAAGTTTGTCCGCCATAAGATTTCCGACGATTTTCCGTTTTGCGTCTTCAGGTCCTCTCAGCTCAATGCCATAGCCTCTTTTTCTGATCAGCGAAAGTCCGAACGGGGCGATCCAATTCTCCAGCTCATCAAGGTCATTGCTGATGGTCGCTGTCGTCACCTGCAAATCATTGGCGATTGTATAAAGCTTGATCGGCTCACCCGCTTCAAGCATCGCGCACAAAATCAACAGCTTTCGTTCATCAGAGCTGTATTCGACATGGTTATCCCTGGACAGATCGCCGAGAAGCCGCTGTTTATTCCGGTAAGCTCCCACCAGCTTCAAGCCTTTTCCAGGCTGTTTATCAAGCTGGAGCTGATACTCGCTCAGAGCGGATTTGACCGCTTTGAGCTCGCGATGAACCGTCCTTGTGCTGACTTCAATATAGTCGGCAATTTCATTGACTTTGACATAACGATTTTGGTGTAAAAGATATTTAATCAGTTTTTGTTCCCTTGCTGTCATATACATAAAGCGCCGCCTCCGGTGTTGTCGTTTTTGCGGGGTGATTAGGGGGGTGCCGACGGTTGAAAATGGTATCCCTATCATAAAACGCTTACAAGAAATCTTCAATTCAAACTAATTAATTTTTTACTAAAATATAAGTGGAAATTTTTTCAGAAGTGAAGAAACATCAGCTGACAGCTGATGCTTCTACTAGGTTATGTCCCGAGCCACCCTATCATTCGTTCCGTTTGTGGCAGGCCCCCGCCAGGCTCCCGCGGTTTTATCGGAAACTATTGTTTCAAATGCTTCATCACCAGCGCGAACAAAGATTCATTCTTGTCGAGCCCGCATACGTCCTGAAGCACTTCTTCATAGCCTTTTTCAGCGATCATGCTTTGAAGCTGAACGGCTTCCTGATCATCAGCAAAATCGAACTGCAGCGCCAAGGCGATCCCTTCCGCTAGGCGGACAGGTTCAACCCCCGATTTGCTCAGCTTTTGGGCCGGACCGACAAGCCGGTCATGCGGGCCAAGCTTACGAAGCGGCGATCTGGCCACACGTGTGACATCGTCTGAGAGGCTTTCATTTTCAAACCGGCTGAAAATTTTCTTAATATAGCGCTCGTGCTCCTCCTCTGTAAAATCATATGTCTCAACAAGGTAGCGCCCCGTTTCTTCCAGCGCGCCTGCGACCGTTTGGCGCACCTCCGGATGATCGACGGCCTCTTTTATCGTCTTGAGTCCTTTTTGATAGCCGGCATATGCGGCCATGGCATGTCCGGTATTGACGGTAAAAAGCTTTCTTTCAATGAAAGGCGCAAGATCGGATACATAGGTCACCCCTTGAATATCGGGGATATCGCTGATAAACGCAGTTTTGTCGACCGCCCATTCGAAGAACGGCTCAACGCTCACCTTCAGCGGGTCTTCGTGATGCTGGATCGGCACAATCCGGTCTACCGCGGAATTCGGAAAGGCAACGACTCCGTCAAGCGCTTTGCGCTCTTCTTCGTTTAAGTGGCTGAAAACCTCCTCCTGCAGATGACTGCTTCCGCCGATCATATTTTCACAGGCGATGATGTGAAGGGGTTTGCCGTTTGTTTTGAGCCGCTTTTTCAGCCCTTCTGCGATCGGCTTGGCAATCAGTTTCAGCACTGATGGGCCGACGGCTGTTGTCACGAGATCGGCTTGTTCAAGTGTTTCATACAACACTTCAAGCTCTGTGCCGCTGTTGATCGCCCGGACGGGGCCGATCGTTTCCGTCTTCCGGGCTGTGTCAGCCAATTCGACGGTATAGCGCCGCTTTTCGTTCAGTTCTTGGATGACGGTTTCATTCACATCGGCAAAGACAACTTCATATCCCGATTTGCAGAGCAGGGCGCCGATGAATCCGCGGCCGATATTGCCCGCGCCAAAGTGCAAGGCGATCATAGCTCTGCACCTTCTTCAAAAACCGTCATCAATTCAGCTTCGTCTTCAGCGTTGATCAATCGTTCAACATTTTCGGTTTCAGAGCAGACGATGGCAATCTTCGAAAGGATTTCAAGGTGTTCATCGTTTTTCCCGGCGATGCCAAAAACCACTTTCGCAATATTTCCATCACCGTATTCAACACCTTCAGGTATTTGAATGACGGAGATGCCTGAGTGAAGAACGTTTTGTTTGCTGTCTTCTGTACCGTGCGGAATGGCGATCGCGTTGCCCATGTAAGTGGATGTTATGCTTTCCCTCTCAAGCATCTTCTCGATATAGTCCGCCGTGACATACCCGGAATCAACAAGAGCCTTTCCTGCAAGCCTGATCGCTTCTTCCTGTGTTGCGGCAGATTGATTGAGATGAATGTTTTCTTTTGCAAGTACTGGTTTCATTGGGAAATCACTCTCTTTCATACATGTTGTGTGAGCCTGAATGAACAGGCTCACGGGTTGCAAAATATTATTTTTTCAGCTGATTGATCAGTTCGTCGTATTTTGGACTGTTAAGAAAATTTTCTACTGAAATGTGTTTGGCGGTTGGAAGCTTCGCTTTCGCGCGCTCCGTCAAATCTTTATGCGTAATGACGATATCCGCGTCATCCGGCAGATTGTTAATCGATGTATTGGAAACATCGATATCGAGTTCAGCCTTTTTGACTTTGTTTTTCAAAATGGACGCTCCCATCGCACTGGAGCCCATTCCGGCATCACAAGCGAAGATGATTTTGCCGACATTTTCGTATGCTGATTCCTCAGCTTGTTCAGCTGAAGTCAAGGCAGAAACGGCCTGGCTTTTCTTGCCTTTCATTTGCTGCATTTTTTCCGTCGCTGCTGTTAAATCTTCATCAGCTGCTTTAGATGTTTTGAGAATGAGCGCCGCCACAATAAATGAGACCGCCGCCGCGACAAGAACACCAAGGATAATGCCGATGTGGTTGCCTTTCGGTGTCATCGCCAAAACTGCGATAATGCTTCCCGGAGACGGAACGGCCGCAAGCCCCGCATTAAAGATGGAGAATGTCAGCACACCGCTTGCACCCCCTGCGATTGCAGCTAAAATGAGCAGCGGTTTCATCAAGATGTAAGGGAAATAGATTTCATGAATTCCCCCAAGGAAGTGAATGACCGCAGCCCCAGGCGCGGTTTGCTTTGATGTTCCTCTTCCGAATACCATATAAGCCAGCAGAATGCCGAGGCCCGGTCCAGGATTCGCTTCGAGCAGGAACAAAATCGATTTTCCTGTATTGGCCGCTTCTTCAATCCCAATCGGACTCAAAATCCCGTGGTTGATGGCATTGTTCAGGAAAAGAACTTTCGCCGGTTCTACAAAAATGCTGGCCAGCGGCAGCAGGTTCGCATTGACGATCACTTCCACACCGGCCGCCAATGTTTTATTCAAGCCGAGCACAACCGGACCGATCGCCAAGAAACCGAGCACGGTCAGGATAAATCCGAGGATGCCGGCCGTGAAGTTGTTGATCAGCATTTCAAATCCTGAACGGACCTTATCTTTGAAAAGCCTGTCGGTCAATTTGATCAAATAGCCGCCCAGCGGCCCCGTGATCATCGCGCCGAGGAACATCGGAATGTCTGCGCCGACAATGACGCCGATAGCAGCTGTCGCCCCGACGACGCCTCCGCGGTGGTCGTACACCATCTTACCGCCCGTGTAGCCGATCAATAGCGGCAGCAAGTATTTAATCATCGGATCAACCAATGAAGCGAGCGCTTCATTCGGCATCCACCCCGTCGGAATAAATAAGGCGGTAATGATGCCCCATGCGATAAATGCGCCGATGTTCGGCATAATCATTCCGCTTAAATAGCTGCCGAAACGTTGAATCTTTACTTTGAAACCTTTATTTTGTTTGTCTTCCATTTCATAACCTCCTTTGTTGTCTTTAAAAGCAACAGATCAAAAAATGATGTCGAATAATGTCGGCCTCTTGTTTTTATATTAAAACGCTTACAGACGCGTCTCAATTGAAAGAAAACGCCACTTTGGCATTAGCGGTGTGACAAAATTTAATAGTGAATGTTTGATTGTGTCTTTGCCTGCGGCAAATAAACCGGGCAGAGCCTTCCAAGGCATAAAAAAAAGACCTTCTTTTATCAGAAGGATCTTTCGTTTAACGATTTAGATTTCATTGTCAAGCGGCCCATAGCCCGCCTCCCTCAGCTTTTCCGCCATGGCTTCATATCCCCTGCTGTTCGGATGAACCCGATCAAATGACAGCAGTTCTTTTTCGCGTCCTTTAAAAACGGCATACGTGTCGATGACCTTGACATGCGGCGGTGATTCCAGCTGTTTTAAGTGCCGGTTAAAGCCGGTAATCCACTTGTCGGCCAATTCGATGTGCGGAAACGGATTGTATAAGTTGAGGAGCCGGATGACATAACAGCCGTCTTTTTCGCCCTTGATCTCATTTATTTTTTCCAACATGTTTGAGTAGTTTTTCTGGCAATGGGAAGAGGCTTCCAAAAAAACATGCTCATCCTTTTCTTTCTCGTATATGTCCAAGGATCGAAGCAGATCGTTCCCACATCCCGTGATCGTGATGACATCCGCTTTTTTAACCTGTTCTTTGACGAACGGCATATTGAGCATGTCGAGAATTTCCGCCGTCTCAAGTCCCGATTTTGCGAATTTCACTAATGAGACATCCTGCTTCAAGTCTTCCTCCACTTTTTTCTTATAGCGCTGGACAAATCCCGGCTCAAACAAGCCGGAGCCGACTCCGACGGTCAAAGAGTCGCCGAGAGCGACATATTGAAGCGTCATATCCTTTCCCCCTTCTGTTTTGTGACAGATACCATATATGTACTCGACAGAAGTGAAAAAGGATACTCTCCTTCATTTAAAAACCTAGTTTTTTGGAAATGTCGAGCGCTGCTTTTTTGACCCGTTCCGTCAAATAGGGAAGGCGGTCTTTTTGAAAGCGCGCTTCAAATCCGGCAATGCTGATACCGGCGACAACCTCGCGTTTATGGTTGAAAATCGGCGCGGCGATGGCGGATGTATAATCTTCAAGCTCTGAATGGCTGACGGTGCAGCCATTTCGGTATGATTCCTCAAGCACGCGTAGAAGCTCCTCCTTGCCGCGGATCGTTCCTGAAGCCATCGGCTTCAACTCGATTTTTTCGACATAGGAATCCCGCTCTTTTTTGGGCAAAAAGGTCAAAATGCTCCGCGCACAGGCTCCGGCATACAGCGGCGAGCGCCTGCCGATCGCCGTGTAAAGGCGAACCGTCTGTGTTCCCTCTATTTTTTCTATGTACATCGCTTCATTCCCCCGCCTCACAATCAAATGGACGGCTTCATCCACTTCATCGCGAAGCGCTTCCATAATGGGCAAGGCGATTTTCCGGATATCAAGCCTTTCTGAAACGAGCTGGCCGTATTGGAGAAATAACAGCCCTAAAGCGTACATCCCATTTTCATCGCGATCGAGAAACCCCATTTCTTCGAGAGAGCAAACCATGCGGTACACAGATGTTTTCGGCATGCCCGTAAGCTCAATCATGTCATTGAGAGAGAGCCTTTCTCTCGTCAAAAACAGATTGAGCAGAGTCATGGCTTTGACAACCGTTTTATTCCTGTTTTCCATCCCTTCCCCCTCCTGATACACATCACACTATATCATAACATGTATTCAAGCTTTAAGCGGGCCGAAAGTTCGCTGATTTTTGTCTCCCTTTCAATATACATTCGTTCTGCATCATAGAGGCTGACTAGCTCAAACTTCACCTGTTCCCCCGGCATCATCTGGGCCACAGTGGATAAGTCGGTCGAAATGATATGGGCAATTCGCGGATACCCCCCTGCCGTCTGCCTGTCCGCAAGCAGCACGATCGGATTGCCGTCAGGCGGAACCTGGATCGTTCCGAAAGATACCGCTTCAGAAATCATTTCCAGCGGTTTTTTCAGTTCAAGCACTTCTCCTTGAAGACGGTAGCCCATCCGGTCGGATTTGGCCGTCACCCGAAAAGCCTCTTGGAAAAATCTTTCCTGTGAAGCTTCGGTAAAAGCGGTCAATTGCTCTCCTTTGATGACACGGATCACCGGGTTTTTCTTCAGGGGAAGAAAATACTTTTGATCGACGGCCCATTTTGGAGCCGCGAATCCTCTCTGATTCAATTGATCTTTCAACTTCTCCATCATTCTTTCCGATAAAGGCGTCAGTTCTCCGGCCGCCAGCAGGTCGCTTTTTTGCAAAGGTCTTCCCTTGTAGCCGCCGATTCCGGCCCTGACATATGTGCTTTTGCTGTCCATCACGGAAGGGACGGCGATTCCCCCGGCAACGGCCATATACGCGCGGCTTCCCCGTTTGCACATTCCGAATGTCAGGACGCTTCCTTCCTCAACCAAGACCGGTCTCCACAGCGGTACTTCTTCATCATTTACAGTCAGTGAAAAGTCCGCTCCCGTAACCGCGATCAGGGCTCTTTTCTGAAAGCGGAGGGACGGCCCCGGGCCCATCAGCGTCACTTCAAGCGCCGCTTCATTCTCACTGTTTCCTGCAAGCATATTGGCAAGGCGCAAAGAGTCGGCATCCATTGCTCCGCTGACAAGGACGCCGTATTTTTGATAGCCGGTGCGCCCTAAATCTTGAACCGTCGTCATCAGGCCCGGCTTTAAAACTTCGATGCTCAAGCTTCTCCCTCCTTCAACCTGTTGTACTCCTCTTCAGTCACACTGACAAATTTGACAACATCTCCCGCTCTTAAATAACTTGGAGGCTGCTCATAAGGCCTGAATAACTCAAGAGGTGTGTTGCCGATCAGCTGCCAGCCGCCAGGTGTAGATAATGGATAGACACCTGTCTGCATGCCGGCGATTCCCACTGAACCTGCCGGAATCGCTGTGCGCGGAGAAGACCGCCGCGGTGCGGCGATTTTTTCAGACATTCCGCCGAGATAAGGGAATCCCGGTGCGAAGCCGATCATATAAACGAGGTATTCACCCGCGGTGTGAATGTCAATCACTTCTTCAGGAGTCAGACCGTTGATCTTGGCCACTTCCTCCAAATCAGGGCCGAAACTGCCCCCATAGCATACAGGGATTTCAACCGTGCGTTTTTCTGCGTTTTCTTCTAGCGTCAGCTCTTGGAGGTTTTTTTTGATGAGGGCTTTTACTTTTTCAAATGGAGAATCAAAAGCCGGATCGTTCTTGATCAGTTGATATACTGCAAATGGACGATAGAAAACGGTCACGCTCGTAAATGCCGGCACACATTCAATGAAGCCTGGAAACGGATCGCTTTCAATCTGTTTTGTTAAAGCGCTTGCCAACCGCTGGATCTGTTCATCAATATCGGTTCCAAGCTGAATGATCACCGCAGAATCTCCGAGCGGCTCTATTTTTACATCTGATAAACTGTTCAATTCTACACCACCTTGCCTTTATCCCCAAAATCAATACAGAGCAAATGGCTCTGTATTGATCGCTATAAAACACCAAACTGTTCATCACGCACATCCGTGATCAGCATGTGACCCGGCGCATGTGTGATCATCAGCTCCGGCTTCACATGCATTGCGACCGCTTGAGGCGTAACACCGCAAGCCCAGAACACCGGAACTTCCCCTTTATTTATTGTCACCGCATCACCGAAATCGGGAGTTGCGATGTCTTGAATACCGATAGCTTCAGGATTGCCAATATGCACCGGGGCTCCGTGAACGGCGGGAAACCTTGATGTCACCTGAACGGCCCGCACGACCTGCTCCTCCGGAATCGGACGCATACTGACGACCATTGGCCCTTTGAACCGGCCCGCCTCAACACAAGGGATATTCGTTTGATACATCGGAACATTTCGCTTTTCTTCAATGTGTCTGACGGGAATTCCATTATTCAGTAAGGCTTGCTCAAATGTGAAGCTGCAGCCGATTAAAAAACCGACCATATCCTCCTCCCACAATGGCGAGATATCCGTGACTTCGTCCGTTAATTCACCGTTTTTGTAGACGCGGTACTTCGGAAAATCGGTGCGGATATCTGCGCTCGGCGCTACGATTGCCGGAATGGGAGAGCCCGGTTCTGTGACATCGAGAATCGGGCACGGCTTTTGATTCCGCTGGCAAAACAGCAGAAAGTCAAAAGCAAGCTCCTTTTTTAAAATAACCAAGTTTGCCTGAGTGTAGCCCCCGGCCATGCCGGCTGTCGGTTCGGACAGTCTCCCCTGCCGAATCAAGCCGCGGACTTCTTCCGGGCGCATCATTTGTAAATTTCGCAATGAAATCATCCCCATAATTTTGGAATTTCATTGATCAGTGTATAGCCTCCCATAATCGCCATCACAATCACGACGATTATGCCGGGAATCGTCAGCCAAACCGGATGTCTGTAATCGCCGACAACGTTCTTTTTATGGGCGCCGATTAAGAGGGAGCCGAGTGCGATCGGCAGGATCAGCCCATTTAGGGCACCGGCAAGAACGAGCAGGTTGACAGGCTTTCCGATTGTTATAAAGCAAAGCGTTGAAATCACAATAAAAGCGATAATAATGACGTTCGAATTTTTTTCGATTTTCGGCGAGAACGTTTTAAAGAATGAAACCGATGTATAAGCGGCGCCGATAACGGATGTTACAGCAGCCCCCCACATGACGAGACCAAAGATTTTATAGCCGACATTTCCTGCGGCAAGCTGGAATACGGAAGCCGGCGGGTTATCAGGATTAATCTGCAAGCCTTTCGATACAACGCCGAGGACAGCCAAAAAAAGCGCGATCCTCATGATAGATGTAATTAAAATGCCGGAAACAGAGCTTTTCGTCACTTCAGGAATGGAATCTTTTCCTTTCACACCTGCGTCAAGCAAACGGTGTCCGCCGGCAAACGTAATGTATCCGCCGACCGTTCCGCCGACAAGCGTGACAATTGCAACAATGTCGATTTTATCAGGCATCACCGTTTTTGTGAGCGCTTCGCCAACGGGCGGTCCCGTCGTGACAGCGACATACACGGTTAACAAAATCATGACAAAGCCCGCAATCAGCGTAAACCGGTCCATCGCTTTACCCGCTTCTTTGATGACGAAAATAAGAATGGCAATGACGGCGCTGATAATGGCTCCTGTCTTTGGTGAGATTCCGAATAAAACCTCAAGCCCGAGACCCGCGCCCCCAATGTTTCCGATATTGAAGGCAAGCCCGCCGAGGACGACGAGGAAAGCGATCACATAGCCGAGACCCGGAAAGACAAGGTTGGCGATTTCCTGGCCTCTTTTTTCAGAAACAGCAATAATTCTCCATACGTTCGTTTGAGCGCAAATATCTAAAATAATCGATACCAGGATGACAAAACCGAAACTTGCGGCCAAACTTTGGGTAAATACTGTTGTCTGTGTAAGAAAACCGGGTCCGATTGAGGACGTGGCCATTAAAAATGCCGCTCCCAATAATAGTGTCCAGTTGCTTGAAGCGGCCTTCGTTTTTTTGTTTTGCTTCAAATTGTATTCCTCCTTTTGTCGGCAATCATGTTGAGAATGCTTGTACTTTTATATCTGATAATTCCAGTTCACGGCGGATTTTTTGCGCAAATTGAAGCGCATGCGTACCATCGCCGTGAATACATACGGTATCTGCTTTCAGACTGACATCCGTTCCCTGCAGACTGCGGACTTTTCCTTCCTTGACCATACGGATGACTTGAGCGACCGCTTGATCATCGTCTTGAATCAGCGCGTCATCCTGCAGGCGGGAGGTCAATGTCCCGTCTTCCTGATATGTACGATCGGCGAACACTTCATGAGCCGTTTTCAAACCGGCTCTTTCCCCGGCGAGTACGAGCTCGCTTCCCGCCAATCCGAACAAAATCAGCTCGGGGTCTGTGTTATAGACGGCTTGAGCGATCGCATCCGATAATTCCCTGCTTTTTGCCGCCATATTATAAAGTGCACCATGCGGTTTAACATGCTGCATGTTGACACCTTCTGCTTTTAAAAAGCCGGACAGTGCGCCAATTTGATATACCACGAGATCATATGCTTCATCAGGTGTAATGGCCATATTGCGGCGGCCAAATCCCGCCAGATCCGGAAGTCCGGGGTGAGCGCCGATTTGAACGCCTTTTTCCGCCGCCATCGCCACGGTTTTCCGCATAACACCCGGATCTCCGGCATGAAATCCGCAAGCCACATTGGCTGATGTGACAAATTCGAGAATATCCTCGTCCAAGCCTATTTGATAGGCGCCAAAACTCTCTCCGAGATCACAGTTTAGATCCACTAGATTCATGTTAATCCCCCCTGTTTATTGATGCCGCAATTCGCCGATTTTTAGTATATCCCCTTTTTGTTCCGATTTTCGGAACCTTTATTCCGAATAATCAAACTTAACATAGATTATAACAGGGATTTACCGTCTTGGCATCATATTGTTAAGAAACCTGACATATGTCCTAATCATATACCGGCCGAAAGGGCGCTATCATAAAGGATTTTCAGGATATTTTATTTTTCGAAATTTTTTATTTCTAAATAAAAAAGAGCCTGTCCGGCCCTTTTTTTCATATATTCATCCTCTATGACAATACCCAATGTCTGATCGCTTTTGCGACACCATGTTCTGTATTGGCATCCGTAATCCAATCAGCTGTTTCTTTGACGATGTCCTGGGCGTTTCCCATGGCGACACCCAGCCCCGCTTCTTTGATCATGGCGATATCGTTTAAACTGTCGCCAACCGCCATCACATGTTCCATTGTAAAGCCGAGGCGCTCGCAAACCTTCGCCAAAGCCGCCGCTTTATTGATGCCGATGGCGTTGACTTCGATATTGGTCGGGCTGGAGTTGGTGACTTCCAGTTCCTTGTTTTTTTTCAGCTCCTCGAGCACCCGGTTTCTGACTTCGTCATCCGGAATGTCAAACCCGAATTTCAGCCATTCATACGACTGTATATCATCAGGAAACTCGCCTCTCCACACTTTATCGACGCTGGCCGCCCAAAAATCGGTTTGATGTGTATTGCGCAAATCCCACATCATCTGCACATGATCGGGGTGAAGCAGCTGGCGTTCAACCAGCTGAAAGGAAGAATCCCAGATTTCACTGCCATTAGCCGTGATCAAAAATGAAGACAGCTCCAACGACTCCGCCAATTCGCGGCACGTCATCAGCGTCCGTCCAGTGCTGAGCACGACATATACCCCTTTCTCTTCGGCTTCTTTAATCGCTTTTCTGTTTTCATCTGAAATGGTCTGCTCATCGTTCAACAACGTCCCATCCATATCCAATGCCACTAGCTTCACATCGACTCGTTCTGTTTGATTGACTGACACGATATTAAGATACCTCCAGTTTTTATAGGCTTCTATCTATTCTAATATAAAAATCGGCCAGGACAAAGAAATCGTTAAGTCTATTCACTTGGATAAAGATGTTATCATCTTGTCAAATTATTCTAAAAAAATAAACGTAAGCAGCGCTACAATAAGAATTGATCGTGCAGTCCATCAGGAAAATCGGAGGTCATAAAAAAAGTATTGATAGTGGTTGCAATCGGTACAGCCGTTTTGTTCGGAACCTGTTCAGCAGGTATTCCAGGACTTCCCGGCGCACACGCTCAAGTCGCAAAAGCAGCCAACAAACTGCCTAAAGGAATCGGGGGCCGCGCCTATTTGAACAGCACAGGTTCGATTTTTACTGCAAAAATCCAGCTTCCTAACACAATGAAAGTCTCTAACGCAACTGCTTATATTTATTCGGGCTTTCGTGCAGTCAATGGAACTGAAGCAGATATCGGTCTTCAGTACAGCAGCACCTATAACATTTGGAAACCGGTGATGAAGGTCGGGGCAAAAAATGAGGAAACCTATATTGAAGGGGAAAAGCAATTTACATACAAAAAAGGCTTCCGTCCTGGCAGCACAGTGCAAATGACCATCTATAAAAACTTGAATGGCAATACACGAGCTACATTTTGGGGAACAAACAACCACGGCTATACCGGACGCATTATAGCGGAAATCAAGGGATCAAACATCGGCTCCATCTCGAAATGGAAAACACCCGCCACCGCAGCCGTCTCAACTGAAAGTCAGCGATCCGCCATTATCGCGAACTTTTCAACCTCTTTCACTGGGATCAAGATCGATCATAAAACGGTCACACCTGTTGTGGACATTGAAGACTGTGCAACGGTTAACGCTTCTGCCGGCAGTGTCAGCATAACCGTCAAGAAAACGAAATGAACAATAGCGCCGAGCAATGCGGCTCTTAAACAATCTAAAACATAAAAAACGGTGAACTGCCTTAAGCGGTTCACCATCTATTTGTCGGGACATCCCCTAATATCCTGTTATCCAAATGTAAGCTAGCATATAAAGCAGACTTGATAATATGAAATATATCGTTGTTGGAATCGCTTTTTTCTTAGAGCCATCGTATTTATGATTCATGAATAACTCAAAAGAAAATATGTTCAATACCATTAAAATAAACAATATCAAAGTAGGGTATACATCTCGTGTACGATACAAAAGAGTTAAACAGGTAAAAAGTGCAATAGGAGTAAAATTAACAGTCAGTTGGTATCTTTTTAAAACAGGCTTTAGTTTGGACATGCAAGCGAACCTAGGTCATAAGCTGTTGCCATGCCAGTGCCGACTGCCCAACCTGCTGGTCCTGATGCTCCTAATAACACTCCAGCCCAGCGCTACAACCCAAAACCAAAGACAACGTGACGACAGTTAATTTAAATTTTCTTTTTGAAAACAAAACATCATCCTCTAGTCTAAGATTTAATAAACAGAAACCCCAATACAGAATTCTACCATTTTAGTAACAAATGTCATTTTATCATATATTTTAAAACTACAAAACAGATTAAAAAAGAGGAGGCACAATGCCCGCTCCTGTATTTTGCAATCATGTCATTCTCAGCAATCAGTCATCACTTGAAAAGCTTCATTTGCATCCTCATCTGTCTTCCTCTTCACATGATCACCGTTTTCAGCATCCTTTGATTCACTTGCCGCTCTCCATAAAGATTCCCAGCTCAGCTTCCGCTACTTTTGTTCCGTTAACAGAGGCCATTCCTTTTCCGAATAAAAATCCCCGTTTATAACGGGCAACTTCAAAATACAGATCAAGCTTGTCTCCCGGAACCGCCCTGCCGATGCATTCGGCTTTTTTCACAGAAGAAAGAAAGCCGATCCCAGTGCTGTCTTCCTGTGCGGTAAATGCAGCAACCTGAGCGAGAGATTCAACCATGATGGAAAATGGCATGTCCTGTTGGCTCTCCGTGATAAACCAGTCATTTTCCGTGATCAATTTATACCCTCTCGCCCATTTTCCCGGCTCAGTATCAACAATGCAGTCGACAAATAAAAATGGATATTGATGCGGCAGTCCAGACTTGTTCACGCTTATCATCCTTTTTTATCATGATTATACCGCAATTTGGTTTATTTCTCCTGTATTTGCATCAACCTAAATATGTTGATCCGAAAAAAGGAGGGACTTCCATTGAAAAGCGCAAACCCTTATCTCTTTATTGAGAATTGCAAGGAAGCGCTCAGCTTCTACCAGGAGACACTGGGCGGAGACATTCAAAATGTGCTGCTGGCCGATGACATCGAGATGTTTAAAGGAGATGAAGGAAAATTATCTGCACGCCGAACTTCATCTCGGAAACAGCATCATCCATTTTTCTGATGTGTTCGGAAAGGAGAACAGGGACATGCTGAAAAGCCATCGAAAACAAATTGCGGAGGACATTGGCAGACTGCAGGCCAATTTAGAAAAAATCGATGCCAAAGTCGAATATTATGAGTCTCTTCAAAAAGAAAAAGACAAACACGAATAAAGCCGGGCTTATGTCAGCCCGGCTTTTGTTTACCGCTTCAACTGGTCGGGAAAGATGGTCAGATCGACTCCCCACAGGTGAGGAAGGATATAGAACACAGCTCCGACAATTAATATCAGTGTGAAGATGTTAATGATAAATCCCGTCCTGACCATTTCGCTGATTTTTATTTTTCCCGAAGCGAAAATAATCGCATTCGGCGGTGTCCCTACAGGAAGCATAAACGCGCAGTTCGCCGCCATCGCCGCAGGCACCATCAGCGCAAAAGGATGGACGTTGAGCGCCAGCGCAAGCGACGCCAGCACCGGCAGAATCATCGTGGCCGTCGCCGTATTGGATGTGATTTCAGTCAAAAACAGCACCAAAGCCGCTGAGACGACGACGATAATAACAAAATTAAATCCGTCTAATATTGTCAGCCGTCCGCCGATCCACTCGGCCAAACCCGTTTCTTTAAAGCCTGTCGCAAGGGCGAGACCTCCGCCGAACAACAGGAGGATGCCCCATGGCAAGTCTTTTGACACCGTCCAGTCCAATACCCTTCCGCCTTTATTCAATGATGGAATGAGGAAAAGCAGTGAAGCTGCAAAAATTGCGATCATCGTATCAGAAATGCCTGGTATGCGATCGTCCCATAAAAATGTTCTTGTCACCCACATAAACGCGGCGAAGCCGAACACGAGCAGCACCATTGTTTCTTCAAAGCTGATCGTTCCAAGCTTTCTTTTTTCTTCAAGAATCAATTCTTTTCCGCCCGGCAGCTGTTTCATTTTGATCGGGTGGGCGACCTTGGTCAAGTAAAGCCATACCGCCACAAGCAAAATCACAACAACCGGCACGGCAAAGGCCATCCAGCCGGCGAAAGAAATTTCCGCTCCGTACAGCTTTTGAATATTGGCCGCCAAAATAATGTTCGGCGGTGTACCGATCAGCGTTCCGAGTCCGCCGATCGTTCCCGCGTACCCGATGCTGAAGATGAGGGCCTTGGAAAATTTCTCTTCCTCGCCGGCGAAATCTTTTCCTTCGGATTTCATAACCGCAGACACCTGATGGATAATGGCCGTTCCAATCGGCAGCATCATCATCACCGCGGCCGTGTTGGAGACCCACATCGACAAAAAGCCTGTCGCCGCCATAAACCCAAGAACAATTCTTGATGTGCTTGTGCCGACGATGGATATAATGTTGAGCGCGATCCGTTTATGCAGATTCCAGCGCTCCATGGCAAGGGCAATCAGAAATCCCCCTAAAAACAAAAACACAATCGGATCGCCATAGCTTGCTGTGACAGCATCTCCTTCCAGCGCTCCCGTCAGCGGAAGCAGCACAATCGGCAGCAGGGATGCTGCAGGAATCGGCACGGCTTCGGTAATCCACCAAACCGCCACCCATAATGTGGTCGCCAAGACCATTCGGCCTTCATAGCTCAACCCTTCGGGAAAAAAGAACAAAATAACGGCGAAAAACAGTGCAGGGCCAAGCAGCAAGCCGATTTTTTGCGGCGTTTTATAGCCTGGCGGTTTCTCTTCCCGCGTGAGCTGATCCGCCTTGAACGGCAATCCGGCATCCTTTCCGGATTTGGCGGGTACGGAGAACATCAGCAGCCTTTTGGCTTCCCTGTGTGACCTCCAAAGCATATCCCAAGCTGATGCAACATTTGATTTCATTAATATTTCCCCCTTCCCTTCTATCAATAAAGCGCTTACAATAGTAATCAATGAACAACCCGCCGACTGTCGACAGGTATAATTTAAGTATAACGGACACGGAATAGCAGTCAACACTTTTTTGTCACAAATTGATCAAGATTATGGAAATATAAGGTTGAAGGTTTTTGAAGATTTTTGCTAGACTATTAATGATTTCGGCAGTGAAAAACAAACGAGGTGAACAGCGTGAAATTTTCCATACAGCGTGCAGTCTCTTACTATGATCAAGTCCACCATTATTTAAAAGACATGATTATAAAAGGGGAATATCAGCCAGGGGAACGAATCTATGAATCGCAAATTGCCAGAGAACTGGAGGTAAGCCGCAGCCCTGTCAGAGAAGCGATTCGGACGCTTGAACAAGAAGGCCTGCTTTTCGTTGACGACAAATCGAGAATAACCGTATACGAGCCGACAATCAAAGACCTGGAGGATATTTATCAATGCCGCCAGGCGCTCGAATCACTGGCCGTAAGCTTGGCGACGCGCCTTGCATCCGCTGAAACCCTTGACCTTATAGCCGATACATTGCGCGAAGCGAATCACCAATTTGAAAAGCAAAACGGGGAATCGGCCAATGCCCTGCTTCACTTGAATACGAAGTTTCATGATTTGATTATAGAAGCGAGCGAAAATGTACGCCTGCAAAAGCAGCTTCTCGATTTGCGGTCTCTCACCTTTTTTTATCGAAGCAAAAACCTTGAAAAACGGGAGCGCAGTTTGGACATCATCGGCCAGCATGAGGAGATTTTTAAGCATATGCGGGACAGAAACCAACAAAAAGCGGCCGAGTCGATGAAAAGGCATATAGAAGCTGACCTTGATTATTTAAAAACCGTTTTGTTCGGTTAGCCATGAAAAAGGGCAGAAAGCGTTTTAAGAGAAAAGCTTGGTGGATGGTCCTCTTATTCATTACCTTTATCTATTTCAACAATTCTTCTTTTCTCGCAAACGACCGAAGCGGAAAGCCGGTGCTGCTGGCGCATCGGGGACTGTCACAGACCTTTCCGATGGAAGGGGTTGAAAGCGATACATGTACGGCAGAGCGGATTGACCGGCCTGAACACTCTTACCTTGAAAACACATTGCCGGCAATGGAAGCAGCTTTCCGGGCCGGGGCCGATGTTGTAGAACTTGATATTAAGCCGACAAAAGACGGACAATTCGCCGTGTTTCACGATTGGACGCTCGATTGCCGGACAAACGGCACAGGGATGACAAAAGATTATACAATGGCAGAATTAAAAAAGCTTGATATCGGTTATGGCTATACCGCCGATCATGGAAAAACACATCCTTTTCGCGGCAAAGGCATCGGCCTTATGCCGTCCTTCACCGAGGTTCTCGAACATTTTCCAAATCGCGAGCTCCTCATTCATATCAAAAGCCATGACCCGAATGAAGGGGTTCAGCTGGCCAAAATACTCGACAGCCTCCCGCGAAAACGGCTCCGCAAGCTGACTGTATACGGCGGCGATGGACCGATTGCAGCGTTAAAGAAAACGCTTCCTGAGCTTAGGGTGATGTCAAAAAAAACGATGAAAGCCTGTCTCATTCGATATATGTCTGCCGGATGGACGGGGTACATTCCGGACGGTTGCAAACACACACAGCTGCACATTCCTGAAAAAGTTGCGCCCTTTTTGTGGGGATGGCCGGACCGCTTTTTCAATCGGATGGATAAAGCAGATACGCGGGTGATTGTGACAGGCGGAAGCGGACTTGGTTTTTCAAGCGGATTTGACACGGTTGAAGACATCAAGCGACTGCCTGAAGATTACACAGGGGGAATCTGGACAAATCGGATTGACCGGATTGCGCCTTTATACGGGAAACCATAACAAACAGCAGAAAGCAGGGGAATTCCCCTGCTTTTTTACCGATTTGCGATAGATACTTGCGGTCTGGCAGTATTCAGCTCATGTAAATAGTCTTCCAGGGGGACATCCTCTCCGGGCACATGAACGAGCTTAAATCGAGCCTCGATAGCAGCTCTTTCCGCTTCATGACTGAGGCAGACAGCATGGATATGATCAATGGCATCGTCAGGCGATATCCCGATCTCTTTTGCCTCGCTCATGAAAAGCTCGACACATTTCCGATTCGCAAACAGGATGATGTCGATGGAAAATTCATTGATTTCCCTTTTCATCATCGAGGTGAAGCGGTTATCGATCATCTGCTCATGTGTGATAAACGTCTCGCATTCAGGATGCGGTTTTGCTTCAACCGCCTGAGGGCTGCCGATCAATAAACATCTGCCTGAATCGGGCAAATCTTTCTGCTGGTCAGCCATAAGCCCCCGTTCTTGGAGTGCGGCTTGGACAAGCGGCTCTGATGCGTAAAGCCGGGCGCGAATCCGTCTGATATCGATTTTCAGGGCGTTCAGCCGGCTAAAAAACAGACGCACCGATTTCTGTGATGTAAACAGGATGCTGTCAAAGCGGTCGATCCCGTTTAAGACGGCATCATCAGCGGCCGTTTCAAGCGGTTTCCACCTGGGCCATTCCATGACTTCAGCGCCCCGTTCCCGCAGAAGGCCGGTCGGCAAGTGTTCTTCTTCTCCGCTTTGTACGGCCAAAATATTCATCCCGATACAAGGCTTTTCCTCAAACCAGCTGTGCTGCCGGAATGAGATGATATCGCCGATGACGATGATCGCAGGATTTTGAATATGATGCGCCGCGATTTTTTCCCGGATGTCGCCCAATGTTCCTTTGACGCTTCGCTGACGGCCCCATGTGCCCCATTGGACCACCATCACGGGAACGAAAGGGGACTTGCCGTTTTTGATCAGCTGCTCGCATATATAGCCGAGGTTTTTGATACCCATATAAAAGACGAGGGTTTGAACGCCTCTGACAAGGCCTTCCCAGTCCATATCTGGTTTGCCTGACTTGTCATGAGCGGTCACGACAGCAAAGGATGAAGCAAAATCGCGGTGGGTCACAGGCAATCCGGCATACAGAGGCGCCGCGATTCCAGAGGTAATCCCAGGCACCATTTCGTACGGGATGCCGTGTTCAGTAATGGCGGCCGCTTCTTCGCCGACTCTGCCGAACACGCTGGGATCCCCGCCTTTCAGCCGGACGATATTGAGACCTTGTAAGCTTTTTTCGATCAGGAGTGCGTTGATTTCACTCTGCTTCATATAGTGCCGGTTTGGAAGCTTTCCGCAATAGATGAATTCACACGTTGCTTTTGCATGCTCAAGCAGCCGGGGGTTAACCAGTCTGTCATACAAAATAACGTCGGCCGACTCAATCAGCGCCTTCCCTTTCAATGTGATCAGCCCGGAATCTCCCGGACCGGCTCCCACAAAAAATACTTTCCCATTCCCCATCAACTGTCATCCTTCCATCTGCCGATTCTGTGAATGCGTCCGCTGGCCGTGTAAGCACAAACCAGCCATCAACTTAATATACGATAAACAGGTCTTCCCCTTCAATCACTGTCTCATATGTCTGGATGCAGCCTGTATCCGGCTCTTGAACTTTTCCGTCTTCAAGGCTGATCTTCCAGTCGTGCATTGGACAGAATACGAATTCGCCGCTTACCATTCCTTCGGCAAGCACCCCTCCTTTGTGGGGGCAGCGGTTTTCAACCGCGCGGACGCCGCCGTTTGAAAGCCTGAAAACCGCGATTTCCTTTCCTTCAACAACCACTGTCTTTCCGAGCTGATTCGGCAAATCGCCGACCTTTGCCACATATACCTTTGTTAAGCCTTTGTTCACCATGCGAATTCCTCCTTAAGGATTATTTAAGAAGTGACGACATTTTCAAAAAGCTGCTTCGTTGTCTTTTCATCTTCCAAAAAGTTCTTCCACGGATCTTTGTGGATAGACAGCGCTTCATTCATCCGGTCATTCAATTCTTTGCGTTTCTCTTTATCATTCAAGACGGACTGGACATGGGACAGGCCGACCCGTTCGAGCCATGCGGACGTCCGTTCTAAATAGTTGGCCGTTTCTCTGTAGTATTGGAGATAAGCGCCTGTGATTTCAATGACTTCCTCAGACGTTTTGACTTTCATCAGCAGATCGCCGGCGCGAAGATGTGTACCTCCGTTTCCGCCGACATAGATTTCCCAGCCGCCGTCAATGCCGACGACACCGAGATCTTTGATGCCGGATTCGGCGCAGTTTCTCGGACATGCTGAAACCGCCATTTTAATTTTGTGAGGGGTGTAAAGGCCTTCGAATTTTTTCTCAAGGTCGATCCCGAGAGCCATTGAATCCTGCGTTCCGAAACGGCAGAACTGTTCACCTACACATGTTTTTACCGTTCTGAGCGTTTTGCCGTAAGCAAATCCAGAAGGCATATCAAGATCAGCCCATACTTTCGGAAGGTCTTCTTTTTTGACACCGATCAGGTCGATCCGCTGTCCGCCCGTCATTTTCACAAGAGGAATGTCATATTTATCGACGACATCGGCGATGCGCCGCAAATCGTTCGAATTGGTGACACCGCCATACATCCGCGGGACGACGGAATATGTGCCGTCTTTTTGGATGTTGGCATGCATCCGTTCATTGACGAATCGGGATTCTCTCTCATCTTCGTATTCTTTCGGATTGATCATGCCAAGATAGTAGTTGAGCGCAGGGCGGCATTTGGAACAGCCTTCCGCCGTTTTCCAGCCGAGCACATTCATAACTTCTTTCGTATGTGTCAAACCTTTCTCTTTGATTTCTGCCACCACTTCATCTCTGGACAGGTCGGTACATCCGCAAATCGCTTCTTTTTGGGCGGCTGCGTCAAAGTCTGAACCGAGCGTATGCTGAAGAATCTCGGCCACAAGCGGTTTACAGCCTCCGCATGAACGGGATGCGCCCGTGCATGACTTGATTTCATCCACTGAAGAACAACCCTGCTCTTTAATGGCCTGCACGATCATTCCTTTTGAAACACCGTTACAGCCGCAGACGATCTCATCATCGCTCATGGCCGCCGTGATGCTCATGCCTTCCTCCTGATTCAAAGGCTGCAAGATTGAAACTTTGGAAGTTTCTGAAATGTCTGCTCCTTTTTGAATCATCGAAAACAGCCTGTTTCCTTCACTGCTGTCGCCGAACAATACGGCCCCGATGATTTGATTTCCGCGGAGCACGATTTTTTTATAGATGCCATCCTGTTCGTCAAACACCTTGAGCGCTTTTTTGCCTTCGTCATCATCCTCATTGAAGTCGCCGGCAGAGAACACTTCGACTCCGGAAACCTTTAACTGTGTTGACAAAACAGAACCTTCATACGGTTTCGTCTCAATGCCGCAGATTTTTTTGGCCATTACTTTGGCCTGCTCGTAAAGAGGAGCGACAAGTCCATAGGCAATTCCTCTATGTTCGGCGCATTCCCCGACGGCGTATATGTGAGGGATTTCAGTCTCCATATAATCATTGACGATCAGCCCTCTGTTGACAGGGACGCCGCAGTCTTTTCCAAGCTGAACGTTCGGCTTGATCCCGACCGCCATGACGACTAAATCTGCCTCAAGCGTTGATCCGTCTTTGAATTTCAATCCTTCTACACGTTCGTCTCCGCAGATTTCTTCCGTCTGCTTTTCAAGCAAAAACGTCATGCCCTGTTTTTCCAATTCTTTTTGCAAAAGGCGTCCCGCTGTCGCATCAAGCTGACGTTCCATCAGATATGGCGCAAGGTGGATGACGGTGACGTCCATGCCGAGGTTGAGCAGCCCGCGCGCGGCTTCCAGACCGAGCAGTCCGCCGCCGATAACAGCCGCTTTTTTGTACGTTTTCGAAGCCTCAAGCATGACATCGGTATCCTTGATATCACGAAAAGCTGTCACACCTTCTTTATCCACCCCGGGCAATGGCAGGATGAAAGGGAGAGAGCCGGTCGCCAAAATCAATTCATCATACGGCTGAACCCTGCCGGAGTCAGTCGTTACCGTTTTGGCTTCAGGATCGACTTTGACAACCTCTTCACCCGTATATAGCTGAATACCGTTTTCTTCATACCAAGCCCAATCATTCAGTGTAATGTCTTTTACGTCCGTATCTCCCTGCAGCACCTTGGAAAGAAGAATCCGGTTATAGTTTGGATGCGGTTCTTTTCCGAAAATCGTAATCTGGAATTGGTCGTTTGAAATGTTGAGAATCTCTTCGATGGCCCTGACCCCGGCCATACCGTTCCCCACAAGAACCAGCTGCTTTTTTTCCACTATGATCCTCCCCTTTTTTTAAACAATTCACGCGATCGTCCAAAAAATGTATTTCATCTACATCTTTAAAACTATCACAAATTATATTTAATTTTGTTAACTTTTTATGACTTTTTATGACAGTTTATTCACAATTTTGTCATCAGCAGGGCGAATGCGGACAGAAGTGACCTTAAAACCCGGCATTTTGCAAGACGGGTCCAAATCTTCCGCCACCAGACTGTTCACATTTTGCGAATCGGCCCAATGCATCGGTACAAAAACGGTGTCCGGCCTGATCGACTCTGACCATTTGCTTCTGACGACCATGCTCCCTCTTTTTGATTCAACCTTTACCAAAACGCGGTCTTCAATCTTATACTTGGCCGCTGTTTTCGGATGGATTTCCATAAATGATTCAAAGTGCCTCGCCCTGAGCGCAGCGCTTTTTCTTGTCTGCACACCTGTTAAATAATGGGACATCACCCTTCCCGTCGTTAAACAGAGCGGGTATTCTTCAGTCGGCTCATCTTTTTTGACCGCCGGTTCATTAGGGACGACACACATTTTTGCTTTTTTGTCCGGATGGGCGAATTCCGTTGCAAACAGGCGCTCTGTCCCCGGGTGCCCCTGTTCGGGACAAGGCCATAAAATGCCGCCTTCCCGTCTGAGCCTGTCATAGGTGATGCCCGAATAATCGGCGATTCCGCCACGGCTTGCTCTCCGCAGTTCATTAAAAATCTCCTCGGCAGATTCATAGGAGAAAAAGCGGCCTTTTCCTAAAATCTCAGCAATGTCGCAAATGATTTGCCAGTCATGCCTCGCTTCCCCCGGGCAAGGCTTTGACGCCTCCCTTAATGTGACCCTGCCTTCTACGTTTGTCATCGTCCCTTCGTCTTCAAGGTAGGACGAAGCGGGCAAAATGACATCGGCCAGCCTTGCCGTCTCTGACATAAACAGGTCAACGGCTGCAAAAAACTTGAGCTGTTTTAAAGCGGCTTTGACGAAATTGGCGTTCGGGCTGGATACGACAGGGTTTGAACACATGAAAAACATGCCGGTGATCCCACCCTCATGAATTTTTTTCATCATTTCGTAAGCGGAGACTCCTTTTCGCGGCAGCTCATCTTCCGCGATTCCCCAGACATCTGCTATATAGGCGCGGTGTCTTTCGTTTTCAATGGAACGGTATCCGGGAAGCTGATCCGCTTTCTGGCCGTGTTCCCTCGCTCCCTGTCCGTTTCCTTGACCGGTGATCGCTCCGTAGCCGCAGCCGAATTTGCCGATCTTCCCAACTGATATTAGAATATTCAGTAAATTCCTGACAGCCGCTGTTCCATCTGTCTGCTGTTCAACTCCTCTTGCGGTAAACAGCATCCCCGTTTCCTCGCGGGCGAATTTCACGGCAGCTTTTCTGATCTGATCGACCGGCACACCGGTCTTTTCTGATATATCCGCCAATGACAATGAGGTCACATAGCGCTTCACATCCTCAAAGCCTTCCGCCCTCTGCCTGATGAATGTCTCATCTGTCAGCCCTTCTTCTATAACGATCTTCAGCATGCCGTTTGCAAGTGCGGCATCTGTCCCGGGCTTGATGTTCAAATGCAGATCGGCGATGCCCGCCGTCGCCGTTTCGCGCGGGTCAATGACGATGATGTAGGCTCCGTTTTCCTTCGCTTCTTCAAAGTAAGGCATGATCGTCGGCTGGCATTCGGCAATATTCGTCCCGGCAAGGATGATGACTCTCGCGTGGGGAATTTCGGAAAGCGCATTTGTCAGCCCCCGGTCCATCCCGAAGGTTTGATTGGCTGCCGTGGCCGCGGCTGACATGCACAGCCTGCCATTATAGTCTATATGCTTCGTTTTCAAGGCGACGCGGGCGAATTTACCGAGCAGATATGCTTCTTCGTTTGTCAGTGACGCGCTTCCGTAGACACCTACGGCATCACAGCCGTTTTCACGTTGAATGTTTGTCACTTGCTCCCTGATGTATTGAAGCGCTTCTTCCCACGATACACGCACGAACTCGCCGTTTTGTTTGAGCAGCGGATGTGTGATGCGCTCCGGATGGAATGCATGCTGATGGGCGTTCATTCCTTTCATGCATAAGCGCCCCTTTGTCGTCGGATTGTCTTTCCCAACCGCACTGTACTTTTTCCTGGTCACAATCGTTTGTTCGATGAGCTGTATTTTGCATTGCATGCTGCAAAACGGGCATTGCGTGTCATACGTTTTTTCCGCTTGCACTTCCTTCTGCTTTTCGCGAAAGTATTTCAATAATAATTCTGTCACTTCAGATCAGCCCTTTTATCATTTCTTGCTTCAGCAGCCGTTTCTCCCCTTCAAGCCGTTCGATCAGCTGCCTTCTGAGTCCGTTGTCAAATAGAACTTCCCGAATATGAATGATGCCGGCGCGTTCGATCCATCGCCCGATGTCTTCAAGATAATTCGCTGTTTCCCGGTAATACTGCAGAAAACCTTTAATGAAGTCACCCGCTTCCTCCAGCTGATCGGTCACAAAAATCAACTCCCCGGCAGCAGCGTTCGGTCCTCTTTGACCGCCGGCGTATATTTCCCAGCCCATGTTCGCCTTCAGAATGCCGATATCCTGTACCGCTGCACGAATACAATCATCCCGGCATGCCGATATTCCGATCGAGACCTTTGCCGGAATCAGCAGCGACCCGGCCGTTTTCTCCAAATCGGCAGCCGCTTTATGAACCATCTCCATATGCCCGCAAGTGCATGCTTTCACAGCGGCGATTGTCTGTTTCTCCTGCGGGACAACCGGCAAGTGGAGCTCTTCTTTTATGCTTTGGAGATCCTCCTGTCTGATCCCTGAGAGCCTCAATCTTTGATCATGTGTGATAAACACCTTGGGAATCTGATATTTTTCCATCACGCCGGCCAGCCGTTTCAGCTCATCTGCACTTGTCAGACCGCCGTACATTTGCGGAACGAGCGAGCATGTGCCATCTTCCTGCTCCTGTGCCTCCGCCAGGAGACCCTCATTGACCTCCGGCCTGATCATCCTTAAATAATAGTCAATCGCCGGCACGCAAACAGAGCACCCGCTGCTCTTTTTCCACCCCAGAGCCGTGATGACGTCCTGAACGGAAGAAAGATGCTTCATCTGTATTTCGTTCACGACTTCATCTTCCGTTAATGATGTGCAGGAGCACATCGCTTGTTTCAGCGTCTGCTCCTCAAATTGCTGGTCTGCAGCCACAGCCAGCAATTCTTCTATTAACGGTTTGCAGCCTCCGCAGGAGCCGGAAGCCTTTGTACAGCGCTTCACATCGTCGGCCGTTTTTAAACCGCGGACGCGGACGGCCTCGATGATCGTTCCTTTTGTAACCGCGTTGCATTGGCAAATCGTTTCCCCAGGCGGCATGGAAGCGACTGAGCTTTTTTCATCCCCCGCTTCAAACAACGCTTTTTTTATAACTGAAATATCCCTTTGTTTGACGATGCTTTCCAGCAGCTTCTCTTTGCCGCTGGTATCCCCGTATAAGATCACACCGGCCATTTTGTCGGCTTGAAACACCGCCTTTTTATAAATGCCGGCTGACTCGTCTATCAGTTTGATAGCGGTTGTCGTTTCATCTTCTTTGATTTTGCCTGCTGAAAATGCGGCGATGTTTGAGATTTTCAAGGCTGTGGATTGAACGGACCCTTGATAGCCGCCGCATGCCAAACCGCAAATATGCTTTGCCAGCACTCTTCCCTGCTCATATAAGGGATTAATCAGACCGTAAACCGTTCCATTATGCTCCGCGCACTCCCCGACGGCATAAATGTTTGGAACATTTGTCTGCATATAGTCGTTGACAATGATGGCTTTGTTTACTGAAATGCCGCTCGTCTTCGCCAGCGCGACATTCGGCCTGACGCCGGCCGCCATGACGATCAGATCGGCGCGGGTCTCCGTCCCGTCTTTGAACCGCACCCCCTCGGCGCGTTCTGCTCCCAGAATCTCTTCCGTATCTTTTTCTAAAAGAAAATGAATGCCTTGGCGTTCTAGATCATTCTGGAGCATAGTTGACGCTGGGCGATCAAGCTGATGTTGCATGATATAGGAAGAATGATGAATCACTTCAACATCCATGCCTAAATTCGCAAGCCCTGAAGCCGCCTCAAGTCCTAAAATGCCGCCGCCGATGACGGCGGCTTTTTGGTACCGCCTTGATGCATCTATAAACGCCCGGCAGTCTTCAATCGTCCGAAATCCGTACACCCCTTCTTTGTCCGCACCCGGAACCGGGAGGATAAACGGGGAAGAACCTGTTGCGACAATCAGCTTGTCATAGGCGATTTGACGGTTCTGATCAGTTGCCACCGTCCGGTTTTCGGTATTGATCATGACAGCCGTTTCTCCGGTATAAAGAGTTATCCCGTTCTCTTCATACCAGCTGTGGGTGTTCAGGAAAATATCTTCCATTCGAGCCTCGCCCTGAAGAACGGAAGACAGCAAAATCCGGTTGTAATTCAAATGGGGTTCGCTTCCGATAATGACGATCTCAAACCCGCTTTCAAGCTTTAAAATCTCTTCAATCGCACGAACCCCGGCCATGCCGTTCCCTATTAAAACCAGCCTCTGTTTCCCCATGTTCTCCCCTCCCCTCTGTGATTATTATTCCACATTGCTTCGCTAAAGCGTTCAAACCTGTGATATTTCCTGACAAAGGAATTTCGAAACAGTGCGGTTTTACTATTTCCCAATCAGGTCATGCGAACTAAAAAAATACCATTTTAACTTTTGTTAAAGTTCAACATTTCATCACATTTTTTATCATCATCCCGCTTGTTTCTTTTCCTTCAATTTAATAGGCTTATACATATACGAATCAAGAATGGAGGGGGAGAATGCTACCAATCAAACGGAGGCAGCAAATTTTGGTGTGGATCAAAGAAGAGGAAACCATGCGGATTTCCGACATTTCAAAAAGGCTGAACGTCTCTGAAATGACGGTGTACCGCGATATCAAACCGCTTATTGAAAACGGCCAGGTCATCAAAACGGCCGGCGGGATCGCTTTAAACCGGCCGAAGCAGCCGCAGGGCCAGCTCTGTCTCGTCTGCGGAAAACCGGCGGCGAATCAGAGGCTGTCCGTCCAAATCGTGAAAGCCGACGGCGGAGTTGAACAATTTTGCTGCGCCCACTGTGCCATGCTCCGCTATGAAAAGGTAAAGGATGATGCAGCACAGATCATCTGCCGCGATTTTTTATTGGACACGACAATCAGCGCCAAAATGGCCGTTTTTCTGCTTGATGCCGATCTTCATTTGCATTGCTGTGAGCCGCAGGCAATCGCGTTCGCCTCAAGATCCGACGCGGAGAAATTTAAGAAAGGGTTTGGAGGCAGGCTTTTGTCGTTTGATGATGCGGCACAGGAGATTCAGAAAAACATGAAGGAAGATTGCTGCCGCCTGAAAACATGAAATTTTTAATGAAAGATTGGATGAATATGAAAAAAAGAGCTTCACTTTGGACAGTCATGGCTGTTCTCTGCTTCTTCATGGTGCCAAAAGCCGCCTTTGCCCATGCTTATATCGTCGATTCGGCGCCGGCGGCGAATCAGGAGCTGGAAAAAGCGCCGAAAGAGGTCAAAATCGAATTCAATGAAGTGATTCAGGAAGGATTTCACTCGATAACGGTCAGAAATTCTTCGGGTGAGCGCGTCGATTCAGGGGAAACGCAAATCGATCCGGACAACCGAAAAATCATGACCGTCAGGCTGAAGCAAAATATCAAGAATGATATTTATTCAGCTGAATGGCGTGCTGTATCGGCTGACGGCCATCCCGTCTCAGGCACGATCCCCTTCAGTGTCGGCAACGTTCAAGGCGGTTTGGCAAATGAGCAAACAAGCGCCGCAAAAAGCCTGCCATCGGCCGATACCGTTATGAATCGAGTTCTTCTTTACACAGGTTTTTCCCTTTTCATGGGCGCTGTTCTTTTCAGGCTCGTCTGGCACCGCCCTGAAAACGGATGGCCGGCCAACAGGCGCCGCCGCGTGAACCGGGTCAGGAACATCGCGCTCCTGTTCATCAGCGCAGCTATCATCATTCAGCTGCCGCTTGAGACAAAGGCAAATGCGGGAGTTTCATGGACGGAGGCTTTTCAGCCTGGACTGTTAAAGGAAACGCTTTTTCATACAACAAGCGGGATGCTGTGGATCGTCAACATCGTCCTCGTCGCTCTGCTTGCCGTTTTCTCGCTGAAAAACGGACGATTGAACAGCATTTTAGGGTTGATCCTGTTCATAGGGCTTTTATTTGTCAAATCGTTTTCCGGCCATGCCGCTGCAACGAGTTACAGCTATATGACGACAGCGATGGATTTCATCCATTTGACAGCAGCATCCGTTTGGACCGGGGGACTTGCCTCCATTGTGCTGTTCTTCGGGAAAGACTGGCTCAAGCCTGATAAAGACCCCATATGGGCGACGATCCGGCGCTTTTCGCCGTGGGCGCTCGTTTCAGCGGGGCTCCTGATGTTTTCGGGATTGCTAAACAGCTTTTTCATTGTCCATACATTGAACAACCTGTTGGAGACCCTTTACGGGAAAACGCTTCTGCTCAAATCAGGGCTCGTCCTGTTGATGATCGGCTTTGGGGCGTTTCATTATGTCCGCTTCAGAAAAAAACCGAAACACTCAAGGCACACGATCAAAGCCGAATGGGCAGCCGGTCTTCTCATCCTTTTGACAACAGCGGTTTTCACCAACATACCAAGCCCGCCGGCGCCGCTTCCGCAGCCATTTAATGAAACAAAGCAGCTGACTGACGGTCAAACTCTGTCACTAAGAATCAGTCCGAACATGCCCGGAGCCAATACATTTGAAGTCGTTGTCAAAGACCGAAGGGGAGAAGTGATCAAAGATATTCAGAAAATCGACTTAACGGTCTCCAAAACAAGTCTTTTCGGCGACAGCAAGGAAAGCACCTTCACCCTTTCCAAAAAGGAAAAGGGCGTATTCCGAGCGAAAAATTTAAACCTGAATGAAGAAGGCATCTGGAAAGTCCGGGTGCATGGCTTAACAGCATCATTTGAGGAAATCAGAACGGTTTTTAATGCAAAAGTCAATAAAAAGGAGTCTTGATAGCATGTTTAAACAAAACTTGTTTTTAAGCGCCGTATGCGCAGCACTTCTGCTTTTTGCCGTACCGGTGAGCGCACACGTCACCGTCAAGCCCGCCGAATCCGCGGCAGGATCATGGGAAACATATACGATCAAAGTGCCGGTTGAAAAAGATATCGCAACGACTAAAGTCGTTCTCAGCATGCCTGATGGCGTTGAGTTTCAGCAGTATGAACCTGTTCCCGGCTGGAAAACGAGCACCGAAGAAAAAGACGGAAAGGTCACAAGAGTGACATGGGAAGCTGAAGACGGAGGCATTCAGCCGGGAGAGTTCCAGCAGTTTACCTTCACGGCGAAAAACCCCGACAAACAGCAGCAGGCCGCATGGGACGCCTACCAGTATTATAAAGACGGAAGCATTGTCGAATGGACCGGTGATGAAGACGCCGATACCCCGCACTCGATCACAAACATCGTCGATGCTTCCAAGCTCGGACACGAAACCGTTGATGAGCATGGAGCGACAACAAAAGAGACACCGCAAGAAGCTCAGGGAAATTCAGGGATTCAAACCGCTTCTCTCATTTTGTCAATCCTTGCTGTTTTACTCGGGGGAACGGCACTGTTCGTGACAGTGCGCAGAAAGAAATCGTAAAAAGACTTATGCTGCCTGAGAGGATCTCGGGCAGCTTTTTTTGCGGAAAAGAAAACCCCCGTTATCACGTCGTTATGATTGGTTCACCAGGGGTTTAGTGATTCTGCCAAAATATAATAGGACATACCCGTTTTTTCTTCCGTTTCAAGTAAATTCCGGCCGATCGGCAACTCCTGTGTACAGCTTTTCGGTATGCCTTGAATGGCTTCATCCGCTTCCTCCATGAATGGATTGATCACCTATGATATGATTTCGCCAAGGGTGTTGACCAGTTCCTTTTTCAGGAGCGGAGTAATCGCATTGCACATCATCATATGATTTAAAAAACGGCAAACTTGTCATACAATAGAAAAAGTGAAATTGATCGGTATTTTGACCTGAGGGAGAGATCGGAGCATGAAACTATCGATTCTATTTGTCTTGCTGGCTGCGGTTTTATGGGGAACGACAGGAACAACCCAGGCGTTTGCGCCAAAGGAAGCGGCGCCTCTTGTTTTCGGTGCCGTCAGAATGGCGGTCGGCGGCTTAACCTTGCTGCTTTTCGCGGCCGGACGCGGGCGGTTGACACGCGCAGGCTGGCCTGTACGGCCGTTGGTCATCGCAGCCTTGAGTATGGCATTCTATCAGCCTTTCTTTTTTTCGGCCGTCAGCTTATCCGGGATTGCCGTCGGAACGGTGGTCGCCATCGGCAGCGCACCGGTTCTCGCAGGTTGCCTTGAGTGGCTGACCCACCGCAAGATTCCCGGCAAAAGATGGTGGATTGCGACGATGGCGGCGATCTGCGGTGTATCCTTGTTATTTATCCCATCCGCTTCCTCAAAAGGCAGCTTCTTCGGCATTTTGCTGGCGCTTGGGGCGGGGCTCTCTTTTGCCGTGTATACCTTGACGAGCAAACAGCTCCTGCAAAGGCAGATGCCCGAGGCCGTAACCGGGGTTGTCTTCTCCTTAAGCGCTGTGATGCTCTCTCCGTTATTGTTTCTGTATGATCTGAGCTGGATCTTTTCCGCCCGGGGTGCGGGGGCCAGCCTTTATATCGGAGTGATCGCGACTGCTGCAGCATATCTCTTGTTTACAACAGGCCTGAAAAAAGTGCCCGCTTCAACGGCCGTCACCCTGTCCCTGGCCGAACCGCTCACCGCTTCGCTGTTGGGGACCGCGCTTGTCAGAGAGTCCCTTTCTCCCGTGTCATGGGCGGGGATCGCGCTTTTGTTGCTGGGGATTTTTTATGTATCGTATACACCTAAAAAGAAACGGAGTTTCGGAGTCTATGAAAACGTATAGCGGTGTGCGTTTTCACAGCACATCAATTCGTCCGAAGGTATCGATCGTAAAACGCGCAAGCTCCTCCATATCATCTTGAGAAGTGACGTCTGTTACTTTATATTCAACTGTGCCGCCCTGTTTTTCAAGTGCCAGCTTAAGATTCCGCAGACGGCCTTCACGCCTCGCCGTAAGCACAACCTTGGCACCATTGCTTGCAAGTTCTTTGGCAACAGCTTCTCTGATTCTGCTGGATGCTCCGGTTAAAATAACGACTTTCTCTTCAACTGTCTTTATACATCAAAAAACTGCACTTCACATGATGATCTGTAGCCGTCGAGCTGCATTTGGTTTCCAAAATGAAAGCCCTGTATACTTGATTGTACACAGGGCTTTCTTTTGACACATATCGGTGAGGTTGTCGTCTTTTAATCACCCAAACCGATGGACAAATATTTCGTTTCAAGATAAGGTTCGATTCCCTCAATTCCGCCTTCACGGCCGATGCCGCTTTCCTTCATGCCGCCGAACGGTGCCTGTACTGCAGACGGGCCGCCGTCATTCCAGCCGAGAATGCCGTAATCAAGGTTTTCCGACAAATAGATGCCGCTGCGATAGTTTTCCGTAAAGAAATAAGCCGCTAACCCGTATGGCGTATCATTGGCAAGCTTGATCGCTTCATCCAATGTTTTGAAAGACGTAATCGGTGCAACAGGACCGAATGTTTCTTCATGCATGATCGTCATCGAAGCATCGACATCAGTCAGCACTGTCGGATGTACAAAATAACACGATTTCTCATCATCGCTGTCATATTCCGCGCCGATTAAAACCTTTGCACCTTTTTCGACCGCGTCATTGATTTGATCGACGATTTTTTGGAAGCCTTTTTTATTGATGATCGGTCCGACTGAAACGCCTTCGTCAAGACCGTTCCCCACTTTCAGCTTGGCGACTTCCGCGCGGAGTTTTTCCGCAAATTCGTCCTTGATCGATTCATGAACGATCAGACGATTGGCGCAGACACAGGTTTGTCCGGCGTTTCTGTATTTTGACAGCATCGCCTGTTGAACGGCAAGGTCAATGTTGGCATCCTCAGCAACGATCAGCGGCGCATGCCCGCCAAGCTCCATTGAGACATGCTTCACTGTATCAGCGCTGTTTTTAATCAAATGTTTGCCGACAGGCGTTGACCCGGTAAATGTGATTTTGCGGATCAACGGATGACTTGTGAAAATAGAGCCGATTTCTTCCCCGTCGCCGATCACACATTGAAGGGCGTCTTTCGGAATGCCGGCTTCATGCCCCAGACGCACAAGCTCAAGCGCTGTCAGCGGCGTATCCGGTGCAGGCTTGATGATAAAGGTGCAGCCCGCTGCCAGCGCAGGCGCGGCTTTACGCGTGATCATCGCCGCCGGAAAGTTCCACGGGGTAATGGCCGCAACAGGACCGACCGCCTGACGGGTGACGACAATCCGCTTATTGGTGACAGATGCGGGAACCGTTCTCCCGTAGACGCGCTTTGCTTCTTCTGCGTACCACTCAATATAACCTGCGGCGTACATCACTTCACCCTGTGCTTCCTGATAAGGTTTTCCATTCTCAAGCGTAATCAGCTTGGCCAGCTCTTCTTTTTGCTCAACAATGAGATCAAACCACTTTTTCAGCAAGCCCGCTCTTTCAACAGCCGACGTTTTCGACCATGTTTGAAACGCCTCATGTGAACGCTCAACCGCTTCTTCGACTTCCTTTGCGGATTGCTGGGGAACCGATTTGATTTTTTCTCCGGTTGCCGGGTTAAACACTTCTAGCATGCTGGTCATCTTGAATCTCCTCCCCTTTATGCTTTGAATTGCTGTTGTATAAAATAATGCCGATCAATGTCCATCCCGCCAATATCAGCCATTCATACGGCCACACGAGCGCAGCCGGCATGCCCGGCAAATAAAAGGCAAGGAAGATAACACTTAAGAGGATAGCAGATAAACCCGTTGTTTTCCACTTATTGATTTTGTACGGTCGGTGTAAGTGGGGCTCTGTTTTTCTCAGCTTCATAAACGCAATTGACACGATCAAATACCCGACGATAATGCCGGTTCCTCCGGCATCAACAATCCACACGAGAGCGGGGCGTCCCAGGAGAGGCGCGAAGAATGCCAACGCGCCAAGAAATAAAATCGCATGTGTCGGCGTTTGATACTTGGGATGAATATAGCTGAACCATTTCGGAACCATCCCTTTTTCAGCCATGGCAAACAGGATGCGGCTCGCCCCGATGATAAACGCGTTCCAGCTTGTAATGATGCCGGCCACACCTCCAAGTACAAGGACAGTGCCGAACAGCTGACTGCCAAGCAGGTTAACCATGGCGTCTGCCGTTGCCAAAGAAGTCTCCGCAAGCTCGCTTTCAGATAAACCCATCGTCACCCCGAAGACGATCAAAAGGTAGAACACAACCGCGCTGACAATCGAGATGATTAAAATGTTGCCGATGATTTTTTTCGGTGCTTTGATTTCGGCCGCCACCTGAGGAATGACGTCAAATCCGACGAACAAAAACGGGATCATGACGAGCACGGACATCATTCCGGAAAATCCGTCTTTAAAGAGCGGCTTGACATTTTCAAAATCACCGTTGAACAAGGCGCCGCCCAGAAGCAGAAATCCGGTTGCAATGATGGCAATCGTAAAGACCGATTGAAAAATCGCAGCCGGCTTCACTCCGAAGTAATTGAGGGCGGTCAAAACGACGGCGCCTCCTGAGCCGATCAAAACCCAAGTCAAATAAACATCCCAGCCGCTGAGCGACCATAAAAACCCTTGGTGTTCAACAGGCATCACATAATCAATAACAGTCGGCAGTGCGACGGCTTCAAAGGTAATGACTGAAACATAGCCGAACAGCACACCCCAAGCGGCGATAAATGCCGTCTTCCGCCCAAATGCCCGATAGACGAAAACCAGTCCGCCTCCCGTTTCCGGGATCGCGGAAGACAGTTCCGCATACGTTAAACCGATCAATATCACAAGAATCCCGCCGATGACAAACGCGATCGTGCTGCCCAAAAAGCCGGCCGTCGAAATCCAGTCGCCGGAAAGGACAACCCAGCCCCAGCCCAGCATGGCCCCGATCGCCAAAAATAGCACATCCGTCTGCGACATTGATTTTTTCATTTTCTGTTTTCCCATGAACATCCGCCCCCTTTGTTGGTCAATCTAGAGTTGTTCCAGCGCTTCTTCGATGATGCCAAGCCCTTCTTGCAGCAATTCGTCCGTGATCACAAGCGGCGACAGAAAACGGATGATATTGCCGTTGATCCCCGCCGTTAATAAAAGCAGCCCGTGTTCATTGGCATACTTGGCGATATTGGCGGCTGACGCTTTGTCCGGCTGACGCGAGCTTTGATCTGTGACGATTTCGATCGCCGCCATCGCCCCGAGCCTGCGGACTTCACCGATCATCGGGTATTTCGTCTTCCATTCAAGCGCTTTCTCTTCGATCGCTTTTCCGATTTCTTCAGAACGCTTATTCAGCTCTTCCTCTTCAATAATGTCGAGCACGGCAAGCGCGGCGACACAGCCGAGCGGACTGCCGGCATACGTCCCGCCAAGCTCGCCGGGGGATGCGGCATCGAGCATTTCCGCCTGTCCGATGACACCGCTGAGCGGAACGCCTGCGGCAAGGGACTTCGATACCGTCACAAGGTCAGGTACAACATCGAAGTGTTCAATCGCAAAGTATTTACCTGTGCGGGCAAAGCCTGTTTGAATCTCGTCAGCCACAAAGACGATTCCGTGCTGTTTGCAGAAACGGGCGACATGCTGGACAAACCGTTTGGAAGGAATGATAAAGCCGCCTTCCCCCTGCACCGGCTCCATGACGACACATGCGACCGTCTCGGGAGCGACAGAGGAAACAAAGAAATCGTCAAAAGCCTGAATCACCATGTCATCATAGCTTTCATCCGTCATGCCTTCCGGCTTCCTGTAATAGTAAGGGAACGGCGCCTGATAGACCTCAGGTGCAAATGGCCCGAATCCGAACTTGTACGGCTTGACCTTGCTCGTCATGCTCATCGTCATGTTGGTGCGGCCGTGGAATCCGCGGGTAAAGGATACGACCGCTTGACGATTGGTATATTTTCTGGCGATTTTTACGGCGTTCTCAACGGCTTCAGCCCCCGAATTTAAGAAAATGGCTTTTTTATCGTGTGTGCCTGGTGCAAGCCGGCACAGCTTTTCCGCCAGTTCCAGATATGCAGGATACATCATCACATTGAAGCCCGGATGGATTAGCTGTCCGGCTTGCCGCTTGACCGCTTCAACAACTTTCGGATGGGAATGCCCGACGTTTACCGTACCGATCGCTCCTGCGAAATCGATAAAACGCCGGCCGTCTATATCATATAAAACCGCACCTTCTCCTTTTGCTGCCAGCTGGCGGTTGCCATTGGCAACCCCTCTTGCCACAAATTGATCCCGTTTGGCCTGCCAGTCTTTCGTTGTCAACTCTGTTGTGTTAAGACTCATAAATGATCTCTCCCCTTCATTATTTCTTACTATTCTGAATATTTTTTGGTATGATGAAAAGTACCAACTTTTAATTTTTCATGGTACCAGAAGGAGGGGCTATGATTACAATACCGATTGACCGCTCTGGGGACGCGGATTATATTTATCACCAAATTTATCAGAAAATCAAAGAAGAAATATTCAACCGAAATCTTTTGCCGGACAACAAACTGCCGGCAAAACGCGAGCTTGCCAAAGCGCTGAACGTCAGCATCAATTCCGTCAATGCGGCTTACCAGCAGCTTCTTGCCGAAGGGTACCTCTATTCAAAGGAAAGAAAGGGTTTTTTCGTGGAGCAGATCGAAACATTTCACGCCAGCCGGCACTCAGAACCGCTCCGGCTTGATGCAGAATTGGCTGAAGAAGCGGAAAAAGGAGGCGGCTGGATTTCTTTTTCGCATATGAACGTGGATACAACTCATTTTCCTTTTAAAACATGGCTTCGCTGCGAACAAAAAGCTGTCGCTTCCCATACGAGTGAACTCGGAGAAATGACGCATCCGCAGGGCGTATACGGAGTGCGTCAGACCATCGCCCGCTTCATCGCGCTGACAAGAGGTGTCAAATGCCATCCCGAGCAGATCGTGATCAGCGCCGGCACTCAGCCGCTCATCCACACCCTCCAGGACCTGCTTCCGGAATCTGCCCTTTATGCAATGGAGGAGCCCGGATACAGCCGCATCTACCAATTGCTGAAAAATGAGAACAAGCGGGTCGCAACGATCGAGCTTGATCATAAAGGCGTGCGGATCAGCGATATTCAAGCGCTGAACCCCGATGTTCTGTTTGTGACGCCTTCACACCAGTTTCCAACAGGCATCATCATGCCGGTATCAAGAAGGATTCAGCTGTTGAACTGGGTGTCCGACGGTGAAGACCGCTATATTGTTGAAGACGATTATGACAGCGAATTTAAATATGGCAGCGACACCATTCCGGCTTTGCAAAGCCTTGACCGCTCTGAAAAAGTGATTTACATCGGAACATTTTCCAAGTCGCTTCTCCCCGGCCTGAGAATCAGCTATATGGTGCTGCCGCAAAAACTGTTGAAGCGATATAGAAAACGGCATCATTTCTCCATTCAAACAAGCAGCGTCCTGACGCAATTCGCCCTTCAGGAATTCATTGAATCGGGAGAATACCAAAAACACATCAAGAAAATGAACCAAATATATGAAGAAAAACGGACAAGGCTGATCGAAAGCCTTGAGAACACCTTCGCGCACCGGCTGAAGATCAAAGGAGCAAGCGCAGGGCTGCATTTTGTGGCCGACTTTGAAACAAACCACAGTGAAGAGGAGGTTTTACGGCGGGCCGGAGAAAGACGGGTGGAAATATACGGGATGAATCGCTTTATATTAAATGGAAAAAAAGAGAAGCAACCCGGTGTCGTCTCTCTTGTTCTTGGATTTGCGAAAATCGGCATGGAGCAGATTGATGACGGGGTGGCAAAGCTCTATGAGGCGGTCTGCGGATAAAACAAATACACCGGCAGCGCTATCTGCCGGTATTCCCGAAAATGAGCTTCGATATGTTTTAATTAAGGTTTACCACCGTTCTTTGCCGACTTGAAGGATCGCATCGATCAATCCCGGAAACTGCTTATCCAGTTCATCCTTGCAAAGGGAATAATAATGGTGCTTTCCTTCAATCCGCACTTTGAGAAGACCGGCTTCCCGAAGCACTTTGAAATGGTGGGAAAGCGTCGATTTGGCCACTTTGAAATTGCTGCATGAACCGCACGTTTTTTCCGCCGTTTCAGCCAAAGCTTGGACAATTTCCAGCCTGATCGGATCACTCAGCGCCTGAAGAACGGAGATTAACTTCATGTGATGTGTTTTCATGGGTTAAATGTATCATAATCCTTACTTCAAGACAATTAGGCAAATTGTTTGCCGAAGAAAGCTCCTCATGATACGATTCAACTGTTCGATGATTTTCGAACAATAAATTCAAATTGAATAACGGAGGTCATATCCGATGATCGTATTACAAGCTTACATGAAAGTAAAACCGGAAAAACGAGACTCATTTTTAGAAAGCATTCAGCCATTGCTTAAACATTCAAGAGCTGAAAGCGGAAATGCCCAATACGAGCTCTTCGAGAACACCGAAGAGGCCAATACATTTGTTATGCTCGAACAATGGAAAGACCAGGAAGCGCTTGACGCCCATAATCAAACAGAGCATTTTCAAACGTTTGTTAAACAAGCAGGCGACCTTTTAGCTGAACCGCTCAATGTGGTGCGCACGCAAACAACGTAAATGAAGAAGGGATAGATGAACATGAATGAAGTATTAAAAACACTGACAGACCACAGATCGATCCGCAGCTATACAGATGAGCCTGTCAGCCCTGAACAGCTGGACAGCATCATCCAAGCCGTCCAGGCCGCTCCGACATCGATCAACGGCCAGCAGGTCACCGTGATCACCGTCCAGGACCAAGAGAGAAAACAGAAGATTGCCGAACTGGCCGGCGGACAGGCCTGGATCGATCAGGCTCCCGTTTTCCTCCTCTTCTGCGCAGACTTCAACAGGGCGAAAATCGCGCTTGAGAAAAACGGACAGAACCTTGCCATAACAGACGGAATGGAATCGGTGCTCGTCGGGGCGGTCGATTGCGGCATCGCCATCGGCACTGCCACGGCTGCCGCCGAATCTATGGGACTCGGCACCGTGCCGATCGGCGCTGTCCGCGGCCGGGCCGAAGAACTGATCGGACTGCTCGAGATTCCCGAGTACGTGTTTCCGGTTGCAGGCCTTGTCGTAGGCCACCCGGCAGACCGTTCAGCGAAAAAACCGCGCCTGCCTGAACAAGCGGTAAGGCACAGCGAAACATACCGACGCGATTTGAAACCGCTGATTGACACATACGACGAAGAGATGTCCGAATACATGAAACAACGCACAAACGGACAGGAATCACGAAACTGGTCGCAAGGCATTTCAGCTTACTACAACAGCGTGTATTATCCGCACATTCGGGAAATGCTTGAAAAGCAAGGATTTAAACTGAAATAGAAAAAACATGGGCTATCGCGTTCGATAGCCCCTTTTCAACATTCCGCAATCAAAAGCTCCATCATCAGTCTGCGCAATGTGGCAAACTGCGGCATCCCCCCCTTTTTGAATCGATCAAACCAGCCGCCAAATAAACTGAAACAAAATCGTTGACCGTACCGGTCGTGTCTGCTAATATTCTTTTATGAAAACTCATGAGTTTTTTTATGACTCATGGGTTTTATCATTGTGAGAGAAGGATCAAGGATGAAGGATAAGAAAGCAGACATCATAAAAGCCGCCAAAAAACTGTTTGCCGAAAAAGGTTACCTCAATGTTTCGATGCAGGCGATTGCTGAAGAATGCAAAATTTCCAAGGCCTCTATTTATAAAATCTTTCAATCAAAAGAAGAACTGCTGCTGGCATTAATCAACTTCAGAAAAGAAGAAATGCTGAAGAAAAGCGCCAAAATCAATACGGAATCCTCTTTGACGCCGAAAGAGAGATTCGCAAAGAAAATCGCCCTGGAAATCATGGAGTTTAGAGAAAACCGTCAATTTATCAACTTCATGTCCAACGACGGGGCGTCTCCTGATACGGCCCTTATTCGAAAGCATCTCAAACAGACGAAGTCGATGATTATCAGCTGGCACAGAGATTCGATCATTCAGGCGTACGGAGAAGAGGTGAAACCGTACATTTGGGAGCTCGTGATCATTTACCACGGCTTGATGAGGGAATTCCTTTTCTTAGTCGCAGCTAAAAAATCTCAGCCTCATGTCGAGTCGATTCCGCCATTCATTATGTCTTTGTTGGATTTGTACATCGAGAAAAAACAGACCGGTGAAATGAAACCTTCATTAAATGAAGACATTATAGCCAGCTATATGAATATGGCCATTCCACACCCGCCCAAAAAGGAAGAATTGCTGGCCGGGCATTTACAAACACTGAAAGATGCAATCCGCTCGCTGTCAAACGATGACTTTGACGTCAAGGAACTGCAATCTGCCGCGGGCATGCTGTGCCAAGAAATGTTCGAAGAAGAGCCGCGTCCGTTTTTGATTCAGGCTCTCCTCGATTACCTCGGAAAAATCGAGACGCTGGAACAGACAATAGCACAAATCAAAACAATATATACGAAAGAATAAGAGGGATTTCACATGAATACAGAAACTGAACAGCAAACCTATAATCGAAAGATCATCGTCGGTTTGCTTATTGCCGGAGCCTTTATCGCGATCTTGAATCAGACGCTTTTAGTTACCGCGCTGCCGCATATTATGGCGGATTTGAATATCGATGCGACACAAGGACAATGGCTGACAACGGCCTTTATGCTGACGAACGGGATTCTGATTCCGATTACCGCCTTTTTGATTGAGCGGTATTCAAGCCGGGCGCTTGTCATTGCAGCGATGGGAATCTTTACAGCCGGTACGATCGTCGGCGCGTTCGCGCCTAACTTCCCGATTCTATTGACTGCGCGGATCATCCAGGCCGCGGGCGCCGGAATTATGATGCCGCTTATGCAAACGATCTTTTTAACGATTTTCCCGGTTGAAAAACGGGGATCGGCAATGGGGATGGTCGGCCTTGTCATCGCCTTTGCCCCGGCGATCGGTCCGACATTGTCAGGCTGGATCGTTGACAGCTTTACTTGGAGATACTTATTCTATATCATTTTGCCAATTGCGCTCATTGACCTTGTATTGGTCATCATTCTGATGAAAAACGTAACGAAATTGAGAGAAACATCTGTTGACATCCTCTCCATCATCCTGTCCAGCTTAGGGTTCGGCGGATTATTGTACGGATTCAGCAGCGCCGGCTCAGAAGGATGGGGAGACAATACCGTTATCACTTCATTTGTCATTGGCGCCATTGCCTTAATCGTCTTTATTATGAGACAGTTGAGGATCAAAAGACCGATTCTCGAATTCCGCGTCTTTCAATCATGGACGTTCAGCATAACCACATTGCTGGGAATGATTGTTTTCGCCTTAATGATCGGTACAGAAACGATTTTGCCGCTTTATACACAGAACGTCAGAGACGTTACCGCTTTTGATTCCGGTCTGATGCTTCTGCCGGGAGCGGTCGCTATGGGGATTATGTCTCCGATTATCGGCAGGATTTTTGACAAGATCGGCGGAAAAGGGCTGGCGATCATCGGATTTGCCCTCCTGCTCTTGACGACGATACCGTTTGCCGATCTGAAAATCGATACATCACTGACATTCATTGTCGTCATTTATACCGTGCGCATGATCGGAACTTCGATGATCATGATGCCGCTGACAACAGCCGGCATCAACGCTTTGCCGAATCATCTGATTCCGCACGGAACAGCGATGAACAATACGATGCGTCAAATCGGCGGTTCGATCGGTACGGCTGTATTAATTTCTGTGATGAGTACGTCGACGAAACACGCCAGCACTTCAAATCCGTTGAACGCAGTCGTACACGGAATGAACTCAGCCTTTATCGTCGCAGCCGTCCTCGCCTTGATCGGATTTATTCTCTCATTTACGCTGAAAAAGAAGCCGCAGAAGCAAGAGCAGCCTGCGCGCTGAAGGAAAGACACCAGTTCGAACTGAACTGGTGTCTTGTCTTTTAATAAAAAACAGCCGGACTGTGCCGGCTGTTCCGTTTGTCGAAAATCCGTGTGAGAAAATATGACGGTTTATTCCAAATTTGTGAAGTCTTCAGCAGGTAAGCTTGGATAAAAAGAAAAAATGATCTATCGTCACTTTCGGGCCGAAACGCTTGCATCCTTTATTATGATAGCTATCGAACTGCAAGTGCTGTTCAGCGCCGGAGAATCCATTTTTTTTGCTAAACAAGACGCCGGATATGATTGCGGGACGGCAGCGGGCGATTTTAGTGAACGAAAGAGAAAGATTGATAGAACAACAAAAAGAAATTGAAGAATATGAAGATGTTATTTTAACAAAAGAAAGAGGACTGGCATTATCTCGATAAGTTTCGTATAGAAGACTATTCATGCCAACAATTTCTCATTACAATCATAAGAGCCCGGCTATATTGAGGCAGCAGGCTCTTATGATATATGACACTATTTTTTTGTATAACGCACCCAGTCGTAATGAGCGTATAGCGGTGTTACACCATTGTAGGAACCGAGCCATTCATCGACACCAGTACCATTCCACAAGTTCATCATGATCTTTCCTGGTGTTGTCGGAATATGGCTTGTCGCAGTATGTTTTAATTGCCCATCGACATACCATTTAATAGAATTTGGCTGCCAATCGAACGCATACGTGTGATAGGCATTGGCTGCATCAAATCCGAGATTCACAAGCTTCTCATGGTTTCCTATACCATTTGTATAATAGTTAAATTGAACCTTTGTTGTGTCTTTTCCTAAAAATTCGATATCAATCTCATCCCAAGGCGTTCCATCTGTTGGACCTGTGTAAGTGAAGAACGATGAAACGATCCCTGTGTTTTTAGCTGGTTTCATTTTGACTTCATAAAGTCCATAGCCATATGTTTGAACAGAACGGTTTTCCCCGCAGTCAAACTTGTTATAGGATGGACTTGTTAGCGCCAAACGCATTTCACCCAATGACGTCATTGATACATTATTTGCACGCCAAGTGCAGTTGAACATATTTCCATTCGAATAACCATTTGCTTTTTGCCATAAACCGGGGTTATAGCTGTTAAAAGGGTCAAAAAACGATCCGCCTGCTTGAGCCGAGGCAGTAGAAGTGAATGCAGACAAACTCATAAACAATCCAGTGATAAGAAGCAACAACACTCGTTTCATACGATAAGGCATGTTGGCAGTCCCCTTTTCTTGAAAGCGTTTTCTTTATCGATCATACATGATCCTTTTAACAGGGAACATCGGTCAAAATAATGATAATAAAGAATCTTACTTACTAGAATCCTGTACCTATCTTTTAGATTGAAAAGTCATTTGGCTTTGCACATTCTTTGGATTATACTTAGACTCAACTTTAATTGATATGGTCACGGCGTTTGTGAATTGGTCTTCTCATTTCAAAAAACGGGATGGGATATTGTTAAAGATTCATCCGGCTCTTTAACAGATGGCTTCGTGTTAAGGACATTTCAGATAAGAAAACGATCGAAAAGCTCTCACGAGATACTTGGGCAGTAGGGTCTGCGTTGATGTAGCGGCTGAAGTATCCGCTGATTTAAATATGACGGAAAGCCGCGATATCGCCAATGCAATTGAGCGGGGAATAAGGAGGAGCATGCGGTTGATTATTCGCATGTTCATATGGAGCCTATAGAACGGAAATAATTAGCTTCCTGCCACAGGAAGCTAAGATTAAAGAGAAAGTGGGGTTTTTAAAGACTGATATCAAAGAAACCCTCATTTTTATTTTCTCATACACAATATAAAGTGTATCTATAGGACGAACTCAATATATTGTATAGATAACATTTCAAAAAGGCTGTCGGGATTTTCTCAACAGCCTGAACAGCCGGACTGTGCCGGCTGTTTTTTATTTCAATCCGTTTTCGACTTCTTTCACCATTTCTGACACAGACTCAAGTCCTCCGCCTGATAAGTACCAGTAGCCCGGGTCAAGGTATGTGATATGACCGTTTTTATACGCGTTTGTCGATTTGACGATTTCGTTTTCAATCACTTCTTTGGCTGTTCCTTTTTCCCCGATGGCCGCGCTCCGGTCGATGACAAACAGATAGTCCGGATTTTTTTCTGAGATATATTCAGAAGAAACGCTTTGGCCGTGAAGGGATACTTTGATGTCTTGATCAGCAGGCTCAACGCCAAGTACATCGTGGATCAGGCCAAATCTTGAGCCGCTTCCATAAGCGCTGATTTGTTTGTCGCTTGTCAGGACGACCAATCCTTTGCCGCCTTTTTCTTTAGCCAGTTTGTTGACTTTCTCTGCCTGGCTATCAATTCTCGCCAGCTCATCCTTTACAGCATCTTCTTTGCCGAAGATTTTGCCGATGTTTTCGGTATTTTCTTTAAAGCTCTTCATATAGTTCTTCTGGTCAAGCTGAATGTCGATCGTCGGCGCGATTTTTTTGAACTCATCATATTGTTCCGACTGTCTGCCTTCGATGATGATCAAATCGGGCTCAAGTTCAGCAATTTTTTCAAAGTCAGGCTCTTTTAGTCCGCCGACACTTTCATACTTATTATCATTATATTTTTTAAGATAAGCCGGAAGACTTTGCTTCGGAAGGCCGACAACGCGGTCGCTTAATCCGAGCTCATCAAGTGTGTCAAGCACTCCGAAATTGAAGACAACGACTTTTTTCGGATTTTTGGGTACATCTGTTGAGCCGCTCGCATGTTTGATTGTGACCGTTTCTCCTTTTTTCGCACCTGAATCAGCGGATTGGCTTCCGCACGCCGCGATGACAAGCACTGTCACCAGCGCCATTAACAATAATGATAGTTTTTTCAAGATAATCACCTCATCCTTTAAAATAAACGCAAATTTTTTGGTCTCCGATTTGCTCAATCGGGATATCCATGTCATAGATGTCTTTCAGCACCGGTGTTTGAATGATCTCATCCACAGGCCCCTCTTTGACGATCCGCCCGTTTTTCAGGGCGACGATCCTGTCGGAATAAACCGAGGCAAAGTTGATGTCATGAATGACAATGACGATCGTTTTGCCGAGCTTTTCGACGAGATTTTTCAACAGTTTCATAATCTCCACCGAATGTTTCATATCAAGGTTATTCAGCGGTTCATCAAGCAAAATATAATCGGTATCCTGCGCGATGACCATTGCGATAAAAGCCCGCTGGCACTGGCCGCCGCTCAGCTCTTCCAAATGCTTATGTTCGATGTCTTTCAGTTTCATATATTTGATCGCTTCATCAACGTATCTCCAGTCCTCTTGCGACAGCCTTCCCTGTGAATAGGGAAATCTGCCGAAGCTGACAAGCTCTCTGACGGTCAGCCTGATGTTGATCTGGTTGGACTGTTTTAAAATGCTGATTTTTTTAGCTAAGTCATGGCTTTTGTAAGCACCGATTTCTTTGCCGTCGATCAGCACTTTTCCGGAATCCATGCCGGTCAGTCGGCTGATCATGGAAAGCAGCGTGCTTTTTCCCGCTCCGTTCGGCCCGATAAAAGAGGTGATGTTCCCTTTTTGAATCGAAAGCGATGTACTCTCAACAACGGTTTGGCCTCCGTATTGTTTGCTGACATGTTGAACTTCTATCATCCTTTACGCTCCTTCAGCAGCAGGTAAATAAAATAAATCCCGCCGATAAAATCAATGATCACAACCAAAGTCGCCGTTAAACCAAACAGCTTTTCAACGATGAACTGGCCGCCGACAAGCGCGATGATGGAAAACAAAACCGCTCCCGGAATCAGGATGCTGTGCTTATATGTTTTAAACACTTCCCTTGCGACGTTGACGACGAGAAGTCCCAAAAAGGTAATCGGCCCGACGAGCGCTGTTGATACGGATACAAGCATGGCGATGACGACCAGCATTTTTTTCACCGTCCGGTCATAGTCGATGCCAAGGTTAACGGCTTGGTCTCTGCCGAGCGACAGCACGTCAAAATACGGGTTGAACCGCCAGGCATAGAGAAGAACCGCCACAATCAGCACCGAAGCGATCAGCAGGATGTCCGTATTCAAATTGTTGAAGCTGGCGAACATTTTGCTTTGCACGACCTGGAATTCGTTCGGATCAATCAGCATCTGCATAAAGGAAGACAAGCTTCTAAATAAAGTGCCGAATATGATCCCGACAAGCAGAAGCAAAAAGATGTGCCTGCCTCCGCGGCGGAACATCAGGACGAACAGCACAAATGAAAAGCAGATCATCAAGGCCGTCGACAATAGAAAGTTGCCGTTTTTCCCAAGGTCGGCCAATCGCGCTGCACCGAAAAAGTAAATAATGGCCGTTTGCAGCAGCACATAAAGCGAATCAAGTCCGAGAATGCTCGGCGTTAAAATTCTGTTGTTTGTGATCGTCTGGAAGATCATCGAAGAATACGCGATCGCCGTCCCGACGACGATCATCGCCAGCACTTTGGCTATTCTTCGCGGCAGGGCATATTCCCAGACGGACGGCAGGCCGTAAAACAGAAATACGCCGATGCAAACAGCCGCGATGATGATCAGGATCAACATTTTCTTTTGATCACGCATAGGCTTTTCTCCTTAACAGCAAATAAAGAAATACGCCGCTCCCGATGATGCCGACCATCAAACCGACGGAAATTTCATACGGAAAAATGATCAGCCGCCCTAATATGTCGCAAAACAGGACGAATACGGCGCCGAGCAATGCCGTATGAGGAAGGCTGTTTTTCAAATGGTCCCCGCGGTAAATCGAGACGATGTTTGGGATGATCAGACCGAGAAACGGAAGCGTCCCGACCGTCAAAATAACGACGGATGAGATCACCGACACGATGATCAGGCCGATGTTGACCACTCGCTTGTAATTCAGCCCCAAGTTGACGGCAAAGCTCTCACCCATTCCGGCTACCGTAAATTTGTTGGCGTACAGATAGGCGATGATCACGAGCGGAATACTCAGATATAACAGCTCATACCGCCCTTTCATGATCAGTGAGAAATTACCCTCAAACCATGCATTGAGATTTTGGATGAGATTATACTGATAAGCGATAAACGTCGAGACCGCGCTGACGACGCTTCCGAGCATCAAGCCGACAAGAGGGATGAACACGGCGTCTTTAAACTTGATTCTGTCCAAAACGTTGACAAACAGAAAGCTGCCGATCAGTGCGAACACGAAGGCAAACAGCATTTTCACCACAAGCCCGGCCGAAGAAAAAAACATCATGGCAATGATCACGCCAAGTCTCGCCCAATCCATCGTTCCGGCCGTCGTCGGTGAAACAAATTTATTGCGTGTCAGCTGCTGCATCATCAGCCCGCAGATGGCGAGGCTCATGCCTGCGAGCACGATGCTGATCATGCGGGGGATCCTGCTTATGTAAAGCGTTTGAATGTCGTCCTTATCCAAATGAAAAAGATCAAAAGGCGATAATGGCTTCACGCCGATGAAAACAGAACAGAAAGAAAGAATGATAAGCAGTAGCCATAAATACCGTAATTTCATGCTGCAAAAGCCTCCTTGCCAAACAAAAAACATACCCCCTCAGCCAACCACAAATGATTATCATTATCAATAAGACCCATCCATCATCTTATCACTTTTTCTGACATAGTCAATATGATGCAGCTCATTCAATCAAAAAGTCCTTCTGAAAAACACATTTGTTCTTTTAGAAAAGAAAAACCTTGATTCTTCTTGTAAAAAGCGTGATAATAAAAATTAAATTTATTGTGAAAATTTAAACTTTAGGAGATGTCTTGAATGAAAGTCGTTAAATTTGGCGGCAGTTCGCTTGCAACAGGAGCACAGCTTGAAAAGGTTTTTCAAATCGTCACTTCCGATCCCGAGAGAAGAGCTGTCGTCGTATCAGCCCCCGGGAAACGCCATGCACAAGATACGAAAGTAACCGATCTGCTCATTGACTGCGCCAGGCAGTATTTATTATCAGGGGAAGCGCCCGAGCTTGTCGAAACGATTGTCGGGCGATATGCCGACATCGCAATGGAACTGGGGCTTGGCGGTGACGTGGTCAGCCGCATCCGCCGGGATCTGCTTCATCTGCTTGAAGGCGATAAGCAAAATCCCGAACGATTTATAGATGCGATCAAAGCAAGCGGAGAGGATAACAACGCCAAATTGGTCGCGGCATACTTCCGGCATCGGGGAATTGAAGCCGAATATGTCAGTCCAAAAGACGCCGGCCTTTTTGTAACGAGTGAACCAGGCAACGCCCAGGTGCTGCCCGAATCATATGACAACCTGTTTCGCCTGAGAGAGCACAAGGGGATCATTGTCTTTCCGGGATTTTTCGGTTTCAACCAGAAAGGCGAAGTCATTACGTTCTCGCGAAGCGGTTCCGATATTACAGGTTCGATTTTGGCAAACGGCCTGAAAGCCGAGCTTTATGAAAATTTCACTGACGTTGATGCCGTTTATTCCGTCAATCCGTCAATCGTTTCCAACCCGAAAGAAATTCGCGAACTCACCTATCGGGAAATGCGCGAATTGTCTTATGCCGGCTTTTCCGTTTTTCATGATGAAGCTCTGATCCCGGCTTTCCGCGCCCGCATCCCGGTTCAGATCAAAAATACGAACAATCCGGCCGCAGAAGGGACAAGAGTTGTAGCTGAGCGGGACAACACCAACGGTCCGGTCGTCGGAATCGCCAGTGACAGCGGCTTTTGCAGCATTTATATCAGCAAATATTTGATGAACCGTGAAATCGGATTTGGACGCCGCGTTCTGCAAATCCTTGAAGACGACGGTCTGACATATGAGCACATCCCTTCAGGCATCGATGACATCACGATTATTTTGCGGCAGGATCAAATGGATGAAACGATTGAAGAGCGGGTCACCAGACGGATCAAGAAAGAACTGGACGCCGATGAAGTGACGATCGAACACAATATCGCTTTGATCATGGTGGTCGGTGAGGCGATGCGCCATAATGTCGGAACGACGGCGAGAGCTTCAAAAGCTCTGTCTGACGCACATGTCAATATTGAAATGATCAATCAGGGCTCATCAGAAGTCAGCATGATGTTCGGTGTCAAAGAAGCGCAGGAAAAGCAAGCGGTCCGCGCCTTATATCAAGAATTCTTCGCGAAAGTGCTCGTGTAAAAAACCCCTTTTTTTATGGGGTTTTTTTGTTGTGAGAACATATTCCCGTTCCTTTATTTGCATATCGGAAATTTCATATGAGTTCTCTTCACAACCGCTCTTCACAGACCGATATCTATAGTAAATAAACGACGGGAGAAAAAATATGAACCTGCTAAAAAACATCAAGATTAGAAGCAAGCTATTTATTATCATCATCATCTCCGCGCTTGCTTTAGCCATCGTCGGCATCCAGGGCATCAGAGGATTGAACAAAATTTCAAATGGCTCGGAGTTGATTTATCAAGAGCAATTAATCCCCAATCAGTTATTTGCAAAATTAAGAGCCAACAACCTTGAACTTGATACGTACAACTTTGAATTGATGGTTACGAAAGACAAAAACCGAAATGAAACCTTGCAAAAAAACATCAATGAAAAAAACGAAGAAAACACGTCCATCATGGAAAAAATCAATCAACTGAATTTAATGGACAATCTATCGGAAAAGTATGAGAGCTTTAAAAGCGAATATACGGATTTGCAAAACATCAGCAAGCAGATGCAGAGCCTTGCAATAGATAACAAAAACAAGGAGGCGTATGACGTCTACTTGAAAGATATGGAGCCTCAGAGAGAGGCTGTCGCTAAACAGCTTGAAGAGATTCAAACGCTGAATGCTGAGAACGCAAAAACGATTTATCAGCAAGATGCTAAAGAAGCCAGTTCGCTTACCATGCTTCTCATCGCTGTGATTGCTGCTGCTCTTATTTTATCTGTCACAATCGGCCTTTTAATCACAAGGCTGATCGCCAAGCCGATAAGAGACATTCAAAAATTGTTTGCCAAAACAGAGCAAGGTGATTTTACAGTTGAAGGAACGTATCAATCAAAAGATGAACTGGGCTTATTGACATCTTCATTCAACAACATGGTGGCGGGCGTCCGCTCGATCATTGAAACGGTTGGTGAAACGTCTCATCAAGTGGCCTCCTCTTCCCAAGAGTTAAGCGCGAGTGCTGAGGAAAGCACGAAAGCAAGCGAATATATTTCTTCGACCATTCAAGAGCTTGCAGCAGGCTCTGACAAACAGGCGGAAAGTGTCGAAAACAGCAGAACCATCATTAAAGTAATGACGGAGTTTGCCGGAAGAATTTCTTCCAATGCAGAAACAGCGGCGGCAACCGCTGATCAAACCGCGCAAATGTCGCTCGAAGGAACGGCGGTCATGCAAAAAGTCAGCTCACAGATGCAGTCCATTAATGAAACGGTTGCCTCACTCTCAGAAGCATTTAAGCATTTGTCAGACCGTTCAAATGAAATCGGGAATATTACTGAAGTCATTACGAGCATCGCAGAACAGACGAATCTGCTCGCATTAAACGCGGCCATCGAAGCGGCCAGAGCGGGGGAACAAGGTAAAGGGTTTGCCGTTGTCGCTGATGAGGTCAGAAAGCTGGCGGAACAATCCGCACACTCCGCAGAACAGATTACAAAATTGATCACGATTATTCAAAATGATACAAAACAAACGATGAATACGGTTGTTTCGGCAACCGGCGAAGTCAAAGAAGGACTTGTCGTCGTCAATGAAGCCGGCGGCGCGTTCCATAAAATCGAGAATGCGATTAAAGGAGTGGCCGCGCAGATTAACGGTGTGACAGACCTGGTGAAAAACCTGACGGCCGGCACAGAGGAAATCGAAACCGCGATTAACGGTGTGAAAGAAGTGGCGGAAACAGCCGCGGAAAGCACGCAAACAGTCAGTGCGGCAACACAGGAGCAGCTCGCTTCAATGGAAGAAATCGCAGCTTCATCCCAGATCCTTGCGCAAAACGCCGAAGAATTGCAGGATCTCATTCAGAAGTTCAAAATCAAAGCTTAGCTTGCCAACCCTTAAACGTTCCAGTTTAGGGGTTCTTTTTTTCAGCAAAAAAAGCAGCCTGACGTTGTCAAAGCTGCTTAACCATCATCCCTCGATGTCAAAGGGAGACGGATCACAAATTTCGTTCCTTTGTTTTTCTCGCTCTCAATTTCGACGGTCCCGTTGTGAAGGGCGACAAGCTGTCTGACGATGGACAGCCCCAGTCCATACTCTCCGTAAGGGGTGTTCGTCCGCGATAAATCGGCTTTATAAAAACGATCCCAAATGTTCTCGATATCGTTCTGATCGATGCCGATTCCGTTATCCTCCACTTCAATGACGGTTTCTTTGTAGTCTTCCCTTCCCCTCAGCCAAACGGTTCCGTTTGAGGTGAATTGAATGCTGTTTTTCGTCAGGTTGACAAGGATTTGAATGAGCCTGTCATAATCGGCATTCACCATCACATGATCCTCCACATCAAGGATCAGCTGATTATGTTTTTCTTCCGCCTGGATCGCCAGCTGTTCTTTAATGATTTCAAACACTTCGATCAGCGGATAATGCAGTTTTTCCAATGTTATTTGGTTGGAGCGGATTTTCTCATAATCCAGATTTTCGTTGACGAGGCGAATCAGCCTTTTCGTCTCCTCCGTAATCAGCTTCAAACATTTTTCCTGCTGATCTTCCGGAATGGTCTGGCTGTTCATCCCTTCCACCAAACCGCTGATCGTCGTCAAAGGTGTCTTTAATTCATGGGACACATCTGTGATAAACTGCCTTCTCCGTTTTTCCAGCCGGTCGATTTCTTCGCTGGAGCTTTTGAGCTTCCGGGCCATCGTATTAAAGTCGGTGCCCAGACTGCCGATTTCATCCAAATTGCGATTTTCGATATGAATGTTATAATCCCCTGCGGCGACTTTTTTCGTCGCATCGCGAAGCTTTTGTATGCGGCTGACATGGAACTTGGACGTCAGCCAGCTCAAAAGAAAGGCAATTAAGATCACACCGGCTGCCGTATAAAGCATAAAGCGGTTCATTTCGCCGATCATTTCCTCCGTCCCGCTGATCGGTGCCGTCAGAAGAATGCCCCCCTGAAATTCATTGTTGACGATGTTGGGCAGCGCCACGACCGATACTTCCTCATTAAAACGGTTCATATCGGTTTTGACGACAACGGCCTTCCCGTCTTGAAGCTCTTTCCACTCTTCATCGCTCAGCAGCAATTTTCGCGGCCGCAAGTCTTGGGGAGTCATCAGAACTTCTTTTTTTTCATTAAAAAGGAAGAAACTGATCTTCCTGCTTCTTAAAATTTCTTCAAAAGGTTTCATAATGGCCGGCGCCCCTTTCGGCCGCATCTCCATTTCGCCCATGATCCGGTAGCCGTAGGACGTCAGTTCGTCAACCTTGCTTTCGTATGCAAAGTTTTTGACAAAGTGTGAAAATACCGCTCCTGTGATGAGAAACGCCAATATTAAAATACTGATATGGCTGGCCAGCAGCTGATAGAGATATTTAATCTTCATCGAACTTGTACCCCACTCCCCATACGGTATACAGAAATGGGCGTGAATCGCTGCCAAGCTTTTTCCTCAACCTTTTAATATGAACGTCAACCGTCCGCTCATCTCCGTAGAACTGGTAGCCCCACACCTGCTCAAGCAGCTGCTCTCTTGAAAACACCTGTTTCGGACTCTGCACCAGATAATACAATAAGTCAAACTCTTTCGGGGTCAAGTTTTTAATTTGCTCTCCGTTTAAAAATACCTCTCTCGTCTTTTTATTGATTCTAAAATGCTCGGTTTCAAGGATATCATCATCAGCGGGAGCCTGCTGCCCGGTGTTTTGATATCTGCGGCTCACCGCTTTGATTCTCGCCACAAGCGCCAAAGGGCTGAACGGCTTTGTCACATAATCGTCAGCACCGAGTTCAAAACCGAGCACCTGATCGGACTCCGTATCCTTAGCCGTCAGCATGATGATCGGTACGGTGCTTTCTTCCCTGACCTTTTTGCAAATCGTAACCCCATCCATTGACGGCAGCATGATATCAATGATCAATAAATCCCAATTGCCCGATTTAAAGCGGTTATATCCTTCAAGTCCGTCATGGACAAATTCCGTCTCAAAGCCTTCTTTCGCAAAAAACATTTCCGTCATCGTGCATACGCTCAAATTATCTTCTATCATTAATATTTTCATTGTCAACGGCCTCCGCTAGTCAAACATTAGATTCATTTTACACATCGTTCTCTGAATTCTCAATTCTCTCCTGAACATTTAAAGGACTGGCAACAGTTTGGTCATAATTTTTTCATAAGTTGCGTCTAATATGAAATCAGGCAGTAAGGAAAAAGTCCTGCTGCCCCGAATGGACAATCACCACAATCATATAAATGGGGGAATAAAATGCTATGAATTTTTTCAAGCGCGCCTTTTGGAGCATGAAATCGAAGAAAGGGAAAACCCTTTTGCAACTGTTTGTCTTTACGATGATTTGCGTTTTGGTGCTGACGGGACTTTCGATCCAGTCAGCCGCTACAAAGTCGAGTGAATTGGCGAGAGAACAGCTGGGAGGCAGTGTCACTTACCAAGTGGACAGAGAAAAAATGATGAAGGAACAGCAGGAATCAGGAACCCGTAAAAGGTTTGCATCCACACCTGTTTCCGTCAAATCAGCTGAAACACTGGCAAAGCTTGACCATGTCAAAAGCTATAATTTTATCTCCTCAACATCTGCTTTAGCGGACAATTTCGATCCGATTGAAAGCGGTGATGAGGATTCCGATTCATCTAATACTGACAGCCAGCAGTCTGCCGGACCTGGCGGCAATGAACAAGGCGGACGTCAGATGATGCAGGCGGACGTATCGATCGAAGGTGTCACAAGCACGGCACTGGTTGACGAATTCTCCGACGGCACTTCAAAAATCACGAAGGGACGCGCTTTGACAGAAGATGATGTGAAGCAAAAGGTTGCCGTGATTGAAGAAACGCTCGCAGATGAAAATGATTTGGAAGTCGGTGACACGATCAAAGTCAAAGCAAGCACAGATGAAGACACAACAATCACATTGAAGGTTGTAGGTATTTACAAAACGACGTCTTCAGGAGATAACCAGGCGCAAAACTTCGCCTTTTTAAACCCGTACAACAAAATCTATACACCGTCTACAGTTGCGTCAACCTTAAAAGGAGACGATTATAAAAACACGATTGACGAAGCCGTATACAACATGGACGATGCTTCCAACATCGACGCGTTCATCGCGGCGGCCAAGAAAACCGGCATCGATTTAGATACATTCACATTGGATGCAAATGATCAATTGTACCAGCAGATGGTCGGTCCGATCGAAAATGTGGCCTCCTTCTCCAAAAATGTCGTCTATCTCGTCACGATTGCCGGAGCGGTGATCCTCGGGCTGATCGTGATGATGTCGATCAGGGAAAGAAAATACGAAATGGGCGTCTTGATGGCGATCGGTGAGAAGCGCTGGAAACTGATCGGGCAATTTTTGACCGAAATTTTGATGATCGCAGTCCTGGCCATCGGCATTTCCGCATTAACCGGCAATTTTATTGCAGGTCAAATCGGCAATCAGCTCTTGTCCCAGCAGCTTGAGCAATCAGACAGCCAGTCCGCGGGCGAAATGGCAGGCGGCGGTATGCCTGACGGCGGATTCTTTGGACAAAGCTCCGCACAAGTCGAAGCGATTGACCAGCTGAATATTCACGTATCACTCAGCGATATGATGGCGCTGGGCGGCATCGGCCTGTTAATCGCTGTACTTGCAACATTGCTGCCGTCGATCTCTGTTTTACGATTCCATCCGAAAACGATTTTAACAAAACAAGAATAGAAAGAAGGGAAAAACATGAGCAATATTTTAGAATTTAAAGATGTTTGCTACTGGTACAAAGATCAAGAACAATCTCTGTTCGAAGACGTCAATATCGAATTTAAGCAAGGCCGGTTTTACACGATTGTCGGAACTTCCGGTTCCGGCAAAACCACCTTTTTATCTCTTGCCGGAGGGCTTGATGTTCCAAAAGAAGGCGAGATTCTTTATAAAGGAAAAACGATTTCCAAGATCGGACTAACCAATTTTCGCAATCAATATGTATCAATCGTTTTTCAGTCCTATAATCTTTTGCCATACATGACGGCCCTGCAAAATATTACGTCAGCCATGGAGATTACGCGCTCAAAAATCAAAAATACGGAGCAGTACGCTTTGGAGATGCTGGAGAAAGTCGGCATCAGCGAAGAGAAAGCGCGGCAAAAGGTGCTGACGCTGAGCGGCGGACAGCAGCAACGGGTTTCCATCGTCCGTGCATTCTGCTGTGACGCCGATCTGATCGTCGCCGATGAACCGACGGGCAACCTGGATGAAGATACATCGAAAGACATCGTTCGCCTCTTTCAAAACCTGGCCCATCAAGAAAACAAATGCGTCATCATGGTGACCCATGACGAACAAATCGCAAAAGTATCTGACGTCAACATCAGGCTTTCAAGAGGCAGCTTTACGATCAAGCATAGACAAACGGCCGGCTAAAAGCTTCGCAGGCTTTGACCGCACATACCCGTTTTACACACCTCGTTGAAACGGCGGCGTTCTCATGCCTTGAGAACGCCGCTTCTTGGATCTTGATGACGACGATTAATGAAAACGGCCCGGAAATAGCATTCAAAAAAACAACTGCCGCCTTTCCGCTTCTTAAGCGAGGATCTGAAAAACGGCCAACATTTTTCATTCTGGTTTTATCTTAATTGGGCCTGGCAGCTGTTTTGTTCGGGTTTTTAAATTCAGGAGTGATCTTACATGAAAACACCAGCACGGCATTGCGCAAAAAGGATTTCACGACGAGGCTGGAAAGCAGCAAGAAGAGAAAAAGCCTGGAAAGTTTAAACACTTCTAAAAAGGAAATCGCGGTAAAATGCATAGAATGCGATGAAATCTTAATAAATGAACCTTAACTGATAGGCCCCCACCTTAAAAAAGGATGGCGGTCTTTATTTTAAAATGTCACACTCTGCTCATATATCTTAATGAGACTCGATAGAAGTAAAAAATTTTTACACTTAATTTCAAAAAACTTTGTTTTGAAAAAAAGGAGGTGAGATCACGAAATTTATTTTGAGAGGAAGGGACTGCATTTCAATTAATTCCGTTGTTCGGGACATTGATTGTAATGATACTGACACTAACACACAGCTACCAAAAGGAGGATTCAGGGACACTACATGAAAAAAGAGAGGGTCTTTTATTTATTTGCAGCTTCCTTTAAAGTTAAATATAGAAATAGATCGGCTTCTTGCAGGGGTGTTCGGCTCACCTCCAGTTTAGCAAGAGGGAGGTGAGAACATGGATGTGGAAAGCGCAATTCAGTTAATGATGAATCTTGATTGTAGGGATTCTGTCGCTTGCCCATCGTTTCTCGAAAAAAAAAGTAAGAACGCCCCAGACTCCGACATCTAGGCGTTCCTACCCTTGATTGGACAAAAGCCGACTCCCTTACAGGAGCTATTCTATTGCCGATCGGAGATGTAGCGAGCATCTTCGATCTTTTTGTATTTACAATATACTCTTCAGAATAAATTATATTCATGTCTGCTCGATCTGTGTTTGAGAATAGAAGTGTATACTGATTGTATATTGATTATACATTATGATTTAGTTTCATTGTAGCAACAAGAATAGTGGGTATCTACCCTGAGAGGGAATGAAATATGCCCCTCAGCAGGAATTTAAGAATCTGTTTGCAACATCAAGATCAGATGAGAACCCCGCCTCATACGGGACACCGCTTTTTTTAGACGGCAAACGCTTCTGCCGCCGCCATCATATAATAGGACAGTCCTGTCTGCTGGCTTTCAAGCACACCGCGGTGAAAATCGTCTTCTATAAAGAAACGGGTCTGCGCCTGAAAGTCTTGCGCCGTGATACCTAAAAAACCGATGTGCTGTTTAATCGAAGCCTGCACTTGTTCATGGTCGTGTTTTAAACCGTTCTTTAGCGCCTCAGCCATCCCGCTCATGAAACGGCTGGCTTCCTCGGCTTTTTCGTTCATCTCTTCCGCTATGATCGGCTCACCTTTCAGAATATCCACATCATACATCTCTTGCAAATACTGCCTCTGCTCATCGAGCGCTTCCTCCCATTCTTCACTGCTGGAAAAACCTTTAAACATCGCTTCCTGATCCATCATTTCTCCTTTCCCGGCGTGCCTGATCGATTGCTCAAGCGTCTCCAAAAGCTGTTCCATCCTCTTCATTTTGGAGAGGAAAAGCTTTTTTTGCTCCCGTAAAAGTGTCAATCGATCAGCTTCACCGTCTAAGATTTGTTGAATTTTTTTGAGGGGAAATTCCAGCTCGCGATAAAACAGGATCTGCTGCAGCCGTTCGAGCTCTTTGATTCCATACAGGCGGTAGCCGGCTTCCGTCACCTTAGTCGGACACAAAAGACCTATTTTATGATAATGATACAGCGTTTTGATCGTGATATTGGCCAATCTTGCAACCTCTTTTACCGTATAAAGCATGTAAACTTCACCTCGGTATGTAATCTTAAGGGGTGACCTAAGGTTGAGGTCAACATCAACTTTACACTTTTTTTCGCTTTCTTGTTTTAAAATACACAAAAAGGCACATGAAAGCCGGAAATATCACTTGCATCGGCAAGTGTATGTATAATGGCACAAATTGAATTCCTTCTTTGACATGCTCAGAAATGTTGCTGGCTATGGAGACCGACAAAATTAATATCACAATCCCGACGGCGTGAACGACTTTTGACGAATGCTTCACTTTGAATAAGATGGAGATTCCTTCAGTGACGGCATACATGAAAACGCTCATTTTAAAGAAGCCGCCAATGACGAGAACAAGCATAAAAATGACATCAAGCCGATCCAAAAACTCAGCCACTTGAATCGTTTGGATCGTGCTGAGCAGCGGAAAGCGGAAGCGCATATTCAGATCGACGCCGAGCACGCTGATGTTCATGGCCACATTGAGGGACAAAACAGCTCCGCTGATCGCGATCGCCCACAAACCGGCTTTTTTGACTTTTTTCGGCTCGCTGATGTACGGCATGATGAGCGTAAAAACGATGATCTCTCCAAACGGAAAATACAAGGTTTCCGTCAGCGCGGCATTCAACATTGGTTTGATACCGTCTCCAAGGATGGGCAGCAGCTGGCGCGGATCGATCAAACCGGAAAAAACGATCAGAAGAAAGCCTGCGACCGCGATCACAAACATGATGCCAAACAGCAGTTCACCGGCTCTCGCTAATACTTCGATCCCCTTTCTGACGGTATAAATGCAAACCGCAATCAAGAGTCCGTTTGCAAAAACGATCGGCGTGTTCGGATAGGCTGAAGTAAGCAGCATTTCGCCAAAATCGCGCAACACGCGCGCTGCAATGTAGCTGTAGTAAATAATGTAAAGAAATGAAATGGTCCAGCCGATCGGCTTTCCAAACATCTGCATCACTGTATCATAAGGAGTCATATCCGGATTGACCTGATAAAAATAATGATGCATTAAAAACAGAGCAAGGCCGCCGACTGTTCCAAACAGAATCGCCAGCCATGCGTCCTGCTCTGCAGACTGGCCGGGGAATATCAGCAGGGAACTGCTGAGTTCAAACAGAATAATCAGCACAAACAGCTGGCTCGCACTGATTTTTGCTTTTTCCATCTAAAATCCCCTCCTTTTTTCGTCATGAACGGCCTTCCCTATAATTCAATATGTTCGGGTCGCTTCTTAATCCCGTTCTGCGCACATAAGCATTTACCGTAATATCGACATCCAAATCAGGAAAATAGCGGTTGCTCCACTCGGGCTCGATTTTATTCCAAAGCGCCGGATATGATCGATAGACGACATCACCGAATTGAAGAACATCAGTTTTATGCTGTTTGACGATATCGATCGTGTGCTGCAGTTCCTTTTTTATTTTTTTGGCTGTCCGCTTCTCAATTCGATCAAGGACATTCGGATCTTCCAGGCTGATGGGAACGCCGACTTCGCCAATATCCCCCTCCACTTCTACATGAACGGAAATGGCCGGCCGGTTGTTTTTCAGCCTTGCCGAGACATTGGTCTTCTGGCGAATGACATCGTAAGTGACAGACTGCTCTTCATTGTCTAATGAAAGCGTAATATAGGTCCGTTTTATTTTGTTCCGAATCCACAGAACGCCTCTTGCGGTTTTACCATTAAGGTAATCAACGAGCTTTCCCTCTTTGATCACCGCTAAGCCGTCGGCTTCAACCGTTGCTGACGGGGCGGTGGACTGAACATTTTCCATCTTTTCGGCTTTCTGTGTGCTGCCCACCAGTTTGAATGACGGAATGACCGGATGCCTCGCTTGAGAGGTTAAACATTTGATCACATCTTGAACGCTTGTCTTCATATGCTCTCCAAGATCCTGTTCCGTGAATTGCAATGTTTTGTTCACTTTGTTTGAGGGAATTTTATCGATCGGTGTCAGCGCCTTGATTAAATCTCTCGCTTTTTTTCCGTGTGAAATGATAATCGTCGCTGTTGCGCGAAAATCGGTGTCACGGTCAAGAACGTCAAGTATTTTAATGATCCCTTCATCTTTAGCAAGTGCTTCATCGACGACAACAAGGTTTGTATGGGAATAATAGAGCTCCCTGGAAATTTTCGTCGAAGCATGGCGGCTCATTTCCGTCAGGTTGTTCCCGGCGACCGAATAGTTTGATACGGGCGGCCTGTCTCCCCCTTGTCCACCCTGCAGTCCGCCGGCGGCGCTATTGGGATTGACGATCTGAAAGCTCATCACATATTTCGATTTTTCACCCTTGTCAATACCGATAGCTGAAACGAGCGACAAGTCGGTCAATTCCCGTTTATCCCAGCAGCCCGTCAAAAAAAGGGAAACGGCAGCAAGCATGAACAAGATGGCCAGCCTACGTTTCATTTTGGTCACCTTCTTTTTGCTTTATCTTCATTTCGCTTGAATCCGGTGCATTGGGCTTCTGATCTTTTCCTTGGCGGAGCTTATTATCATTGCCGATCAAATCAGGCCTTTCCTCATGCGTCCACCAAGGGGCGCGGACAATAGAATCTCCCCAATTTTTGGAGACAAACGGCGCAAAAGGCGTCATATATGGAACACCGAAGGAGCGAATGCTGCATAAATGGACAAACATGACGATCAGCCCTAAAATAATCCCGAAAAAGCCTGTCGTCGACGCGGCCAATATGAAGAAAAAACGAATCAGCCTGGCGGAGATGGCCATCGCAAAGGATGGTGTCGCAAAACTTGATATTGCGGTGATGGCGACGATGATAACCATCGCCGGAGACACGATCCCCGCTTGAACCGACGCCTGGCCAATGACGATGGCGCCCACAATCGAGACCGCAGAGCCGATCGCTTTCGGAAGGCGGATGCCCGCTTCACGCAAAATTTCAAATGATACTTCCATGATCAAAGCTTCCACCACAGCCGGAAAAGGAACATTTTCACGCTGTGCGGCAATGACGACGAGAAGCTGTGTCGGAATCATTTCCTGGTGAAACGTCGTCGCACCGACATATACGGCGGGAGCGATCAATGATATAAAAAAGATGAGAACGCGCAAAAAACGGATAAATGTCGCAATATCAAATCGGGAGTAATAGTCTTCAACAGATTGAAAAAATTGAATAAAAACAGCCGGAACAAGCAGGACAAACGGTGTTCCGTCAACAAGAATCGCGATTCTTCCTTCAAGCAGGTTTCCCGCCACCATATCCGGTCTTTCAGTGTGATAAACCGTCGGAAAAGTCGTGAAGGAGACATCCTCTATAAACTGTTCGATATAGCCTGATTCGAGAATGCTGTCCATCTCGATTCCCGCGAGTCTCTTTTTCACTTCTTTGACCGTTTTTTTATTGCAGATTCCATTGATGTACATGATTGCGACATCCGTTTTGGTGACGCTGCCCATGTTCACTTTTTCGACCCAAAGATTGGGGTTTTTGATGATTTTCCGAACCATTGCGATATTCGTATCAAGCGATTCAATAAAACCTTCGCGCGGCCCGCGAAACGCCTGCTGGTTTTCCGGTTCTTTGATGGAGCGCTTTTCCCCGCCTTTTGTGCTGGTGACGACCGCGCTCTGCGTCCCTTCAGCAAAAATGACCGTGCTTCCGGCCATCAGCGAATTCAGAATGTGATCGAGCTGTTTCTCCCGCTTCACCCCGCCAAGTGCGACGGCGTCCCCGGCAATCACCTCAAGAACCTCAAAGCCGCTCTCCTTCTCCTTCAGCTCCGCGGCATTCAGGATCGATTCAAGCAAAAAATCGTGTATCGCTTTCTCATCGGTAATGCCGCCGATATACACCACGGCTACTTCTATTTCTCCATCGACGCCTGTTTTCACCTTGCGGGTGACGACATCCGCGCTGTTTCCGGTGATTTCTTTGATAACATCGAGATTTTCGGCAAGTGAAAACCGAACTAAGCCATGGACATGGCTGCTTTCCGGCGTTTTATCATCGCTCATCAGAGATTCTCGTTTTTTTTCTGTTTTGGGACGACCTTTAAAAAAGAATGGCATGGCTGTCAGAATCCCCTTTTTTGTTTTTCATATGTTTCCTTGACAAAAGTACATTTATACTATTCCCTGCGAATAACGCTTTATGAAAACAGAAAACATAACGGAGAACGGAGCGTGGTCGAAAGTGAAACTCATCGGTATAACGATTTTGCTGTTCTTTTGTCTGATGACTTTTTCCGTCTTGCTTGACATATGGCAGGGAATGAATCTGCCTGAAGCCCTGCACAATAATCTGACGTTTGCCATATTGGAAGTGGGCGAATGGGTCCTCTTTTATATATTGGTTGTTTTAGCGGAGGCGATCGATAATGCGATGAGCAAGAGAAAAAAACAACCTAAAAAATAAGCTCCCCGACAACAGGGAGCTTATGTTGTCATACCTCGATATTGCCGCTGACCGTATCGGTCGGATGGGAATGGATCATCCCATTGATGATCGTGTTCCCAGCGATCAGCGAATTTCTTGAAGTATCGGTTTGGATGGCTGTGATCCTGCCGGCCGTTTGACTCTGGATGGTGTTATCTATGATAGAGGAGCCTTGCGACTGGCTGAGATAGAGGACCATCGCCGGTCCCGACGGTCTGGCGAGCGTAATCGAGTTGCCTGTTATTTCATGGGAGCCTGCGGAAAGGAACACCGTCACGATGAGCGGTGAATCTTCAATGATATTGCTGATGATTTTCGTTTTCTGATTTGTCGTACAGTAGATCGGGAAGTTTTTAAAACGGGAGATGGTGTTATGCCGAATGGTGACAGAGGCCGTGTTTGTAACGGAAATGGCATATGATTCGGGGGCGATTTGAAACCCCGCCGGGGAAATAGAATTATTTTCGATGACCGCGTTTCCCTGTGACACCCAGATGCCTCTGGAAAACTGCCTGATGACGTTGTCTTTGATCTCGACATCAGTGCCTGTGCTTCTCACCGCCAGCATGACATGATGGATCTTATTGTTGGAAAAGATGATATTGTCTGACTGTGTGATGCCAAAAGCAGTGCCGTTCTTTGTTTCCCCGATGCCGTTTTCAATATCATTACCTTCAATAAAAGTATCCGAGGCTTGATAAGCAAGGATTCCGGTGTTTTCAAAGCCTTGAATCTTGTTTCCTGTGACGAGAATGCTTTTTCCGCGAAGGTCCATACCTGTCGAGAACCCGGAAATCAAGTTACCTGTGATCACCGCGTCACTTCTTTCTTCCAAAACCCCGGTCCCCAAACCGGCAATTCCTGTTGTCTGCTCTCTGTTTTCAGCATTTTTCTTGATCACATTGTTTGCGATCGTCGTCCGGGTCCCATAGCCATAAGATATCGTTCCGTCGGCAAAGTTGCCTTCGATTAAAACGGATGTTCCATTGTAATTGGAGACCGCGCTTTTGACATTGCCTTTAAAAGAATTGTTTCGTATCGTCACATTGACGGGTTCTTCATACACGATGTCTCCTTCACTGTACCCTTCGATATCGATGCCAAAGCGCGGAGCTGTCCCATTGCCTGTTCCGGCATCCTCGATCCTGCATCTCTCGACAAGGACAAAATCACAGCCTGTGATCGAGATGTTATTTCTTCGCGAACGCCTGATGTCACAATCGATGACCTTGATATGCTCGGAAGGTTGATAGTTCTGGCCGCCGGAGCTGATAATCAAGCCGTCGCCTGTGAAATCGGCGATTCTTACATGTTCGACCAGCACATTTTTAGACCCTTCGATACAAATGCCAAAGCCCCATTCATGGGTCGGCCTCGGTGACGGGGTATACGTGTGTTCATCTCTGTCCCCTATGATGTTGCCCCCGGAAATTTTAATATTGGATCTTCCGCCTATATAAAAAGCAGAGTACCCCCATGAACGGTTAGGTTTGACTTTGATAACGGCTTCAGCATCCATTAGAATCGTGATATCGCTTGGAACATTGATTCCTGCATTCCGAAACGGAAACGCCTGATCCCCATTGAGCGTCCCGTCGATCAAATACGTGCCATTTGGGATCCAGACAGTGCTGTAGCCCATAGACTTTGTCCACCTTAAGCATTCATTGATTTCCTCTGTACAATCCGTTTGACCGTCGCCGACCGCTCCAAATTTGGTCACATCGACAACAGTCATCCACATCTCTTCGGGTTGCTGCTGCAGCACGCTGCTTTTACCTCCTTCCTGAAAACCTTTTCTTAACATGTATATGCAAATTGAGCAAATTTGCTTGTACAAAAATAGATAAAATTTTATTAAAAAATCTTTTAATATAGACTTTCTTGGAAAACTTTTTTAAGACTTGGTATAAAGCGCTTCTAAAGCATGTCTCGCCATCTACTGAATGACAAATCATTCGAAGGTGTATTGACACGAACATTATATAAGAATATGATTTTTATAAGCTCAGAAAAGAAGGAGTATTGCGAATGTCAAATCATCAAAAAGAAATTTTTCAAAACATTCCGCAAAAGGGGTTTTTTGGACATCCCCGCGGTCTCTTCACTCTATTTTTCACCGAATTTTGGGAGCGCTTCTCATACTACGGAATGAGAGCCATCCTTATCTATTACTTGTATACCGAAGTGACGAAAGGCGGTCTCGGCTTTAGTGAGACGACAGCCAACTCAATCATGGCCGTATACGGCTCCCTCGTCTATATGTCGGGAATTATCGGCGGCTGGATAGCGGACAGGCTCCTTGGAACGGCAAACACCGTATTTTATGGCGGTGTATTGATCATGTTTGGTCACATTCTTTTGTCTTTCCCGGGAAGTGTTACAGCTTTCTTCATCAGCATGTTCCTGATCATTATCGGAACGGGCCTTTTGAAGCCAAACGTTTCAAGCGTTGTCGGCGACCTGTACAGCCCTGAGGATACACGTCGCGATTCCGGTTTCAGTATTTTCTACATGGGCATCAACCTTGGCGGATTCCTCGCACCGATCATTGTCGGAACCGTCGGCCAAACCTATAACTACCACCTTGGATTCAGCCTTGCTGCCATCGGAATGTTTCTCGGACTCGTCACTTACATCGCGACGAGAAAGAAAAGCCTCGGACCTGCGGGACGAACAGTACCGAATCCGCTGACACCTGCCGAAAGGAAAAAAGTGTTCGGGGGCATCGGAATAGGCGCACTGATTATCGCTGTGGTCTTTGGCTATTTAATCATGACCGGCGTTATGACAATCAAATTATTTACTATGATCGTCAGCGTTTTGGGTATTTTGATACCGCTCATTTATTTCATTGTGATGTATAAGAGCTCCAAAACGACAATTGATGAACGTTCACGTCTAGTCGCCTATATTCCGCTCTTTATCGCGTCCATGATGTTCTGGGCGATTCAGGAACAGGGTTCAAATATTTTGGCTACTTACGCGGATAAACGCACTCATTTAGAATTTTTAGGGATTCAATTGCATTCATCCTGGTTCCAGTCGTTGAATCCATTGTTCATCGTCGCACTGGCGCCTGTTTTCGCCTGGATCTGGATGCGGCTTGGAAAACGGCAGCCGGCAACACCGACGAAATTCGCTCTCGGCCTCGTGTTCGCGGGCTTGTCATTCATCGTCATGATTTTCCCTGCCTACATCAACGGCACTGAAACACTGGCAAATCCTATGTGGCTTGTGCTCAGCTTTCTGATTGTCGTGCTTGGAGAATTGTGTCTCTCGCCAGTCGGTCTGTCAGCAACGACAAAGCTTGCACCGGCGGCTTTCTCGGCGCAGACGATGAGCTTATGGTTCCTGTCAAACGCCTCCGCACAGGCCATCAACGCTCAGGTCGTCAGATTTTACAGCGAAGATACGGAAATCGCCTACTTCGGCATCATAGGCGGCATAGCGATTCTATTAGGCGTCCTTCTCTTTATGCTTTCACCGAAAATTCAGCAGTTTATGAAGGGTGTAAAATAAACAATCTAGCAGCCTGTCATTGCGGCAGGCTGCTTTTTATTGTCTATTTGAAGGATTCGCTTTTTGTTTAGAGAATAATTGAATGATATTTTAAAGAATGGGAGGAGCTGGCTTGGACATCAAAAAAATAGAAAAATGCGGATTTACCGGTGTCGGCTTTACACAAACCGTTACATTTAAAGAAGCCCGCGCGAAAAAGCTGCACGGCATCATCCGGCGCTTGAGGAACCGTTACGGAGAAATAAGCGGCATTCGGGAGGACAGGGGGATGTGGGCCATTTCAAACCATCAAGGCGGAGAAGGATTCACTTTCTATATCTTAATGGAAACGGATGGGCGGGCTGACACCCTTCCGGAAGGAATGATCAGCTTTCAAGTCCCTCCTCAGACATACGCACATACTTGGCATCCCCGACACGAGCTTCCAGAAGCAACCTATCAAAAAGCCTATCAATGGGTGAGAGATCAGGGCTATGAAGTAAACACAGAAGCTTTCACACACATGGAATTTTACCCGATGAATCAAGATTTAAATGAACCTGAATTTGATATATACATCCCTGTCACATCCGAGAAGACACACTGAACATGTACGGCCCGGCCTCTTGAAAAAAGGCCGGGCTTTCTGAATCATTTTTTGAAACGCGCCATTGCTGCAAATTTCATAGACGGTTCTGCTTGATCCCATCGATTCGTTTTTTAGCACTTAATGAAAAATTCACAATTTCTCAATCTGCTATTTGTATAAATTTGCTATTATCGAACATATCAAAAAGGAGGTAATAGTATGAATTTTTACAAGACACTTACAGCATCAGCGCTCACAGCAGCTTTATTGACCCCTTCATACCTCAGCCTGCAAAAGGCAGAGGCAGCCTGGCATCATGAGTTTACAGTGACGGCCGATTGCGAGACGGAGCCGGTGGAAACCGCCGATGACGCCGCAGACGATCCCGCCATCTGGGTTGATGCGAAACACCCTGAAAACAGCAAACTCATCACAACGAATAAAAAGTCTGGATTAATTGTTTACGACCTGGATGGAAAACAGATTTCATCCTTTGCGTTTGGAAAATTGAATAATGTCGATCTTCGCTACAATTTTCCGCTCGGGGGCAAAAAAGTGGATATTGTCGGCGCTTCCAACAGGTCGGACGGCAAAAACACGGTTGAAATTTACTCGTTTAACGGAAAGCAAGGCGAGCTGAAATCAATCGTCAATCCGAAAAAACCGATTCAAACATCCATTGATGAAGTCTATGGGTTCAGCTTATACCACAGCCAAAAAACCGGGAAATTTTACGCGATGGTGACGGGGAAAACCGGTGAATTTGAACAGTACGAGCTGATTGACAACGGCAAAGGTCAAGTCGAGGGCAAAAAGGTACGCGCCTTTCAAATGAATTCGCAATCGGAAGGACTTGTGGCCGATGATGAATACGGCACCATGTACATCGCCGAGGAAAATGTAGCTATATGGAAATTCAGCGCCGAACCGAACGGCGGTGAAAACGGGAAAGTGGTCGATCGCGCCGACGGAAACCATTTAACCGCAGATATTGAAGGGCTGACCATTTATTACGGCGCGGACGGAAAAGGCTATTTGATCGCTTCAAGCCAGGGTGATAACCGGTACGCCATCTATGACCGTGCGGGGCATAACAAGTATGTCGGGGCCTTTTCGATTGGCGACGGCAAAAAAATTGACGGGACAAGCGATACAGATGGAATCGATGTCCTCGGCTTCGGCCTCGGCAAAAAATACCCTTATGGCATCTTTATCGCACAGGACGGAGAAAATATCGAAAATGGAGAAGCTGTCAATCAAAACTTCAAAATCGTCTCTTGGGAAAAAATCGCTGCACCATTAGACGCGGTCCCCCACAAAGAAAATCAGGTCGATCCGCGCAACCTGAAAAACCGCGCCAAATAAAGACTAAGTCCCGCGTGTGGGAGGTTCCTGCTTAGAACCCTTCCCCCCATTTCCCCTCACATGTTAACATGAGGGGGAAATGGGGGGATGACTTTGCGTTTACCTTTCTGCGCTGTTCTTTTTATTCTATTGGCCGTGTTATCAAATTTGCTGTTCTTGTATGTCTTTCATCAAGGCGTGCCGGCTTTCGCGCTGGCCATCGTCTTCTTGCTGCTTGCCGCATACTGCACAACGCGGAGCCGGGTGCAGAAATGAGCATGAAGAAGCCGGCGTCAATCCTGCCGGCTTCGTTTTAAAATAGCGGTGCCGTATGAAGGCAGTTTGAGGACTCCTTTCTTTCTCGTTCCTTTCAATACATCTGTAAATGTTTCTTCCGGGAGAGCGACACTTTGCTGCTGTGCCGTGAAATTCAGAAGGAAAATGTAGTCATGCCCGCCGTCTGTGCGCAGCTGGGCTGTCACGCCTTTTGGCAGCTCTGTATCGAGCACTTTGGCAACTTTTGTATCTTCGATCAGCTTTGACAAAAAAGCCTCTTGGAAAGCTGTTTCATTCCGTGAAGCGATATAATAAGCTTTTCCCGCTCCGAACAAGTTGACGGTCAGCGCCGGACGGTCCGCATAAAAATCCTCTGCATAATGAGCGAGCGCTTCAGCTCCTTCCAAATGGATCAAATCGCAAAGCTCAGCGGCTTCATAACACCCGCTAAGACCGAGCCGGTTGTCTTCCGCCATAACCATTTGATTCGTCTGTCCATCGTAAAGCGCATCGATTTCTTCAGACCTGATGCCGAGCGTTTTTCTCAAGCCCCCCGGAAAACCCCCGAGAAACGCGAGATCATGCTCATCTACAATGCCTGACCAATATGTCACGACAATCGTACCGCCGTTTTCCACAAACCGTTCGATTTTTTCAGCCACGCCTTCTTTCAGCATGTAAAGCATCGGCGCGATCACCAGCTTATAGCGGGATAAGTCCGCCTCCATATGAATCACATCGACCGGAACACCCTTCTGCCAAAACGGTTCATAAAATGCTTTAACCGTCCGTTCATAATGAAGACCGATATTGCGCGGCCCTTGTGCATCCTCCAATGCCCAGCGGTTTTCCCAATCGAAAATGATTGCGGTCTCCGGTTCCACTGTCGTTCCTGAGATTTCATCGAGTTTGGCGAGCTTGTCGCCGAGTTTTTTCACATCCTGAAAAACGCGCGTATGCTCAGTTCCTTCATGATCGACGACGGCGCCATGGAGCTTTTCGCTTGATCCGCGGCTTTTCCTCCATTGAAAGTATTGAACGGTGTCCGATCCGTGCGCGACCGCCTGCAATGACGACAACTCATGCATTCCGGGACGCTTCAATTTGCTGACATCCTGCCAGTTCGTCATACTCGGCGTGCTTTCCATCAGCATGAACGGCCGACCGCCCTTTAAAGACCTGTTGATATCATGCACAAAGCCGATATCGGCGCCAAGCTTCGCGTCTTCCTGCCAATTGTTGTGCCACGCCGGATAGGAATCCCATGAGATGACATCGAGCAAGTCGGCGAATTTCCAATAATTCAAGCCTGCATACGTCCCCATAAAATTCGTCGTGACAGGCAGCTCAGGGTTAAAGGAGCGGACATGGGCGATTTCATGCCGGCAAAAATCAACCGTCCGGTCTGTCACAAAGCGCTTCCAATCCAGGTTCAGGCCATGTACGGCATCCTCGCCGTGCGGAGCCGGTGATTCAATCTGCCCCCAGTCTGTGTAAGTATGGCTCCAAAACGCCGTCCACCATGCGTGATTCAGCTGATCAAGCGTTTTGTATTTCGCCAAAAGCCATTCTCTGAAACTTTCCTGACATAACTCGCAATGGCACTCTCCTCCGTACTCATTGGAGATGTGCCAGCCGATCACAGCAGGATGATTTGCGTACCGTTCGGCAAGCTTGCCATTGATGATCGCCGTTTTTCGCCGGTAGACAGGAGACGTATAGCAATGATTGTGCCGTTTTCCGTGAAGGTTGCGGACTCTGTTTTTCTCCGTTCTCAGCACTTCCGGATACTTCTTTGACATCCAGGCCGGCCTGGCGCCTGTCGGCGTAGCCAAAAATGCATAAATGCCATTGTCTTTGAAAACATCCAGCACTTGATCCAGCCAGTCAAATGTAAACCGGCCTTCTTCAGGCTCAAGGGAAACCCAGGAAAAAATGCCGACTGACATCACATTGCAGCGGGCCAGCTTCATTAAGCGGATATCCTCTTTTAAAACGTCCGGATATCGGAGCCACTGATCGGGATTGTAATCGGCTCCGTGCAATAATCGGGGAACTTTCGGGCTGATCGGGGGAAATGATTGAACCATCTCATGTTTCATCCTTTCTTCCTCGTTTTTAAATGACGCGGAAACAGACAAGGGCGCACGAAGTGAAACACTTTGAAGAGATTGCTATTTTTAGATTATATACTCCCCCTTCATTCGCCTTTCCTGCTTACTGGATGAATTTTCCGGGATGATTGAATTTGTTTTTCTTTATTTGTAAAATATAATCAATCATTAACATTTTTCACTTTCTTTTCATACACTTGACTTAAGCAACTATTTTATTATAAATTGATTAAAGCAACGATTTACAGGGAGAGAGGTTCTTAGATGACGGAAATCAATCATTCTATCACTTTAAAATTCAGAAAGTTCAATCGATTTTACACGAACGTGCTCGGTTTTCTTGATGAGCACATTTATGACAGTCCGTTTTCCTTAACGGAAACCCGGATCCTGTTTGAAATCAAAAACACCACTCATTGCACGGCAAAGCTGCTTCAGGATACGCTCAGCCTGGACCGCGGCTATGTGAGCAGAATCCTCAAACGCTTCGAAAAAGAAAATATGGTGTACAAACAGAAAAGCGAGGAAGACAGCCGCAACCATTATATTTATTTAACAGAGTTCGGCGAGACGATTTACAAAAAGCTGGAGGCGAAAGCGAATCAGCAGATTGAATATATGCTGAAACATGTGGACGGCCATTATCAAAACAAGCTGGCCGATGCGATGCAGACGGTCGAATCCATATTGTCGGATCACCTGTCTCCGGAAAAAGCGGCGATTTCGATCAGAGACTACTATCTGTCGGACGACATCGAGCTGATGATTGAAAAGCAGCGGGCGTTTTATGCCGAGACACACGGCTGGGACGAGACATTTTTAGACTACCTTCATGAAACATTTGACGCTGAGATTGAAAAGATTTGGATTGCAGAAAGCGCCGGAAGATTCGCAGGATCTGTCGGGCTTGTCAAGCATCCCGGCAACACGGTGCAGCTCAGATGGTTTCTTGTCGACTCCGCGTTTCGCCAGCAAGGCGTCGGCACGCGTCTGCTGCAGGAGCTGACCGATTATTGCGAGCGAAAAAAATTTGCGCGGATCTATCTTTGGACGGTCAGCACAATGGCCGAAGCCAGACCTTTATATGAGAAATTCGGCTTCAGACTGACGGAAATCAAAGATGAAGCTGTATTATGGGGGCAAAAGCTCCAGGAAGAACGCTGGGATCGAGAGCTGGCCTAATAAATGGGAGGATTTATGAAACGGAAACTACACTACGCTTGGATTATCGTTTTTGTGACATTTTTGACGCTTTTGGCCGTCCAAGGGGTTCGTCTTTCTTTCGGCGCCTTTATTGAACCGTGGGAAAGAGATTTTTCTCTGGACAGAGGAACGACTTCACTGATTTCCACATTAAGCTTTATTGTCTACGGGATTTCCCAGCCGGTGATCGGCAAGCTAGTCGACCGGTTCGGCCCCAGAATCATTCTGTCTTTGAGCACGCTCCTTGTCGGCTTAAGCATCTTCTTTACATACCTTGTGACTTCGCCGTGGCAGCTGTTTATTCTGTACGGGGTCATCGCTTCCCTCGGAGTCGGCGGGGCGTCGAATGTCGCCTCAACCGTCATCGTCACCAATTGGTTTAATGAAAGGCGCGGACTCGCTTTCGGCATCATGGAGGCCGGGTTCGGCGCGGGCCAGATGCTGCTGGTGCCGGGATCGCTCATGCTGATTCACTGGTTCAATTGGAAAATCACCGTTATTGTCCTAGGGATATTTTTAATTTTAATCGTGTTTCCGATCGTCTTATTGTTTTTAAGAAACCATCCTACAGAAAAAAACGCGGAGCCGATCGGCGGATTTCCTGCGGAAGAAAAAAAGGATGATGCACCTGATCAGCCCGGCAAAATTCCGTACCGAGCCGTATTTCTCAGCAGAAAATTTTGGTTTCTCATCTTGCCGTTTCTGATCTGCGGGTTTACGACGACCGGTTTAATGGATACCCACCTGATTCCTTATTCACATGACCACGGATTTTCAACCCATGTCACCAGCGCCGCCGTAAGCCTGCTCGCCGGATTTAACATCATCGGCATTTTGATCTCGGGGGTTGTCGCCGACCGCTGGAGCAGCAGAAAAATTTTATGTTTTTTATATGCCGTGCGCGCATTGTCCCTTGTCATCCTATTGTCAAGCCATCAGCCGCTGCTTCTGCTCGGCTTCGCGATCTTGTTCGGTTTGGTTGACTTTGCGACCGTCGCGCCGACACAAATGCTCGCAACCCAGTATTTTAAGCAGTATTCGGTCGGATTCATTCTCGGCTGGCTGTTTCTCAGCCACCAGATCGGTTCTGCGCTTGGATCTTATTTGCCCGGTGTTTGGTACAGCCAGACAGGCAGCTACAACGTGGCTTTCTACCTTTCGATTATCATTTTGGCGGGCGCCAGCATATTGAACATCCTGCTGCCTGAACCGAAAAAAAGCAATCATCCGCTGGATGCCGATGCTCATTCCGTCCAGCAAAGCTGAAAAAAAGCCTGTTTTTGTTCAGTCAAAAACAGGCTTTCATTATTAAAATATCCACTTTTTAAATTGCTCCACTTTATGTTCGATCAGGTGGACGGTTGCCCCTCCTTTTTCGAACAGCTCCTGTGTGCCTACGACATCCGCTTGTTCGACCAGCAACCCCGCTTTTTCCGCCTTTAACCGACTAATCTGCAATTGAATCGAATCAATATAATTCTCATAATCGTCATGGACGACATGGTACATCGCGGTGTGGGCGCTGTCCCGCTCATCAAAAAATGCTTCTGCACGACGGCCTGTCCAATGTGCGCCAAGCTCCGGCTTCAGGATTTGTTTGATGTCCGAAGCGCTGATCCGTTGTTCTTTCTCAATGTTCTGCCGCGCTCGTTCCAGCTTGGAGATTTTCTCTTCAACGTTTTGCAGTTGCTGGGAAATGCCGCTGTGGGCCTGCTTGATCATTTGGCCAACATCCAATGAATAGTCACCTCTTCACACTTTCAGCCAAGGTTTGCCGAAAAGATTTTTTGCCATGATTGATATTATAAAGCGGAAAGTATGACTAAAAAATAGTTCTAAACGATCTTTTTCCAAAAAGAAAAGCTTTTTCCCGAATGGAAAAAGCTTCGAAACGATCCGTTAAGATTATGATGCTTTGTTTTTATTATAAATGTCGAACGCGACGGCAATCAGCAGGACAAGCCCTTTAATGGCCTGCTGCCAGTCAATGCCGAGGCCGAGAAGGGACATGCCGTTGTTCATGACTCCCATGACGAGGCCGCCGATAATCGCCCCGCCGATCGTGCCGATTCCGCCGTAGGCCGATGCGCCGCCAATGAAGCACGCCGCGATCGCGTCAAGCTCAAACAGGTTGCCCGCTTTCGGCGTGGCAGCGTTCAATCGGGCGGCAAATATCAGCCCGGAAAGCGCGGCGAGGACACCCATATTGACGAACACCATGAAGGTCAGCCGCTTTGTTTTGATCCCTGAAAGCTCAGCCGCTTTTTCGTTTCCGCCGATCGCATAGATTCTGCGGCCGATGACGGTTCTTTTCATCAAAAACGTGTAGGCGGCAATTAAGATAAACATGGTGATCAAAATGATCGGTATCCCTTCATAAGTGGCGAGAATATAGGTAAAAAGGTTAATAATTGCGATGATAAAAAATATTTTGACCGCAAACATTCCTTTTCCCTGCACATCAAATTGGAATTTCTTCTGCATGTTTCTTTGCTGCACCTGATAGATTAGATAAAGAATCGAAATACCGGCTCCGGCGACTATCGTCGTCATGTGGAGCATGCCTCCGTTCAGCCAGTCTGGGATAAATCCTGAAGCCATTCTTTGAAAGGGTACAGGAAACGGGGCGATCGACTTTCCTTCAAGCACGATCATCGTCAATCCTCTGAAAAGCAGCATTCCCGCCAATGTAACGATGAAAGCCGGAATCTTTACATACGCGACCCAAAACCCCTGCCAGGCGCCGATCGCCGCTCCCAACAAGAGCGACAGCACAACCGCTGCAAACATCGGCATATCGTTTTCGACGATCATCATCGCCGATACCGCTCCGACAAAGGCGGCCACCGATCCGACGGATAAATCAATATGTCCTGTTACGATGACGAGCATCATGCCAATCGCCAAAATGAGGATATAGCTGTTTTGCAAGATCAGATTTGTAATGTTTAACGGCCTGAGCAAAATCCCGTCCGTCAGGATTTGAAAAAGCAGCATGATAAACACGAGCGCAATGACCATGCTGTATTTGCGGATGTTTTGCTTGTACATGTCGCGAAAGATCTGCGCATACCCTTTCTCCGTCTGGCCTTTATCCGTTTGCACCGGTGTCTGCATACGCTTCTCCCCCTTTCTTGATCCGGTTTGTCATATATTTCATCAGCGTCTCCTGACTGGCGTCTTCCTTTGAAAACTCGGCGGTCAGTTCGCCTTCGCACATCGTATAAATTCTGTCACACATTCCCAGCAGTTCAGGAAGCTCCGATGATATGATGATCACCGCTTTTCCTTCCTCAGCGAGCTGATTGATGATCCCGTAGATTTCGTATTTGGCGCCGACATCAATGCCGCGCGTCGGTTCATCAAGGATTAAAATATCGGGCTCTGCAAAAATCCACTTGCTCAGCATCACCTTTTGCTGGTTCCCCCCGCTTAAATTGCCGGTTGTCTGATAAATGTCCGGCGTCTTGATGTTTAATTTCCGGCGGAAGCGTTCTGCTTCATGTTTCTCGCGCCGTTCATCCATCACCAATCCGCTCGCCACCTTGTTCAACTTGGACAGCGTGATGTTTCCTTTAATGTTGTCCATCAAAATCAAGCCGTTGCCTTTCCGGTCCTCTGTGACATAGACGATGCCGTTTTGAATCGCATCCCCGGCATGGCGGATGTTTAGTTGTCGTCCATCTTTAATAAGTGTGCCGGATATGTTTTTTCCGTACGACTTGCCGAAAATGCTCATCGCAAGCTCTGTTCTGCCTGACCCCATCAATCCCGCGATTCCTGCGATCTCCCCTTTTCTGACAGACAGATTGGCATCGCTGACCACTTTCCGGTCAGGCCTCAGGGGATGGTGAACATTCCATTCTTTTACTTCAAATATGACTTCGCCGATCTCAGCGTGTCTTTCAGGATAGCGGTTCTGCAGCTCGCGGCCGACCATGCCTTTGATGATTCTGTTTTCGGTCAGTTCTCCGCCTTGGACATCAAGCGTTTCGATCGTCTGCCCGTCGCGCAGCACAGTGATTGAATCCGCGATCTTTGTAATTTCATTTAACTTATGAGAAATCATAATTGAAGTAATCCCTTGTTTTTTCAGCTCCAATAAAAGGTTGAGCAGATTTTCGCTGTCATCCTCATTTAACGCGGCCGTCGGCTCATCCAATATGAGCAGCCGCACCTTTTTCGCCAGCGCTTTGGCAATTTCGACGAGCTGCTGTTTTCCGACCCCTATTTGTGAAACGAGTGTATCGGCCGGCTCTGCCAAACCGACCTTTTTCATCAGTTCAAGTGTTTCAAGCTTTGTCTTTCGCCAATCGATGACGCCTTTTTGCGCCTGTTCATTTCCCAAAAAGAGATTCTCGGCAATGGAAAGCTGGGGGACGAGCGCCAGCTCCTGATGGATAATGACGATCCCCGCTTCCTCGCTTTGTTTAATATTTTTAAACCGACAGACGTTCCCTTGGTACAAAATATCCCCCGCATACGTGCCATGCGGGTAGACGCCGCTCAACACCTTCATCAGCGTCGATTTGCCCGCACCGTTCTCTCCGCAAAGCGCATGGATTTCCCCCGCTTTGACACGGAGATGGACGTTGTTCAGCGCTTTGACGCCGGGAAATTCCTTTGTGATCCCTCTCATCTCCAATATGCAATCGGACATGACATCACTTCCCTAATTCCGATTCTTTATAGTAACCGCTTTCAACCAGCACCTCTTTGTAGTTCTCTTTATCGACGACGACAGGGTCAAGCAAGTAAGATGGGACGACTTTTTCTCCGTTGTCATAAGTCTTGGTGTCATTGACTTCCGCTTTTTCACCTTTTAAGACCGATGTCGCCATCTCAACGGCTTTTTTCGCCAGCTCTCTCGTATCCTTAAAGATGGTCGATGTCTGCTGTCCTTTGATAATCGATTTGACGGAAGCAAGCTCGGCATCCTGTCCAGTGATGATCGGCAGCGGTTTTTCATCGGTTCCGTAGCCGGCTCCTTTTAATGAAGAAATGATTCCGATGCTGATCCCGTCATAAGGTGAAAGCACCGCATCCAGCTTCGCTTTTGTGTAATGGGCGCTCAGCAGATTGTCCATGCGCGCTTGCGCGGTCGCTCCGTCCCAGCGCAGTGTTGCTCCTTGCTCAAATGAGGTTTGGCCGCTCAATACCTTCAGCTTCCCTGAATCGATATAAGGCTTCAAGACGGACATCGCGCCTTCAAAGAAGAAATGCGCGTTGTTGTCGTCCGGCGAGCCGGCGAACAGTTCAATGTTAAACGGCCCTTTTCCGTCCTTTAAGCCGAGCTTTTCTTCAATATATTTCCCTTGAAGCTCGCCGACCTTGCGATTATCGAATGTCGCATAGTAGTCGACATGCTTGCTGTTCATCAGAAGCCTGTCATAAGAAATGACTTTGATATCCTGTTTATTCGCTTTTTCAAGGACGTCTGTCAGCGCTTCGCCGTCAATTGAAGCGATCACAAGGACATTGACGCCTTTTGTAATCATGTTTTCAATTTGCGATACCTGGTTCTCAACAACGTCTTCAGCGTATTGCAGATCTGTTTTATACCCGAGCTTTTCAAATTCCTTCACCATGTACTTCCCATCATAAACCCAGCGTTCCGATGACTTTGTCGGCATCGAAATTCCGACAAAGCCCTTCTCTCCTCCTCCGCTTGCCTGATTGCCGGAGCAGGCCGACAACATAAAACAAAAGATCACCGCCATGATCACAAGCCACTTTTTCATGTCTGAAATCCCCCTTTTTGATTTCTCCCATCATGAATCAAGCCAACTGTATCATGACTTTCTGCCCTTCGTCTTTTGAATTAATTAACTATTTTTATAAAAAACAGACTTTTTTAAAGCGCTTACATTACAAATTTCCCCTTGTTTGTTCCATTCCCGACATCCGCCGGTACTGATTCGGCGACTGTCCCATTGTTTTTTTAAACACGGTGCTGAAATAGTGCTGTGTATCATAGCCTGTCTGTTCGGCAATGTCATGGATCGCCAGAGAGGTTGTCCGCAAAAGGTAAGCCGCTTTTTGCATGCGCATCTCCGTCAAAAGCTGGACAAATGTCATGCCCAGCTCCCGCTTCATCGTCCGGCTCAGGTAAACGGAGGAAACTTGCAAGGCTTTAGCTGTCTCCATTAAAGAAAACTCCCTTTCCGCGAAGTGCTTCTGCATATATTCTTTCGCCCGCGCCACGACCGGGGAGAGATTGAAAGATTGGGAAACCTTTTGTCTGCAAGCCTTGTAGGCTTGCGGCAGCGAATGCCAGGCTTGTGCAAGACTGATAAAACAGGCGGCTGCACTGACCTCAAGCTCAGATTGAATGAACGCTTCAAGCGTCCGCCGTTCTTCTTCTGTGATCAGGCGCCAAACACAAATGGCGACAAGGCGGTCATCACTGGAAAAAACGGCCTTCACCGCTTCTTCTTTAAAAAATTGCTCGACTTTTTCTTTCACAAGAGCTGCTGGAGTGATCTGTAAATGTCCGGTGCCGACAACACCGAGCATCTCCGGTAAACGGGCTGGAAGCTTGAGACATTCGAGCTGCCGGGATATCTCTTCTTCTTCAACTTGATCCTGAACCCAGTCGTTGAAAAAATGCTCCTTAAGCAGATCAAGGTTTTTTTGAATATGCTCCTCAGCGAGCTTTTGCTCATGCCGTCTCTTTTTTTCTGCTGCAAGCGAGCTCATGATCGTTTCCAACACCTTTTCCAAATGCCCGGGATGGACAGGCTTCAACAGATAATCATCGACATTCAGCCTGATCGCTTCCTGGGCATATGCGAATTGGTCATAGCCCGTTACAATGACAAACCGGCACAGCGGCAGCTCCCGGCGCAGCTTTTTCATCAGCGTCAATCCGTTTATGATCGGCATGTTCAAATCGACAATCAATAGATCAATTTTGTACTGCAGGGCAAGCTCAAACGCCTCCTCCCCGTTTTCCGCTTCGGCCGACACATTCATATCATATCGCTCCCATTGCACAGCATCCCGTATACCCTCCCGAATCCACGGTTCATCATCGGCAATCAGCACCCGCCATTGTTCACTCAAGTCCTTTCCCTCCTTTAATCAAAATCGGCAGCCGAATCAAAACAGAGGTGCCCGCCCCTTTCCGGCTTTCAACCGTTAAACCGAAAGGCTCTCCAAAGGTGAGGGCGATCCGTTCATGGACATTGATCATGCCGTAGCCGGTCGCATTTTCCCGCTTTTTAAATTGTTCATTGATTTTGTTTAATGTGTGTTCATCCATTCCGGCTCCGTCATCTTCGACCTTTATCGTCAGACAGCCGTCTTCTTCCTTTCCAATGATCCGGATATGCCCAGGTCCGCGCTTTTCTTTGATCCCATGGTAAATCGCGTTTTCAACGATGGGCTGAAGCACCAGCTTCAAAATCAGCCGATCGCCTGCAAACTCAAGTCTTTCAATCGAATAATTCAGTTTATCGCGGTATCTCGCTTTTTGAATTTTTAAATAGTTTTCGACGTGTTCGAATTCATCCGCTAAAGGAATGATGTCCCGGCCCTTGCTCAGCGATATCCGAAACAGCTTTGATAGGGCCTGCACCAAATCGGTAACCTCCTCCGCCCCTTTTTTCCTCGCCATCCAATTGATCGTATCCAACGTATTGTACAGAAAATGCGGATTGATTTGCGCCTGCAAAACCCTGAGCTCCGCTTCCCTTTTTTGCCGCTCCTGCTTTTCCGTCACAAACATCAGCTCTTTGATCCTGAGCATCAAACGGTTGAAGCTCTTACCTAAAAGGCCGATTTCATCCTGCCGGTTCTCTTGATAAAGCGTCGAAAAGTCTCCGCCTTCGGCTTTCTGCATAAAAGAAGTCAGCTTTAAAATCGGCCGGGACATCGAATAGGATAAATAATAGGAAGCCGTCAGTCCCAAAAATCCGGCAGCCAACAAGAACAAGAGCACATACAAGTGGATTTCTTTCACTTCAAATACCGGTTCGCTCTTTTTGAAGACCCCGACTGTCGTCCAATTGGTAAAAGCGGATGTTTCATAAATAAGCTGGTAATCCTCCCCTTTAATCCGCTTTGAAAAATGGCCTGAGCTTTGGTGCTGAAACCATTGTTTCGGCAAAAACAGCTTTGAAGCCTCAGGCGAATAAATGTTACCGCCGTTTTCATCCATGATCAGCAAATAGCCCGTTTTCCCCAAACGGATGTTTTTCGTCGCTTCCGCCAGAACGCGCAGCTTCAAGTCGATTAACACGACGCCTTTGACATGCTGCGTCTCAGGATCAATTACAGCTCTGACGGCTGAGACGACTTCATCTTCTCTGTAGTTGACATGGCTTCTGACATTCCGGTTCACAGGCTTTCCAATCATCTTAAAAATGCCTTCATTTTTCACAGCCGCCTGATACCAGGACTCCTTTGTCAAATCCGTCTCTGTCCGTTTATACATCTCATTTGTGATCATCTCACCCTCGTCATTGACGACGAGAATTCCCGCGGCTTCAGAATATAAGGAGGTCAGCCCCTGCAAAAACTTTCGCCGTTTATAATCCGCTTCCCCGTCGCCTTTTTGATGGTCAAAAAACGCTTCCATTTCTTCGTTCGTCGAAATTAAATATGTAAGATTCTGCATGTGGCTGACATACACTTCAGTCGTTTTATTCACTTCACCGATCAGCTGCAATGTATGATCGATCATCTGCTTTTCAAAAATACTTTCCACCGCCCAGGCCGACAAAATGCCGAGGCCGATCGTCGGCAGCATGCTGATTAACAAGAGAAGACTGATCAGTTTATAGCGGATCGGCATATTGTTGATCGCGTTTTTAATCATTCGCATAGTAATCTTCCACATTTTTTTTCGTAATGATGGTGATCCCGGTGTCGATCGATGCCGGGAGTGAATCCGCCCTTTTTAAATGGCGGCTTAAGAAAAACAGCATATGAAGCGACCAGTAGCCCATCTGCCATGTATCCTGCCCGAGGGTGGCGGCAATCGTTCCGTCTTTAATGCCGTCCAGCGTTTTTTTATCTTTATCAAAGCCTATGACCTGGACTTTTCCTTCGAGGCCCGCCGCTTTTACGGCCTGCGCCACCCCGCTCGCTCCATTCGCTTCGGTCGTGAAAATCCCTTTGATGTTCGGATTTTTTTGCAAAATCTTTTCCGCCTCTTTTTTCGATGTCAATTCATCCCCTTTTCCGTCCAAAACAGCGGACACTTTCATGTGCGGATATCGTTGTTCGATCGTTTTGTTAAAACCTTTCGTCCGCTCCTGCTGATTATATTGGCGCGGCTGGGTGATGACGGCGGTTTCGCCTTTTTCGTTCAAGAGCCCGGCCATTTGTTCAGCCGCGGCAGCGCCCGCTTCCCTGTTATTCGTGCCGATATATGTCGGCGCTTTGCTGAAAGGAGCGTCCGAATCAAACAAAACGATCGGAATGCCCTGCTCACAGGCTTTATTAATAACGGGGTTCAAAGCCTCGGGATCGATCGCGGAAACGGCGATCCCCGCCGGCTTCTTCGCGATCACCTGTTCGAGCACAGTTGTCTGCTCATGAACATCGTAACGGGCCGCCCCCCGGTATTCGACAGAGACGTTGAAAAGCTGTGCAGCATCCTCAAAGCCTTTCAAACCGCTTTTCCAATATTCAATGCCTGACTGAAACGTCACCATCACATACTTTTCCGAGAGACTTCCTGTTAAAGGACCGCTTTCCCGCGCGGTGGAACCGGCTTGGTCGCTCTTGGAATAATCGTATACGTAAAGAAAAAACAAACAAAGCATGACCGCATAAACAACCAGCAGCTTTTTCATCTTCATCCCCCTGTTGTCCGGAGAACTAGACAGTTTCAAATCCGTTGAGCATGTATATGACAGCGAATTGGTTAGGAATCCAACTGAGACTTTTGACAGAATCCCGCCTGTCCCCTTTTTTCATCACAAACAGACAAATATCCCCCCTTGTTCATACGAAATATCTAATCTATTTGACATTTTCCGCGAAAAACCTTGTTGAGCCTCTTGAAAGATCACCTTTTTCTTAAAATAACCTTAAAATTTGCGAAACGGAAAATAAATATGATAAAAAACAAGGTCTCAGGAACTAAGTCTTTTAACCTTATTCAAAAATGGGAAAAAGTCCAAAATCGCAGTCAGGATAAGGAATAGACCCATATTTCCAGCGGGTTTCATCCCTTGTTCACGGTACATTTTTCCTATTCAACTCATTTATACCATGTTGTAACATTAATAAGGTCCTTTATCGGACGATTTCCAACAGGCCATTTGAATCAAATCGCCGGGAGGTGGCAGACCATGATCATCTGGGAAAAAACGGTCCTGTATGGTATGCAGGGTACACTTGTCATCAAAAAAGAACAGCTGAAAGAGCTGAAACATTGCAAATCTGAATTAACAAATATAAAAGAAGAATTCTCCGATTCGAAAAGCAGCATCAAAAAGCCCGGTCTGTCTTCGACGACATGGCAGGGCAGCCTTGCCGATTCTTTTAAAAGCGTCAGAAGCGATATGAAAACAGCCTACAATGATATTTACGGCAAACAATTGAATGAGGTGTTTAAAAAATTAAACGAGCGCATCAACTCTTTAAACGATGAAATACATTCACTCGGTCAAGATATCAGCTCATTAAAAAAGAAAATTGAGAAGCTGGAAAAAGAAGAAAAACAATCGCGACATTAAAAGGAGTTGGAAGCATGAGCCAAGAAATCAAAGTCAATTCCGGTGAAGTCAAGCACACACTCTCACAGCTGAAGCATTCCGCACAGGGAATCAAGTCGAGCGTACCGACAGACATCAGCGGCAAAAACCATCTCGATGTCGTCAAAAAAATCGAAGGCATGAACAAAGATTTACAAAAGCTGACAAAAGCCTACGCTTCGGCTCTCTCCAAACAAATCATCCAAACCGAATCAGCGGTAGAGACGATGAAAGATACAGACAAAAAGCTGGCATCATCCATTAAAACGAAGTAGAAGGAAGGGATACGGATTGAAAACACTAGATGTTCAGGCATTTCAAAACGGCCTTGACAAGACGCTGACTGAATTAAAAAACCAGGAAAGCGACATTGCCAAAGTCAAACAAAGCGTCAAAGGCATCACATCCCTTGACGACGCCTTAAAAGGCGCGGGAGGCGAAGCGATCCGTTCCTTCTATGAAGAGTGCCACACCACTTTTCTTCTTTTTTATGAATCTTTTATCTCCGACTATAAAGGAATTTTAGAAAAGACGAAAAGCGCCCTCCAATCCTTGGAGCCAACCGAAAACGGCTTTATCTCGCAAAGCTTTCTCGAACACGAACTCCATGACGGTGTCAGCCAAGCCGAATCGCTGACAGCCAGACTCACGGCAAAAGCCAATATGACAATGCTAACCGTCAAAAACATCGTCGACCTGCCCGATCTCGACGACTCCGCCGTCAACGAAAACGCCAAAAAAGCCCAACGACAAATCAGCGAGACGATCGAAAAGCTCCACACCTTCGACCGCGAACAGACAAACGCGCTGAAAAACGCGCGAGAAGACCTGGACACGATGAAGCAGTACATCGAGCAACTGGAGAAGATGTATACGGGGCCGAAGATTGAAATCTCTCAATATAAAAGCGGATCGATCCTCGAAGCGCCAAACGACTCAACAATCAATCAGGCTTCCGGCGGCTTGCAAGGCGGAGTGCAAGACACCGGCGAAACACCGATGGAAAAGATGCTTGGGCGCTTTAGAGAAAAAGACGAAGAAGGCAAAATTGATGACGCGGCAAAAGAAGAATTTCCGTTTGAAGTCGATTTGACGTATCCTGTAGCTAGTGCAGGAAGTTTGTATGGGACGACTACTGCTGCGACGGATTTTGGGAAGAGTGTGAAGCATGTTAAGAAAGATGGAGTAAAGATTGAGAGAAAAGTAAAATTCAAAAAAGATGGAACAGAATTAAGACGTTATAAAGTGAAAAACGGAGAAGCCATAGGACTAAAAGGGAAAAGTTATGATGAATCATGGATAAAATCCCAGGTGAAGGCTGGTAACAACCCTGAAATTGCAAAATTAACTCGTCCCTCATCTGCTTTCAAAAGCGCTATGAAAAGCAAGCTCGGCTGGGCAGGCGTTGCCATTACAACTGGCGAAGACCTTATTCATAATATCAATGATGATGCTCCTATTGAAAAAACGGTTGGCGATGCTACTGTTGACGTGGGAATAGGTGCCGCGACACTAGGGGTAGGTGCTGTAGCCAGTGCGTTATTAATTGCGGGTGGAGCCCCTGTTATAGCGGCTGCTGGTGTATCACTTATGGCTACAATCGGTATATCTGAACTTCTAGGCGGAGTTAAATGGGGTAAGGACAAAAAAAGCATAACCGATATGGCAAAAGATTCTGTAGAATCTGGTTTAAAAACAGTAGCAGGGTGGTTTAAATAAGAAAAAGGCTGGTGAAGAAACCTTGCTCAAATTAAAGGAGAATACTAAATACGGTAAATTACCTTCTGACATTCAAACCCATCTTACGGCTTCCAGCTCAAAAGACGATAAACTGACGATGCTTGGATTCGTTATTTTGTTTTTAGATATCATATGCGGTGGACCATTAATAGCAAATGGTGAAAAAATGTTCATGATGATAGCACTGCCTTTTATGCTAGGTATTAACATATGGACAGTCATTGTCATGTTTTTGAAGCCAAGTTATCGTAATAATTTGCACTTCACTCTGTATAAAGGTGGAACTGGTGCCGTACTATCATTTTGTTATTTTGTACTTTCACAGAAATATGCCTTTTCAGCATTAGGCTTTAACCTTTTATTTTTCATGATTTCTTTATTAGCCTGTATCATGATCATTCTAGGATTTATTCGATACTACCTTATTGTTTTTCCAAATTTCCAAAAAAAACGGACAGGCAGTCCAGCTTGGGGAACCTACTTGCTAACCATAGGACCAGGATTAGGTTATATTATCGCCCAGTTCATCTTTCGCTTTTCTGATTCTATCGTTACCCTGTTTATGAGTTATATTTACTTGTTCCTTGCTTGTTTTTTTATTTATTTTGGAGTCAAATTCTTTCATCAATACTTTTTTATTAGAGCCAACCAAGACATCATCGACAAACATTTAAGAAAGGGGAAATACAGCCATGGCCGAAAATAACTTACTGCCCTCCGGCTCAATCGTCTTACTTCAAGGTGGATCAAAAAAATTAATGATCTACGGAAGAAAACAGATCGTTGTCAGCGAGGATCCAAAAATGTTTGACTATATCGGCGTTTTCTACCCTGAAGGCTACATTAATCCCGACTACACCTTTGCTTTTAACCATTCAGACATTGAGAAAGTAATTTTCGAAGGCTACCAAGACGAAGAAGAAATCGAGTTTCAGCAAGTTCTGGCTGAAGCGATTAATGATTGAATACACGAAGCATCTCACTCGGGATGCTTTCTCTTATGCTAATTTTCAAATTCAGAGCAGAAATTACCTGACGTTATTTTATAGCTTTCATCAGCCGAAATGGTATTCTCTGTTCTTTCACATCAATTGATAAAAGGCAGGTGAACACCTTGCTGAAATTAAAGGGAAATCCGAAATACAGGAATTTACCTTCCCGCATCATAACCCATTTAGCATCTGAAAGCTGTGATAAAGATGCTAAGTTAAACATGCTGTGGATGATTTTATTTACTGATTTAATGTGCGGCGTGCTGATCATAGCGATTGGGGAAACATTTTTCACGGCTATATCATTACCTTTTATGATCGGTATTAACATATGGACAGTCATTGTCCTGTTTTTAAAACAGAGCGATCGGAATGATTTGCATTTCACCATATATATAGGGGCAGCTGGCGCTGTATGTTCTTTTTGTTATTTTGTATTATCACAAGAACTCGTTTACGTTTTGCTCGGTTATGACCTGATATTTATCATCACGTCTTCATTCGTTTATATGATTGTGATTTTAAGTATGGTTCTACATTACCTTATCGTTTTCCCAAACGATAAAAAAAAGACAGACAGTACGACTTTGGTAAACTGCTTGTGTTTATTTGGAATAGTCGCTTACATTGCGGCGTTTTTCTTCCTGCATTTTTTTGAAGGCGGAGCTACCTATTTTATGAGTTATACCTTTTTGGCATTTACTTTCTTTTTTTCTTTTATGGGAGTTAAATTCATTCATAAATTCTTTTTTATCAAAGCCAACCAAGACTTGATCGATAGACGTTTCAAAAAGGGAACATACAGCCCTCGACCGAAAGTCTTGAAACGGAGCAATCGCCGGAACACAAACATGATTGATTTACGAAAAAAAACAGATCGAAGCTAGCCACAATTGTTTTCCTTTGCTTTTTCAGAGATAAGTATCGTTTGACCAAGAAAAAGGAGCTTTTTGATGAAACACGAAAAAAATGTTCTGTACAAAAAAATAAATGAAGCGATGATCATCTTCATGATTTTATTCCCTGTAGTTGGTATCTTTTTTGTCATCATGACAATATGGGCGTTAGGAGAACAAGCTCCTTCAGAAATTCCCTTGGTTATTACCGTTGTCAGCATATTTTTTTTCGCTCTTCCACTCCTACTATATATTTACAGAAAAAAAGTCTGGCTGAAAAAATGCACGCGGAATCGTTCAGAGGGATAAAACGATGAAACATAACAGCGGAGGAACAACAGTTTTACCTAGATTAAAAGAAACGCCTACATACAAAGATTTACCTTATCATATTCAATCTCATTTGACGGCTTCCATCAGCCTGGAAACAAAATGGGGAATGGCCTGTTTTATCGTGTTGATGCTGGATGTGTTATGCATATTCCCTTTACTGGCGGACGAAGTCCAGTTTTTCACTCTCGCCGCCATACCTGTCGTCATCCTGATCAATATATGGCTGATCATCATGAATGCCAAAAGCATGACCGGATATCATCATCACCTTCGGTATGTTCTCTTTATGGGCGTTTCTTTCAGCGGCATATCATATTGCCAGTTAATCGTCTCGCAAAAGATGATGTTTGCTGCCATCGGTTTTCATTTGCCGCTGGTCATTTTGTCTCTGTTCATATATGCCGCCGTCATCTTCCTTGTCATCCGCTACTACTTGGTTGTATTCTCTGATCGTAAACGATGCAACAGACAGGCGGCAGCTTGGACGGGGATGTTCCTGGCGTCCGTTCCGGCATCCGGTTTTATGATCAGTCATGCCGTTTGGCGTGTTTCCGAGTCTGCCGTCTATTTGTTGATGAGTACCGTCTATCTGCTTATGGCTTGTTTATTTTCGATGATGGGGGTCAAATTCATCCACAAATACTTCTTTATCAAAGCGAATCAAGACATCAGACGGCACATCAGGCTTTTGACGAAAAAAGGAGCGGTCATTTTTGCAAGGCAGAAATAAAATCATTCTCTCAATCTATTCTCTTCATGCAACAATCATTCTTTTGACCGGCCTTGTCAGACCTTCAATGAACTGGAAAGAAAAGATTGCTGTCACCGGCTTTATGTTCGTTTCAGTATCTTTTGTCGCATTTATCCTTTATGTGTTGTTACATAAGAAAAATCAACGCGAGCCTAGATGCAACATCGTCGCGAAAATCTTTTGGAAGAAATACAGAAAGCCGTTCACGCTCTCTTACTATTTCGCCGTCCTGATTGCGGGAACATCCGTATTTTCCATGACCGGACTCTCTTTTGCATGGAAATCCGGCGTGTTCGCGATTTTGGTTGCGGTAATATCGGCCGGCTTTTTTGCGGCTTATCAAGCGGCGAATCAAATGCTGGACGAGTCTTGTGTGGACAGAATTCCTGCGGAAGAATGAACAGGAGGGTTTTTTAGATGGTAAAAGAAGTTGCAAATAAAAGTATGTTAGTGGCTATTATACTCTTTCCGTCTTTCGGGATCTTCTTAACAATCATGACGTTATGGCTTTTAATAACGAAAGAAGCATTTTCGGAAATACCCGCTGCCATTGCAGCAATTTCTGTTGTTTTTTTCATTCCGCCATTCATTCTTTATTTTATCAGAAAAAAATTTTGTTAAAAAAATCCGGAGTCCGCAATTCATAAAGGAGTTATGATGTCACCTGAAACTTTTGTTGAATATACCGAATATTTCATCGCCGGTATGTTGACCGCTCATTTCGCTTATAGTTTGTGTTTTTTAATCATAGCGAGTCACATGATCATTGAATATGAAAAAATGATCTTTTTAAAACCTGATTCCCATAAAATCACAATTCATTCGTCATCCTTCTTGTCGGCACCGGTTACTTTGTTTACAAACGCCTATTAAGATACAACTGGTTCCTGAGAAAACTGGATTTCGCCCTTTATCTTGCGGGCAGAGGCATTTTAAGCATCATCATCTTTTGAATGTTTTCTTTTCTGCTGCATGTCATTTTCAGCGTTTAAATCATTCACGATTGGAGAAATCTAAATGTCCAAGTTTTTACAAAAACCAAGAAACAAAGCCATCTTGATCGTCTACTTGTTTTTCGTATGCGGCTCCGTCCTCAGCATGGCTGTGAATCCGGAGATGGGCTTGGGGGAAAAGCTGTTTATGCTCTGCTTTAATATTTTCTCGGCCACTTTACTCGCATTTCTCATTTATGTGCTGCTAAATAAGCTGATGAAAGATGAGGATCGCAAACATCCGGCAGATCCCGAAAGAAATGGGATCAACCAAGTCATTTGGAAAAAGTACAAAAAGCCGCTGATCCTGTTTATTTATTTCGGCAGCCTGTTTGCCGTCTGTGCGGCTGTCCTTCCCATGCCGTTGTACACCGTTACTGAAAAGCTCGTGATCGTTTTGATCGCAATCGCATTCATCACCATTTCCTGTATCTTGGCTTACAAAGTGACGAATAAAATGCTGCAAAAATAATTGAAAGGACCATGGCGAACCATGGTCCTTTTCTTCATTTCCTTAATTCCTCTATTGTCTCTTCCCATCGCCGTAAAACCGCCTCTTCATCCTTAAGCTTTATCTGGACGCCGGAGATGATATCAGCATATTTAGCAATGTCTTCCCGGGCCGCTTCGACGGTGCCGGCAAAGCGTGTTCTCGGGTGCTTGGCGTCTTTTAATTCGGGCAGTTTTGTTAAAGACAGCCGCATATAATGGGCTTTTCCTTGCCAGCATGCGACGAAGAGCGCCCGGCCCGTGCGGATGATGTTGGCCGTTGTGGTTGTCCCTTGCCAGAGGGCAAGGCGGATTTCGGTATCGTTCAGGGCGAGGATTTCCCCGGCGCTGATCATTGCCGTATGCGGCCAGCCGTCTTCTGTGACAGTCTGAAGCATCATCGCCTCGTGCCGCTTTCCGGCGAGTTTCTCTCCGTTTAAGAGCTGAAAGAGTTCCTGTGATATTTGAGCCATGCCGCGGGTGTCCCCCTTTAGATTTTCCGGTCTGGAATCGCCGGCACGTGTACGGCTGTTTCGACTTCAGAAGGGTCGATTTTAAAGGCCGGATTGTATTTTTCAGGATTGGTGATCGTTTCGGGTTCTGACGATCTCCATGTGAAAAAACAATGCTGGCATTGATAAACTTCCCATGCTCCTTCGACGGGAGACTTGCTGACGGTTTCCGCTTTTTTTAAATTGCAGCGCGGACATGTATGCATATAGAAACACTCTCCTATCTTATCGATTTAATAAATCCATTAATTTCTTTTCCCATTCCTGCGTGTTAACAGGGGAATCGAGCGGCTGCGAATAATGCCCTCTTGTTTCCGGTGCAACAGGTGTTGTGGCGTCCAAGATCATTTTGTGGGTGATACCCGCTGGTTCAGAACCTGGATCAAGCGCCAGAACAGATAAATCCGGGATGATGACTGCATCGTGTTTTGGATGCATTTTCGTTGATATTGCCCACATCACTTGCGGGAGGTTAAACGGATCGACGTCTTCGTCAACAACGATCACCATTTTGCAGTAGCCAAGGCCGTGGGGGGTCGTCAGCGCGCGCATGCCGACCGCTTTAGCGAAACCGCCGTAGCGGCTTTTCGTTGATACAATGGCGATCAAGCCGTGCGTATACATCGCGTTTACCGCGACAATTTCATTCGGATATGCCTCTTTTAGCTGCTGGTAAAGCGGCACACATGTATTAATGCCGACCATGTAGTCGACTTCTGTCCAAGGCATGCCTAAATAAAGGTGTTCAAAAATCGGGTTGTTGCGATGGCAGACGCGTTTGATTTTGATGATCGGCATGCTGCGGCCGCCGGAATAGTGTCCCGTAAATTCGCCGAACGGACCTTCATACTCGCGTTCACCCGCCAGGATTTCACCTTCGAGAACCACTTCCGCTCCCCATGGAATATCGAGGTCGGACAGTTTTGATTGAACGATTTTATAAGGTTCACCTTGCAAGGCTCCTGCCATTTCGTATTCTGATTGATCGTATAAGAGCGGTGTGGACGCCGCCGTCGCAATGACTGGTTCACAGCCGAGCGCGATCGTGACCGGCAGGTTTTCGCCGCGTTCTTCCGCCTGACGCAGGTGGATCGCAATGTCATGCTGCGGGACGGGCTGAATGCCGAGACGGTCTTTTCCTTTTACTTGCAGTCTGTACATGCCGACATTTTGCTTGCCGAAGTGTTCCGGATCCTCGACATCTCTGGAAATGACGCAAGCTTTGTCCAAATAAAAACCGCCGTCGCCCTGATTGATGCGGAAAAGCGGCAGGATCTCAAACAGGTTGATATCCTCCGTGATTTCATTCTCATGAAACGGCGCCGTTTCTTCGCGTTGAACCTTCACAGGAAACTGGTCATAGCGGCGGGCAAATTCGAAAAATTGTTCTTTGACAGGTGTGTCTTTCGGAAGGCCGAGCATTAACGCGTGGTTCGGCCAGGAGCCGATGACATTCAGCGCGATTTGCGCGTTGTTATAGCCGTAAATGTTGTTGAATAAAAGAGCGGGTGATTTGTCTCCGAGGTTGTTGGCGGCGCGTGCAGCGGCTCCCAAATCGGGTTCCGGCTTCACCTCTTCCTGAACTTCAAGAAGCTGCCCTTCTTTTTTCAATGTGTTTAAAAAGTCCCTAAAGTCTTGAAATGCCATTTTGATGTCCTCCTTTTATTTTGCCTGTTTCATCCCTTCCCAGCGCTTCGCATCGGACAGATGGATGCCAAATTGGTCCAGCGTCCGGAATACGATATGGTCGACCATTTCGGTCAAGTTTTGGGGATGGTTATAAAAAGCCGGCATGGGCGGAAGAATGACCGCGCCGATTCGCGATAGTTCAAGCATGTTTTCAAGGTGAATTTGATTCAGCGGGGTTTCCCTCGTTAAAAGGATGAGCTTTTTCCGTTCCTTCAGCATCACGTCCGCCGAACGGGTCAGAAGATTATCCGCCAGACCGGTGCGGATCGCCGCCAATGTTTTCATGCTGCACGGCGCTACTATCATACCGTCTGTTTGAAAGGAACCGCTTGAAATACGGGCTGCCTGGTCTTTATGCGAGTATGTAAAAGACGCAAGCATTTCCAAATCTTTTATGGTGTATCCTGTTTCATGCTGGATTGTGGCCCCTGCCCATGGTGAGATGACAAGATGTGTCTCGATGTCGGCTTTTTTCAGCCACTCCAGCATCCGCACGCCAAAAATGGCGCCGGTCGCGCCCGTGATACCGACGATGATCTTCATATGCATCCTCCTTTCTTCCTCTGTGGTGCCTTCATTTAAAATGATACGCCTCTATTTTCCATATTGAAAATATCTATAAAATCTACATATAATACTTTTAAGGTATATAAAGGGGAGGACCGTCATGGATATCCGTCAATTAAAATACTTTGTCACGATTGCCAAGGAAGGAAAAATCACAACGGCTGCAAAGAAGCTTCATATTGCACAGCCGCCTTTAAGCAGACAGCTCAAGCAAATGGAAGAGGAGTTGGGGGTTGTGTTGTTTGACCGCAACAAAAAGAAGAGCTTGACGCTGACGTATGAAGGAGAGGTGTTTCTAAAGCGGGCGAAGGAGATTTTGCATAAACTTGAGGATTCCATCCTGGAGGTGCGGGAGTTGCACGAAGAAGTCAATGGAACGCTTTCCGTCGGCTCAACAATTTACTGTGCGGCACTCCTTTTGTCCAAAGTCTCAGAGATCAGAGAGATGTATCCGCATTTAATGTTTAACATTTGGGAGGGCGAACCGATGCGCCTGAGAGAACTGCTGGAAAGCCGGCAGATTGATGCGGCGATTACGACAACGCCTTTTCACAGCAAAAATATCGAAACAAAAAGCCTCCCCGATATTCCCTGCAAGCTGGTTCTCCCCGTCAATCAATCGTACGGACTAACGAGGGAAGCCGAGCTGAACGACATTTCCGGCCTGCCGCTCATTTTACTCAGACCGACGCACGGCAAAGGGATTTATGATGAGGTCGTACAAACCTTTCAAAGATCCGGTGTAGAGCCGACTGTCGTCTGCGAATGCCATGATTCAACGACACTGCTCAGCCTTGTCACGTCGGGATTCGGAGCGACGATTTTGCCTTTATCCATGCTTCCCGAGCATTTTGCCAAACACGTTCAGACGCTGGAGATTAAAGACAACCCGTTTATTTTGACGCCGTCCGTTGTCTGGCGGGCCGACAGCTTTCTGCCGAAGCCTGTAAAGGAATTTTTGGCTTTGTTTTGATATTACGGGGCGGGTTAAGCAGTTAAAAAAAGAAGCGCATCCGAATAGATGCCCTCCCTTTTGCATTTTTTACAACAGCTTTTTTCCCAGCAGCGATTCGATCAATTCGACGGCCGCTTCACCGGTTTGATTTTTATAATCCAAGATCGGATTGACTTCGACAAACTCAGCCGACGTGATGATGTCCGCATCATGAAGCATTTCCATCGCCAAATGGCTTTCCCTGTAGCTGATGCCTCCGACAACAGGTGTGCCCACTCCCGGAGCATCGCTTGGGTCAAGGCCGTCCAAGTCAAGGCTTAAATGGATGCCGTCACAGTTTGCCGTCAGGTACTCGATCGTTTCTTCAATGACCTTCGTCATCCCCATGCGGTCAATTTCATGCATCGTGTAGACTTTCATCCCCGTTTCCCGGATATATTTCCGCTCTCCTTCATCAAGTGAGCGTGCGCCGATGATGACGACATGTTCCGGCTTGATTTTCGGCGCATACCCGTGCAGATTGACAAGCTTTTCATCTCCCACACCAAGGCTCACCGCCAGCGGCATCCCGTGGATATTGCCTGACGGCGACGTTTCCAGCGTGTTTAAATCTCCGTGTGCGTCATACCAGATCACACCGAGCTGTTTATAATGCTTGGCGACGCCGGCGAGCGTTCCGATGGCGATGCTGTGGTCTCCGCCGAGAACGAGGGGAAAGCGGCCCTGTTCGACGACATTGTCGACGATGCCGGCCAATTGCTGATTGCCTTCCAACACAGAAATTAAATTTTTCAGCCCTTTGTCACCCTTAGGCTGATCGCGGTTGATCGGCACATCGCCGAGATCCTTGATATCATACCCTAAATCAGACACGCGCTCAACGAGATGGGCGTAGCGGATCGCGCTCGGCCCCATATCGACGCCGCGCCTTGCCTGTCCCAAATCCATCGGCATTCCAATCAGAGAAACATGTTTATTCATCAACAACCACCTCATCATTCATTCGATTTTGCTGCGCCGTTCTTTCTAACGGCTGTTGTTTTGTCTGTCGTTTTTTCACAAAGAAATGATACACAACATAGCAGGCCGCCATAAACAATGCACCGCAATACAAGGCCATTCGCTGCTCTGAATCAAAGGCCAGGCTCACAAGTACCGCGCTGTTTAAAATAAAGCCGGCCAACGGCAAAAAGGGATAGAAAGGCGTTTTAAATTTCAAATCCTCCACCCTTCCGCCTTCTTTTATATATTGTCTTCGAAACAGCAGCTGTGAAATGGTAATCGTGATCCAGCCGACTTGCGCGCTTAATCCGGCGAGCGACAGCAGCCAAATATACAGCGTTTCAGCGGCGACGACACTTGAAATAAGCGACAGCCCGGCGAAGCCGAGGGTGATCAACAGCGCGTTCATCGGAATGCCCCGTTTATTGACCTTCCTTAAAGCTGAAGCCGCCATTCCTTCGTTCGCCAAGGAGTACAGCATCCGTGTCGAAGCGTACAAACCCGAATTCGCCACTGATAATAAAGCGATCAAAATGACAAAGTTCATCAAATCGGCTGCATACGGAATGCCAATCTGTTCAAACACAACGACAAAAGGACTTTCAACAACACCGGCTTTTTCCCACGGTATCAAACCCGCAAGCACAAAGACAGACAAACCGAAAAAGACCAGTGTCCGCCATACCGTCTGTTTGATCGAGCGGGGCACCGTCTTTTCCGGGTCTTCGCTTTCACCCGCCGCGATTCCGATCAGCTCTGTACCCTGGAAAGCAAAGTTGACCGTAATCATCGTGATAAATAGGGCGCCGAAACCGTTCGGAAATATGCCATCCCCAATCAAATTGGAGAAAAACGGCGCAGGCTGTCCGCCTTCCATGTCGATCAGGCCAAACATGGCGCCGCCGCCGAGAATGATGAAAAGAAGGATAACGATGATCTTGATCCCGGACAGCCAAAATTCGGATTCTCCAAAAGCCTTTGCAGAGAGCGCATTGAGCGAAAAAAGCAGCGCTCCGAAAATCAAACACCAGACCCAGACGTCGACATCAGGAAACCACCTTTTCATGAGCTGTCCCGCCGAAAGAAACTCCAATGCGCAGGTGACCGACCAGCCGAGCCAGTAGATCCAGCCAACGGCAAATCCTGTGGCGGGTCCGATAAACTTCGTCGCATATGTTTGAAACGAGCCTGAGACCGGCATGGCCACTGCCAGTTCACCAAGGCAGAGCATTGTGAAATACATGATCATTCCGCCGGCCAGGTAGGAAAGGATTGCTCCGATCGGCCCCGCTTCATTGATGGTATAGCCCGTTCCCAGGAAAAACCCCGTCCCGATCACGCCTCCAAGCGAGATCATAAACAGGTGCCGTGACTTCATCGTCCTTTTCAGTGTATATTGTTCTCTGTTTTCATGATTCAAACCGCCTACACCCCTTCCGTGTGATTTTCCCCCTGTTATCCTACAATCCCCTTGTGATGAAATGACTATTTTTTAAATCTTCTGAATAATTTCCTTATATTTCAATTTACGACAAACTTCGCACCCCATGGCTAAAAACAGGCTGAACAATCCCTTATTGTTCAGCCGTTTTGATTATTTCGACAAAACACGGGTAATCTTTTCAATGGCCCAATCGAGGTCCTCTTTGGAGATGACCAAAGGAGGCGCAAACCGAATGACGGTCTCATGCGTTTCTTTGCACAGCAGCCCTTCTTCTTTTAAGTGTTCGCAATATGGGCGCGCAGCTTCCGTCAGCTCCACTCCGATGAAAAGTCCTCTGCCGCGCACTTCTTTAATGCTTGGATTATCGATTTGCAGCAGCTTTTCTTTAAAATATTCGCCAAGCTCTAAAGAGCGTTCAGCAAGACATTCATCTTCCAGGACGTCAAGCGCGGCGATGGAGACGGCGCATGCCAGCGGGTTTCCGCCGAAGGTCGAGCCGTGGGAGCCAGGGTTAAAGACGCCGAGTACATCGCGGTTCGCCGCGATACATGAGATCGGAAACACTCCGCCGCCGAGCGCTTTTCCTAAAATGTACATGTCCGGAACAATGCCTTCCCAATCGCAGGCGAACATCTTACCTGTGCGCCCAAGTCCGGACTGGATTTCATCAGCGATAAACAGCACATTGTTTTCTTTACAGATCTCCGCCGCCTGTTGTAAAAAGCCTTCCGGCGGAATGACGATGCCCGCCTCGCCTTGAATCGGCTCGAATAAGAAAGCGGCTGTATTCGCTGTAATCGCGTTTTTCAACGCTTCTGCATCTCCGTAAGGAATCAGCTTAATACCGGGAAGCATCGGGCCGAAGCCGCGCTTATATTCCGCTTCAGATGAAAGGGATACAGCCAGCATCGTACGGCCGTGAAAATTGCCTGCACACGCGATGATTTCCGCTTGATTGTCGGCCACGCCTTTTACATCATAAGCCCAGCGCCGCGCCGCTTTGACCGCTGACTCAACCGCTTCTGCGCCTGTATTCATCGGCAGAACCATGTCTTTTTTCGTCAATGATGCCACTTTTTCATAGAAAGGACCGAGTTGATCATTGTGAAAAGCCCTTGATGTCAACGTAATCTTATCGGCTTGATTTTTCAGCGCCTGAATAATTTTCGGATGCCTGTGCCCCTGGTTGACAGCGGAATAGGCGCTAAGCATATCCATGTACCGGTTTCCTTCAGGATCTTTCACCCATGCACCTTCCGCTTCGGAAATCACGATCGGCAGCGGATGATAGTTGTTTGCGCCGTAATGTGCCGTTTTCTTCATAATTTCTTCGGACTTTGATAAAACCGCCATTCTGATTCCTCCTTCTTGTTTGTTAGGACATACATGCCAGATGTCGTTTTTTTCTTACACCCTTTCTAACATGCAAATTTCATGCCAACATAAAAAACCGCAGTCCGCACGAATTTTCTGTTTTTCATCCGCAAATTTTTATGCACCTTTTCTCCCAAAGTGCAAAAGATGATGCAAAACCATTTTGCACCTCTCTAGTTTTCGCTTACAATTAATAAGAGACAGACAAAGGGGGAAATTGACTTGCTGACAGACAGCCAATTCATGGAGCACATTTTCAAAAAAATTAGTGATGAAATTGATATCGGCCTGCATGTTGTCGATGAAAACGGCACTTCGGTCGTGTACAACACTAAAATGACGCAAATCGAAGGCATGGATGCTCAAGATGTGCTCGGCAAAAACCTGCTGGATGTATTTACGTTTGCCAGCCATCATGACAGCACACTCGTACAGGCGCTTCAATACGGAAAAACGATCAAAAACGTCAAGCAGACATACTTCAATAACAAAGGACAGGAGATTACAACCGTCAATCATACGTTTCCGGTTATGGAAAACGGTCATATCATAGGAGCCGTCGAGATTGCTAAAGATGTGACAAAGCTTGAACGCTTGATCAGGGAAAACATGAATAAAACCGAAAATACAAAATATACGTTTGACAGCCTGATCGGCGTCAGCCCGGAGATCCTGGAAGTTGCCGAACACGCGAAACGGGCGACACGAACCTCCTCTTCCATTCTCATTGTAGGGGATACCGGAACCGGAAAAGAGCTGTTTGCTCAAAGCATCCATAACGGCAGCCAGCGTTCGACAGGTCCGTTTATCTCGCAAAACTGCGCGGCCCTTCCTGAAAGTCTTGTCGAAGGTCTTTTATTTGGAACGGCAAAAGGCGCGTTTACGGGAGCTGTCGACCGCCCCGGCCTATTTGAACAAGCCGATGGCGGGACACTCCTTCTTGATGAAATCAATTCATTGGACTTGAATTTGCAGGCGAAGCTTTTGCGGGCCATCCAGGAGAAAACCATCAGACGAATCGGTGCTGCAAAAGACACGCCGATCGATGTCAGAATTATCGCGACGATGAACGAAGATCCGATCGACGCCGTCAGCGAAAAGCGCCTGAGAAAAGACCTTTACTACAGGCTGAGCGTCGTCACGCTGTTCATCCCTCCGCTCAAAGATCGGAAGGACGATATCCTGCCGCTTGCAAAGCATTTTATTGATAAATACAATGCCTTATTTCAAATGGAAGTCAAAGGGCTTGAAGATGAAGTGCGCCAGTTTTTACTTTCCTACGATTGGCCGGGGAACGTCAGGGAGCTTGAACATTTGATAGAAGGTGCGATGAACTTGATGGCTTATGAGGAAAACATCGACCTCACGCATCTTCCCTTGCAATACAGGACAAAAACGGCGGCAAAAGAGCAGCTCCCCCACACATCTGGATTCGACGTTTTCCCGCAGCCGCCTTCCGCCTCGTCAGCTCCTTTAAAGGAACAAATCGAGAACACCGAAAAATATTATATTCAGAAAACGCTCAAAAAATGCAACTACAATGTGTCACAGGCGGCACGGACATTGGGGATCAGCAGACAAAGCCTTCAATACCGCTTAAAAAAATGGAATATCAGCCATTCCCAAGCTTGATCACTAAAAACGAATCGCTTGACTCATAATAAAAAAGCTTTATGCTTTACTTTTGGAAGGTCCTTAAGTAAAATCAAATCAATTAAATCCAATCAGAAAAGTGGGGATTAACAATGAAAAAAGCAATATTCGCTGCACTCATGACGCTGTTGATCGCCGTGGCAGCCGCTTGCGGGCAGTCGGGCGACAAGTCCGAGGATCAGAAGACAGGCGAAAATCAAAACCTTTGGTCCTCGATCAAAGATAAAGGTGTATTGACCGTTGGTACAGAAGGAACATATGAGCCTTTTACCTTCCATGATAAAAAAACGGACAAATTAACGGGTTATGACGTCGAGGTTATAAAAGAAGTCGCCAAGCGTCTCAATCTGAAAGTCGATTTTAAAGAAACGCAATGGGACAGCATGTTCGCCGGCCTCAATTCAAAGCGGTTTGACGTGGTGGCCAACCAGGTCGGCAAAAAAGGGCGTGAAGACCAATACGATTTTTCCGATTCATATACAACATCCCAAGCGGTTGTTGTCACGAAAGCGGACAATAACGAAATCAAATCTGAACAAGATGTAAAAGGAAAAACGGCGGCACAGTCGTTAACAAGCAACTACAACGATCTGGCGAAAAAGGCCGGGGCGAATATCGAAGGTGTTGAAGGAATGGCGCAATCCTTCCAGCTTATCCAGCAGGGCCGCGTCGACCTGACTTACAATGATAAACTTGCCGTACTGAACTACTTGAAGTCGTCAGGAAACAAAAACTTGAAAATCGCTTTTGAAACCGGTGATCCGCAAAAGACGTATTTCGCTTTCCGCAAAGGAAGCGGCGAACTGGCGGAGAAAGTCAACTCCGCGCTGAACGATATGAAAGAGGATGGCACACTGGGTAAAATCGCGAAGAAATGGTTTGGCGAAGATGTTTCTCAATAATATACAGGCTTTGGCCATCGGCGCAGCCATCCCGTGGGATCTTGTGCGCGAGTCATTTTGGCCGATTTTTCTAAGGGGAATCTATTATTCGATTCCCCTTGCCATTCTCTCTTTTCTTTTCGGCATGATCATCGCGCTGATCACGGCTCTGGCGAGAATGTCAAAATCGCGTATCTTAAAGGCGGTTTTCGGCATATACGTCTCAGCGATCCGGGGAACACCGCTGCTCGTTCAGCTGTTTATCATCTTTTACTTATTTCCGGCTTTCAATGTGACGATTGCTCCGTTTCCGAGCGCTGTTATCGCCTTTTCATTGAATGTCGGCGCCTATGCGTCGGAAATTATCCGCGCTTCCATCCTTTCCGTCCCAAAAGGGCAATGGGAAGCCGCCTACTCGATCGGAATGACGCAAAAAACGGCGCTTTCCAGAATCATTCTGCCGCAGGCCGTGCGGGTGTCGATTCCGCCATTATCCAATACATTTATCAGCTTAATTAAGGACACATCTCTCGCGTCGCAGATTTTGGTCGCCGAATTATTCCGCAAAGCCCAGGAAATCGGAGCGACACACCTTGACCAGATTTTAATCATTTATATCGAAGCCGCATTCATTTATTGGATTATCTGTTTTGTTCTTGCGATTGCTCAGCAGCAGATTGAACGGCGTTTAGACCGGTATGTGGCGAAATAAGGAGGGAATAGACAATGCTTGCGATTAAAGGGCTGAATAAATCCTTCGGCGAAAATGAAGTGTTAAAAAGGATCGACTTGAATATCGAAAAAGGAAAAGTGATCGCCATTTTAGGGCCTTCCGGGTCCGGAAAAACAACGCTGCTTCGCTGCCTGAATGCGCTTGAAATTCCAAACCGCGGCATCCTTTCCTTTGAAGACTTTACCATCGACTTTTCAAAGAAGCATAAGCCTGGCGATTTGCTTCGCCTCCGCAGAAAATCGGGAATGGTGTTTCAGGCCTATCACCTGTTTCCGCACCGCACCGTGCTTGAAAATGTGATGGAAGGCCCCGTAAAGGTGCAAAAACGCGCTAAAGAGGAAGTCAAAAAAGAAGCGGTACAGCTTTTGAAAAAAGTCGGCCTAGAGGACAAAATGGATCTCTATCCGTTTCAGCTGTCAGGCGGACAGCAGCAGCGCGTCGGTATCGCCCGGGCGCTGGCCATCAAGCCTGAGCTGATGCTTTTTGATGAGCCCACATCGGCCCTTGACCCGGAGCTGGTCGGCGAAGTGCTGAAGGTCATGAAAGACCTGGCGAATGAAGGCTGGACAATGGTCGTTGTCACTCACGAAATCAAATTCGCCCAGGATGTCGCAGATGAAGTCGTCTTTATCGACGGCGGCGTCATCGTCGAGCAGGGACCGCCGGAACAAATCTTTTCGGCACCGAAAGAAGAACGGACCAAACAATTTTTAAATCGAATTTTAAATCCGGTATAAACATGGCAGCCTGATCTGATCAGATCAGGCTGTCTGTTATTTTGTACGTTCAATCAAATCCGGTTCCATTTGATTCGAATTATTTTGCCAAAATAACAAAGTCCTGTGGATGGGACCGGATGAAATCACCAATTTTTATCAGACTGTCGGCAACGATCTCTTGAAATCGTTCGTATAATCGATTGATGATATGTAACAGTTCCTGATCTCTCTGTCGTTCTTTGAAGGCGTCACCTTCTGCGTGGGCATTATGCCCATTAATCTCAATGGTCTGCTTTGTATCTTCGAGCAGTTTCAGCAGATTTTGATCATTGAAATAGTTCAGGGCCCCAGTCACACCTGTCCAGTATCCCGGTGTCTGCAACAAATAAGACACCCAAGAGTAAAACTCGTTCGCGGAGTCCTTTGCATGATCATAAAAAACCCTAAACATGCACAGTGCCTGCTGACTCCTATTCAAACTAGTAATCGCTGCTGATTTTGCCGCAGCATCCTTCCCACGAATACTTAAAAGAGTAGACTCAACACATACCCACCCGAGCCTCTCGTCACTTAATGCATCAAACTCCGCTTGTGTCATCGTTACGAATGTAATAATCCACACCTCTTTTTTGATTTGCATGAATGTCAATATAAAATCAAAAAAATTTATTCCGGCTTCACGATCGCTAGAGCTGTTTCTGTAACTTCCTCTACCACAGTCATTAACCGATCCTTTACGGGTTGCTCGGTTGTTCCTTCTTTCTGAAGTTGTCCCAAGTAGTTCATACCTTGTGATATAGCCCCCCAGAATTGCATAGCCATAAGGCTCGGATTCCCTTGACGAACCGTCCCCTGTTGAATACCTTGTTTGATTACAGAAATAATGGGTTCAATAAAAGCCCTTACCCATTCAAAAGAAGAAAGCTGTTCTTCAGTATAAAATAAATGGATGTCCAGACTAATCCTCATATAAAATTGCGAAACGGCTGGTTCATTCAAAACCTGCCTGCATACTAATCGTGCATACTCACTTAACAATTCCAACGGTGGCCGATCCTGCTGAAAGTGTGACACCGTTGTCTGCTGGGTCTTGGCCATTATATCCTCATACAATTCACGGAACAAGGCTTGCTTGTTCTTAAAATAGTGATACACCAATCCACGCGCCAGGCCAGCCTGTGCCGCAATATCACCCATTTCGGTAGCTGAGTATCCTTTTTCGGCGTAAACCAAGATGGCTGCCCGTAAAATGTCCTGTTTCCGCTGTCTTCGAATTTCTTCATTCTGTTCCTTTGTACGTGGTGACAAAAAAAAACCTCTTTTCATTGACATTCATGTTAATCAAAATTATAAAAGAAAATCAACTACCTGTAAACAAAGGAAAAAGTTGTTGCAACTATCGCGGGCTCCGAAGCACAAATTTGAAATTAAAGGATCATATCCCATTGATATCCCCCTCATTTATGATTTTAAAAGTTCTGAAGGTACTATATGAGCTCCGTTTTTGCTGGGTTGCCGTGGTGTCGGAGTAAAAAAGAAAGACGCCTGTTTAGCGTCTTTTAACTTAATTAATTAGCAAAAATCTTCGTCTATTTCTTTTTTTCGTTCTAAAAATACTTTTAACGCATCGTTTTCTCGCTCCATTAAACCATCGAAATGGCTTTCATCCATCACCAACTCTTTATAACCCCACACTGCGGAAATATCATTATCCCTATCGAAATTAAAATACCATTCTAGTGGCAACTGTTTCTCCGTAACTTCAAATAATTCCGAGGGATACCAAGATGGAAAGTTGTCTTCTTCACCTTTGATTAAAAAGTGTAAAGAAGAATTCCATTCACAAATACCATAAACGCTATATTGTTCGTCTTTTTTTAAATCGAAGATGGTTTCAGGGCTGTAACCAATTTCGTAAGTTTTTTCTGATAATTCTAAGCCTGTATTCATCTTGCATTTAACTTTCATTTATTGTCACCTTCATTTATTTGAATTTAAAATCATCGAACTGGCCTGTTTTAGTGTTTTTTAAATAATGAACTTCGACGCCATTCACATTCTTAGACATTTTAACCCAGCCTTCATCTTTAGGCCAACGAGAGTCTGTCATCCCTTTTCTTAACGGTATAGGTTTGCCGGTATTAGGGTTTGAGAGCACTTCCTTCATAGCTAATTGTTCATTTAAATTATTTGGTTTTGTTCTGCCTGTAGTTCCTTTTCCTAAAGACACACTCTTATAAAGTTTATCAAGGTCTCCAGTCCCTTTAAACTTGCTCTCGATAGGGTTTTTAAGAACATCATTCGTAGTTTTAGAAGTTTTCTTCTCAACTTTTCCAACATCCTTAGCTGCTTTCGCACCTTTCTCAACCTTTGCAATTTTCTTTGCTGATTCCTCACCTTTGAATAATTTGTAACCGCGTTTTCCGTATTTAAATGCTTTTCCAAAAGGTGTGACATAAAATCCAGCTAAAAAACGATCTTTGACTGAAACGATTTCACCTGTTGCAAGGTCGTACCCAAATCCGGCTCTTACTGCATCATAAACTCCTGCAAATTCCAAACCAGTCTCTAGATATTTTTCCCATTCGCTTTTTTCAACATTTTCAGGAAGGGTGTATGCAGGTTCTAACTTGACGATTATATTACCATCTATATAAGCTCGGTACACTGTGTCATTATAAACAGTATATTTCTTTTCTAGCTTTTCTAACTCCTCTTCACTATACACTTTCTTAGAAACTTTTTGTGCCGCCAATTTCTTTGTTCGATCAGGGTCGGCGAGAGTATTCATTTCAGTGTCTTCTTTGTCTCCGACTTTTTTCAACATAACACCCATCGCTGTTTCTTGATTTCCACTCAGGGTATCCATCTCATCCGGTTTTAAAATCGATCCTTTTTGATAGCCGGTGATTTCAATTTTAGGCCCGGTATACATTTTCTCGAGCCTTGAGATGTATTTTTGCATCGTTTCAAGGTCGTTTTCAGCGGTTTTGAGGGCGTTTGTCTGCTCCCTGTCAAAGGTGTGCAGCTTTTCAATCGTCTGATTGATTTCTTTCATTGCTTTTCGATTTTGTTCATGAAAATCGTTGTCGTTCAAATCCGGCAGATCGACAATATGGCTGACTTTTGCCATCGTGGCATTTGCTTTGGATACCAAGTGTTTCGTTGTTCGATCGGCCGCGTTCAAGCCTTGTTCCAGTTCGTGTTCGAGAAAGGCTTGCGAAATAAATCCGTTGTGGTTCGGTTCCAGGGAATTCAGCGCATTTTTCATTTTCTTTAGCGTGGAACTGTATTCCTCTATGAAAGTGTCATAGAACTGCAAAAAAGGGGTGTGGCATTCCTCGTAAAAGGCACGGATCGCGTCGCCGCCTTTTCCCTTTAAAGCATCATCAAGTGATGTGATGTCCTTAACGGCTTTTTTGACTTTGGCGATTTCGTCTGATTGTTGTTTTAATTGTTCCAGCGTTTTGTCAATTGCATGGTGCAACGCCTGAACATCCAGAGTCTTCATGGCATTCTCCTCTAATACTAATGGTTACAATCAGTATAGAGTTTACCACTTTACGGAAATGATTAGTGAATAAATCCTGTCCATCCATGAAAATGAATCTTATTGATTAGGCCTATAAACCTAAATGTTTTTGTTTTTAAGGATAAAACGATCTTGATTTTTTATAAGTTAATAGCTTAAAAGATCTAACCTATCCTTTCGAATGGGGTCATAATTTAATTTAAGAGTTGAGAATAATTTCTTTCACTGGTCACCATTTTTTCACCAGATCTTTTATAAGAGAATTTGGCTAAAGTTTCGTCTTCATCTATATAGGGTGCTTTCCAAAATACAGAAAGTTCACTAATACTTCTGTCTTCCTCAGCAAGGCGAGCAGCCAAATCTTCACTATACAGTTCAATCATCTTTTTTTTTGTTGTTGATGAATTTTTAAGATCAAATGATAAGTGAACTAATGCAATGTATTGATCTTTTTTATCATTTCCCAAGTCTTGATTGACTTCAACGTCTTCAATAGAAACGTTCTTTAAATGTTCATTGACCAAACCTTCAATTTTATTTCTGATATCGCTTGTCTCATTCTCAGAAGATGAGGCATTTAATTCTGATTGATCACTTTTAGTAATTAACCCATATTCACTTTTGACACTTAATTTATCAGCAACAAAATGAAGGAATACAGCTGCATGACTTTCTAAGCCATCCTCTCCGTCGAAATCATAATCTGTTGATGAGTCACCAATTTTTTCTTCAGATTTTGCTTTGCCCCCAACAATTTTTTTGACTTCATCATAAGTCATGCCTTCTTTTATTTTTTTATATTCTTCTGGAGTAATGGTGGCAACTGGTTCATTTTCGTACTTTAGAAAAAATTTATTAATTAGTGCTATTGAAAGTAAAGTAATAATACAAAAAAGAGCCAGTCGAAGTCCAGCTTTTCTTGTTTTACTTGGGATTAGCATTAATACACCTATTAGTGTTCCTATAATCATAAAAGCAGCAAATAATGAAATAAATAAAGCCATAATAACCCCCCATTTGTTTTAAAACGAACATTTACATTTTAAAACAAATAAGGGGGATTTTCTATTAAACTAAGGAATGTCGGTGATACCAAATTTGATACCAAAAAATCGATTTAATTCTAAAAACCCTTCGAAAACCCCTTGCATAATACAGTGAAATCACTGATATCTTGCGGTTTTGTGTTTTCCTTTCGTCTTTATATAGTCGAATACCAAGGTTAGAACAGCCTGACCTCCGTTGATCAGGCTGTCTTTTTTTATTCCTCTAATTTAAACTTGGACGCCTCTTGACGCAATTCTTCGGACAAAGATGACAGCTGCTGAATCGCCGAGGCGATTTCCTGCATGCCGGCGCTCTGTTGTTCAGCTGCGGCCGCCACTTCTTCCGAGCCTGCCGCCTGCTCTTCCGTTACGGCTGATATCTGCTCCATGGCGGAAGAAATGCTTTGATAAGATTCTTCCACTTTTAATAAGGATTTCAGCAATTGATCCGTTCGTTCAGCAAATTGCGATATCCCTTTAAAAATGCCGGAAAAATTCTCATATGTGCCATTCATTAAAATCTGCCCTCTATCGACCGCTTCACCGCCCTCTTGAATGCGTTCCATTACAAGACGGCTGCTTTCCTGGGTGCCCGCAACAAGCTGGGAAACGGATAAAGCGGCTTCCGCCGAGCGTTCGGACAGCTTTCTGACTTCCCCGGCGACAACGGCAAAACCTTGACCTTCCTCACCGACGCGGGCAGCTTCGATTGAAGCGTTCAGCGCCAGCAAATTCGTCTGTTCGGCAATTGAAGAAATCATTCCGATCACTTTTTCGATTTCCTCTGTATGACTCTGCATATCCTTCGCCGCATTTTTGGACTCTTCCATCACGTTTTTAATCGTTTGGGTCTGATGCAATGTTTCTTCCACAAGCTCCTGCCCCGTCTTGGAATCCTTGCTGACGCCTTCTGCAACCTCCTTCATCTCGTTGACCTTTTCCGTGACGTTTGCGATCTGCCGGTCGATTTCAGCGGCCGATGTATGGCAATCTGTCACAGATGAGACGACCTCGTTGATCCCTTCGCTCATGCTGTTCATCGACTCAGCCACCTGCTGGGCGCTTTCGCTTGATTCGGACGATACGTTTTTCAGCTGAAGGCTGGTGTTGGACACTTCTTGCGATGAGGCGGAAATCTGGCCGATCAATTGTTTCAGATTTTCATTCATCCGCTGAAATGATTCGGCCAATTTGCCTGCTTCATCACGGCTTTTGACAGAGATTTGCGCTGATAGATCACCGTCGGCGATCTTTTCTGAAGCCTTCATCAGCTGCCTGATCGGTTTTGCGATATAAGTGCCGAGGAAATAAGCCATGAGCATGCCGATCAGCATGACAAATGCCGCGATTCCGAGCGTGTACCATTTAGCTTTTGCTGCTGTAGCCGGAATGACCGAGGCGTCCAAATCAATGCCCAAAATCCCCGTCTGTTCCCCTGAGCTGTCTGTCAGCGGCAGAAAAATCGACTGATGAATGCCGTATTGATCCTCATAAACATCGCTGATCATCTCTTTATTGTTTGCCAAAGCGTCCTTCATTTCATCTGAAAAGGCGTATGAGGTCCCGAAATCATCTGCTGTATCTGATAAAACGACAATCCGCTCCTTGCCTCCTTGATTGGAGAGGATATAAAGATTTTCCAGCTTGTTTTTCTTTTTCAGCTGATTCACCGCATGTTTCGTCTCCTTGTAAAGCGGGCTGTCAGTTGAATCGATATCAAGCACATTTCCATCGATACGGCTGATTTGGTTTTCGGCAAGGTGAATATCGGTATACAGACGGTTTTGAAACTGCTCTTTTAGCTGTTCTGACAAATCGTTGCTAATGACCGTAAAAACTGCGGAAAAACTTGCAATCGTAATAATCAGCACCAGCGCGACGCCGATCATGATTTTGGCTGAAATGTGTTCCATTAGTTTTTTCATCGTTATATCCCCTTTTGTTAATACGCCGCGAGGGAGCCATACTCCCGGCAGACTTCCGCAACATTTTCTTTTAAGTAATCAATAATTTCCGGAACATGCTCAAGTTTTGTATAAGGAGAAATGACGAAAAACTTGCTGACTGAAAGGGGAACCTCAAGCCCTTCCCGGGTTCCCACCAGCAAATGTTTTTTCGTGTCGCCAAAAAACATTTTCTCCCGCTTTGCTCCGAGCTTTTCAAATAGTTTTTCATTCAGTGCATTGTTTCTTTTCAGCTCTTCTACGGTGCACTCTCCAGCAATCTCTTCGGCACGTCTCGGGGCGCCTTCCGGATAAATCCGGAACAGCGTCGACATGCCGCAGTTGTCCGGATTCATGATCTCCGCCTCCGGAATGCGGCGTGCGAGCTGTTCGCGAAAATGGAGGTTGACCTCAAGAAACTGGCCGATCAGTTTTTGATAGCCTTCAATTCCAAACGCCATCAGCGCGCTGTACATGCTGATCGAGCTCGCCATCCGCGAACATTCCAGCGTATATCCCGTATGATAGTCACCGTAGCCGCGGTGGCCGACATACGGCGTCTCATCCGGGTCAAGATCGACCCGCTTCAAATCAGCGGCGTCCTTCACGAGAAACAGACTGGTCACATAAGGCGTCTGTCCGAGCTTCTGAAAGTCAAAGCACAGTGAGTCGGCTGCATGCAAATGCCGCATTTTCCTTTGAATCGCTTTGATCATCCTGATGACGCCGGGGCTGAAAGATAAAGCGTTCTCACCAAGATCGTACTCGTTAAAAAACGCAAAAAATCCGCCCAAAGCTGAATCTGCGTGAATATGGGGAACCTGCATTCCGAATTCCCCGGCCGTTTCCTCAGCGGCAAGCCGGACCGCGCTGACATCATCAATCCCGATCGCATCCGTCGTCCCCGTTGTGGCCACGATATAAACAGGAACACCTCCGTTTTCATAAACCTGCCTCAGTTTTTGCCGCAAATCTTCCGTATCTATCGAATGATCGGGATGGGTTTTGACTTTGATGAGATGATCGCTGCCAAGCCCGGCTGCTTCCATTGATTTGTACAAGCTGTAATGGGCCGCTTCAGAACAGAAAGCATAGAAGTTTGCGGGCACGCCCTCTTTAAGGGAAGAAGGTGCCATTTTGGCAATCGCGATCCGCAGGCCGCTGTAGACAGCCCCCTGTCCTCCCCAGGTTGTGTAGCCCCCGCTTTTTTCGGCATCATAACCGGCAAGCTTTGACATCATCGCGGTGACCTTCACTTCCGCCTCGGCTCCGGCAGGGCCGTACACATCCCACAGATTGTTGCCGTTGACCATAAAGGCCGCAAGCATGCCTAAAATCCCCGGAATGCTCGCCATCGGCAAAATGTTTGTAAAAAAGTATTTTGAGTGGTAAGGATGTCCATGCAAAAGCTTTAACAGGTCTTCGTTGACTTCTTTCATCGGCATGCCCGAATCCGGAATCCGACTTTCAGAAACAAGTGTTTCATAAAACAGGCCATCGCGGTTCTTTTCACCTTTAAGGTTGACTTGTTCGGGGTTTTTCAGCTTGTCCACCCCATGAATGAGCTGTTCGATCAAATTGAGGAATTCATGTCTTTTCGCTTCATTTCCGTCTTCGCTCGGAAACCATTTCTGTATATCCGCTGTACTCGGTTGCTGCATGTTTCTCTCTCTCCTGCCTTGTCTTTTTATATTTCAAAAAAACATCACACACGCGATATCGGTCAATATATCCCAATTCTTTAGAAATTTACGCCAATGTTCATGAAATTGTTTTATCTTTTACTTTTCTTTTCAATAAAAAAACTTCTTAACATCATTTTGTTAAGAAGTTTACAACGAGATACAGGACCATTGATCCATCATTAAATTCAATTCTTTTTCGTTCCCTTTTTTAAGGCTTTTATTTCAATTTTCAGGACAAGATACAGACAAACAACAAGAGCGATGATGAAAGCGATCCAAAGAGGGACAAGCAGAAAAGGCGCATATGCTGACACCACCATCAACAGGATGGCGGCTAATAAAAACAGACTGATGAACCTTAATATGATCAGCAACTGAATCATCCTTTTTTTACTCATTATATCACAACATTTTACATTTATGGTGTTCTCATTCCTCTGCAAGGGTATGACTCAGCTCTGTGAACTGTTTTTCTATCGGTGTCAGCTTATGATTTAATCGGGTGATCATATACATATCGATATACCGGTGCATCGGGGGCACCTCTAAAAACCGTGTGATCTTGAAGCGTTTGGCGACTCGTTTGGAGACGAGGGAAATCCCCATGCCGATAGAGGCAAGCTGTACAAGCGTCTGCATATCGCCGAGCTCGATCAATTCTCCATGCCTGATATTTCTTTCTGCAAAAAGGCTTTCCAGGATGGAGAGATATAGACACTTATCTGAAAGCACAAGCAGGTTTTTCCCCTCTAAATAGTCTTCCAAGCATGTGCTGTCATCGATGCCTCCTCCGATCACAATCATTTCTTCAACACCGGATTTTTGATAGTGGATATTCTTGTTTTCCATCGATCCGATGGTGTAAGCCACATCAATATGTCCAAGCAGAAGCTGCTCCTCAATATATTCTGTATTGCCCGTTTTTAATGTCACCGATAAGTTCGGATACATGTGATAAAGACGGCTTAAAGAGCTTGCCAGCCGCGTTCCGCCGACAGACATCATCGTGCCGATTCGGAGTTTTTGTTCCTGCGTTTTCATCTTGCTTTCGGTTTCTTCCCACAGGAGGAGCATTTTTTTAAACTGATCGTAGAGCACTTTTCCCTCTTTTGTCAGCTGAACCCCTTTTGAGCTTCTGATAAACAATTCCTGCTGGTAATGGGCTTCTATTTTTTTAATTTTTGCCGTCATATTTGATTGGAGATGATTCAGCTTTGCGGCGGCGGCCGAAATGCTTTGCAGCTCAGCGGCCGACACGAATGCCTTCATATTTTCAATGTCCAGCGGTTTACGCCTCCTTATCAGAAAAAATGATAGCAGCATCATTTATTAACATTTTTCATGATGACCATCTCTCATTATACTTGAATTAGCTCAAAACTTGCCACATATCGGCGTAGGAGGGATCATTCATGAAACATCGCACAATCAACACGGGCATCATCGGAGGCTCGATGAATAACCAATGGGCCAGCCGCACCCACATTCCGGTTCTAAAGGACAGCCCGCATTTTCGCATCACCGCAATCGGAACGTCCAACATCGACACCGCAAACAAGAGCGCGGCCGCCATCAACGCACCACTTGCCTTTACAGTTCACCGGGCATTGGCGGCTGCAAAAGAGGTCGATCTAGTCGTCGTCAGTGTCAAGGTTCCTTTTCATTATGAAGCTGCAATCGCAGCCATCGCGGCGCATAAACACATCTACTGCGAATGGCCGCTCGGTGTCAGCACCCAACAAGCCAAAGAATTGGCGGATTCGGCTGAACAAGCAAACATCCATCATGCCGTCGGATTGCAGGCGAGACAATCTCCGGAAATCAAGTACATGAAGCAGGCGATCAATAAGGGCGAAATCGGCAGGGTGCTGTCCTGCACAATGCATGTCGCCACACAAGGAAAAGGCGGAACAGCCGACCTGAAAAACAGCTACCTTCTAGAAAAAGAAAATGGCGCAGACCTTTTAGCGATCAACGGCGGACATTCACTTGATGCGCTTTGCTACATCCTGGGTGACTTTAAGGAACTGTCATCCATCATGAATATGAATTATGCAGAAGCCGTTCTCCAGGAAACCGGTGAAAAAACCCGAAAAAACACCGCTGACCAAATCGTGATAAACGGGACACTCACAAATGGCGCATCAGCTTCCATTCATATTGAAGGCGGGGTTTTACCGGCATTTCGTTTAGAAATCCAAGGAGAAAAAGGCGCTTTTCGCCTGACACAGGAGCGTTCCTTAGGACACGTCCAGTTCGGCCGTCTCAAACTTGAAAAAGCGGAGCACATCGGCGGCGCTGAGGATATCCATTGGAAAGAAATCAGCCGCTCATCGGACAAAGACATGAATCCCGCAGGCTATGTTGACAGGGCGTATCATGTTTTGGCAAAAGATATTTTGGCCAATACATGGGACATTCCCGACTTTCACGATGCTGTGAAGCTGCATGAGCTGTTGGATGCAGTACGCAAGTCGGCCGAGACGGGCAAAAAGGTGATACTCCACCATTAGGGACAGACCGCAGGGCTGTTCCTCCCCTTCTGAAAGGAAATGATTGGATCCATCCCAAATCCGCTCTCATCAATGTGTTCAAGCATCTAAGAATGCTTGCCTGCCGGCAGCGAGGGCATAATTCCTATTCTGCTGACGAGCGGTTTGTGTTACAATGACATTCGATTGTTTTTTTGGAAAGAGGGGAATCCATTGAAGCGGGAACTTGTTCTGCGCTGGCTTTTTTATTTTGTCGGATTGCTTGTTTTGTCTTTTGGGGTTTCTCTTACGATTGAAGGAAAGGTGCTCGGCATCGGTCCGTGGGATGCATTCCATTACGGCCTGTTCATGCTGCTCGGGCTTTCTGTCGGCCAGTGGGCGATCATTGTCGGAGCCGTCATCGTAGGCTTAACATCATTGTTTACGAAGGCATGGCCGAAAATCGGCGCCGTATTAAACATGTTGTTAATCGGTATTTTTATAGATTTTTTTAATTATATTCTGCCCGATCCGGAGACGCTCTTGTCTGCCACTGTCGTATTCTTTCTGGGCGTCATTTTTATCGGGTACGGGGTTGGCATTTATGTATCGGCAGATCTCGGGGCCGGCCCCCGCGACTCCCTGATGCTTTTGATCTCGGAGAAAACGGGCTGGAATGTTCAATGGGTCCGCAACGGAATGGAACTGACGATTTTGTTCATCGGCTGGCTGCTCGGCGGACCGATCGGAATCGGAACCGTCCTGACCGCCATCATGACAGGCTTGATTTTGCGCTTTTCCCTGCCGCAGTCCAAACAGCTGCTTTCCTTTACAATGGCTGGACGGCGGCCGAAAACAGCCCGGCCTGTACATGTGTCATTGAAGAAAAACGGATGATAGGCTTCATCCGTTTTTTTTATACCATTTTATAATTTTCCAAAAAGTCAAAAAATATTATTGACTCATTTATTGGAATTATTGTATTATTTATACATCATTTGACTAGGACTAGTTCTTTTTATAGCGATACATACCAAGCCAATCGAAATGTATCTTTCCATATCCATTGTTCTCTATATGCATTAAGTCATCCCTTAATGTATTGAGAAATAAAAGTTTTGTTGGAGAGGAGGATGGAAGTGAGTGTAAAAAACAAAGTGAAAAAGCTTACACAGCGTCTGGATCACATGGTTCCTGATAATGCACCAGTTAAAAAACCTTCTAAATAGGGCTGCTGCAACTATCACAGGGAGAATCCGGGACTTTATGTTAAGGGTTCTCTCTACAATTAAGAAAGGAGAAGTTAGCGGTGTCTATATCTGGTTTAATTCATGATAGTATTCCTAAAAACTCGTTCTTCGATGAACAAAGTTATAAGTTTGAGAAAGATAAAAAACACCTTTCCCATTTATACTTAATGGCTGAACTGACCGGAATCCCCGATATTCACCAGCATGCAAAAGCCATTGATGGAAATCAGCTTGCAGTTGGAAATGATTCCTTTTTTATGATCACAAAACTGCCTGAGACCATATGGTCCAAGCTTCCTATTCCATCTCATGAGATACTTCAAGCAAATCATCAGCAAAAAGAATTGCTCTCTAAGGCGCTACATCATTTAAGCAAACAGCACCCTTCCGCTTATGAGCTTATCAAGGAATTTGTAAGATCCATAGTATGGGTTACCATCCAAAGGGATTTCATTGAAAAGGATACTCAAATTACTTCAGCTTCATTTCCGATTATGCCTCTTTGTATATTCATCTCTGATAAAGCTGCGTTCCATATACCGCCTAATAGTCTGTGTACTAAAAACTCCTACCGGTTTTTAGCAGAAAACCTGTATCATGAAGCTGTCCATCAAGTGATTAATATGAACCTGCTGCTTTCTGATATTTTCAATGAAAGTTATGATAGCGCAACATCGGCTAAAATAGAAATTCCTTGGAGACATACTCAATCGATACGCAATCAGTATTGGGAGCTGGACCGTGTTTTTCATGCAGCCATCGTTTATAGTAAAATGATGGAATTTCGACTCTCTGAATTAAAAGACGGCAGCCTTTATCCGGAAGAGCGCAAAATATTTGAAGAAGCTGCTGCTTCGGGAATAAGGTCGGCACAGCATTTGAGCCAGGCGCTGTTGAATCATAAAAATTCTTTTACATCTGATGGCGTAAGGCTGATCGAAGAGTTGGCGAATTTTATTCACGATACGGCCAAAGCGTTAGAAACACATTCAGTTTGATAATTCTTTTTAGGAGGGAGAGTCAAAATTAAAACAAATTCAGGGCTCGATACCCAGCCGCCTGTCAGCAGAAAAGAACATTCATTAAACCGCTACTTTTATTTGTTATGGTCAAGCCAAACGATAGAATCTTTCGGAAGGCAGATTACGATTATTGCCCTGCCTTTAATCGCAATAAATCAGCTAAATGCAAGCAACTTTGCCGTTAGCCTGATCAGCTTTCTATCTTTTCTTCCAAATCTGCTGCTTGGATTTCATGCGGGTGCATTAGTCGATCGAATGAATAGGAAACGGGTGATGCTGTTTTGCCAATTGATCAATGCCTGTCTTCTATTTGTTGTCCCGCTAAGCTTTCTAGGCGGTTTTTTATCTCTTGAAGTGATTCTGGGCGTTGCTTTTTTAACTGGTTGCGGATCTATTTTTTATCAAATTTCTTATTCATCTTATCTGCCGGAGATCATTCCATCCAAATCTTTGCTGAATGGAAATGCAAAACTGGAGGTTAGCAATGGAGCGGCGCAAGTCGCCGGACCTGGAATAGGCGGTTTTATGATTCAATTGTTAACAGCTCCCATCGCTGTTCTTTTAGATGCTTTCAGCTTTGTGACTTCCTTTATATTAACGCTTTTTTTACCAGACAGCAGAATAAAAGACAGAAGCGCGGAAAAGGAGCAAAGTGTGTGG
>NZ_CP120679.1:107500-165000 GCF_029537375.1 Bacillus sp. HSf4 | reverse complement strand
CTTTCTGGTTAGGTACCGTCAAGGTACCGCCCTGTTCGAACGGTACTTGTTCTTCCCTAACAACAGAGTTTTACGATCCGAAAACCTTCATCACTCACGCGGCGTTGCTCCGTCAGACTTTCGTCCATTGCGGAAGATTCCCTACTGCTGCCTCCCGTAGGAGTCTGGGCCGTGTCTCAGTCCCAGTGTGGCCGATCACCCTCTCAGGTCGGCTACGCATCGTCGCCTTGGTGAGCCGTTACCTCACCAACTAGCTAATGCGCCGCGGGTCCATCTGTAAGTGATAGCCGAAGCCATCTTTTATGATTGAACCATGCGGTTCAATCAAGCATCCGGTATTAGCCCCGGTTTCCCGGAGTTATCCCAGTCTTACAGGCAGGTTACCCACGTGTTACTCACCCGTCCGCCGCTAACCTCAGGGAGCAAGCTCCCATCGGTCCGCTCGACTTGCATGTATTAGGCACGCCGCCAGCGTTCGTCCTGAGCCAGGATCAAACTCTCCATGAAAAGTTTGATAATGACTACGCACACTCGCATGTGCGATTTATAAAAAATGAATTAACAGGTACGTTTTGTCTTGTTTAGTTTTCAAAGATCATTTCCGCTTCGTTCAGCGGCTTTAATAATATAACATCAAGCCCACTGTATTGTCAATAATTTTTTTTGAAATTATTTTTTGGGGCTTTTTCATGTCGGCTGTTCATCAGCGACGAATAACAATATACCATACATAAAGAAATGAAGTCAACCACGTTTTTAATTTTTTTCTAATGACGAATAATTGTTATGTTCTATTTTAAACAAGCATAGGATGAAAACAAAGCAGCATGGACAAGGAGGAGTTTTTCTGTGAACCATTTTTATGTATGGCATATAAAACGGATTAAGCAGCTGATCATTATTATGATTGCCGCTTTTGCCACTGCCAGTTTTTTTTATATGCAAAACCTGCTTCCTCTTCCTGTGTTTTCAACAGACGGCGGATCAAAAGCAGTGTATCGGGGAGATAAGGACTCCAATGAAGTGGCCCTGACATTTAATATCAGCTGGGGAGACCAAAAAGCAATCCCGATTTTAAATACATTAAAAGCAAATGGAATAAAAGATGCCACTTTCTTTATTTCCGCTTCATGGGCGGAACGCCATCCGGATGTCGTGGAAAGAATTCAAAAAGACGGCCATCAAATCGGCAGCATGGGCTATGCCTATAAAAACTATTCGCAAATGAAGAAAAGCGAGATCAAAAAAGATCTGACAAAGGCGCAAAATTCGTTTCAAAAGTTGGGTATCGATGACCTGACTCTGCTCAGACCGCCTACCGGCCAGTTCAATAAAGATGTACTTGATGTCGCCAAACAGTACGGCTACACTATCGTACATTATAGTATCAATTCCGATGACTGGACGAACCCGGGCGTTCGGAAAATTGTTCAAAACGTCAATGACACAGTGAGTGCAGGAGACATCGTTCTTTTTCATGCGTCAGATTCGGCGAAGCAGACAAAAGAAGCCCTGCCTGAGATCATCCATCATCTGCGGGGCAAGGGGCTCAAAAATGTATCCGTGAGCGAGTTGATCTCCAATACCGATGCTCAATCTTCCGAAGTGAAATAACAAAGGCTATGTACGACTTAAGAATTTCGGCAGCATTAAAAGCTGAAAAGCGTTGCAGCTTAATAAAGGGAGCAGCATTAAATAAAGCCAGTCCTCTTCATTCACCCTTAACGCCGGGAACCATTCCAAGACCGTAAACACGACCATTAAAAACAACGCGGAAACAAATGTTTTTTTTGAGGACTGTTTTTGTTTCATATAGGCTGCTACAAGTCCAACCGCCAATATAAACAACGGCAGCCAAATATACGGGATGAATGCTCCCCCTTCTTCTTCAAAAAACAAATAACGCAAATACACTAAATCGAACGTGACAAATATAACTAAAAACAATTGAATTGAATTCCACAAAGAATGGGATCTGAATATTTCAAGCGCAAATCGATGAATCGTTAAAAAAATGACATACCCCATTTGGGCAATCACACTAAAGATCATGCCCACCCCGATAAACCAAAATAAAACAGAAAGAATTTCAAGAACCTCAAAGGACAAAAACAGTTCCTTATACCTTCCCCACTCTATCCCAAAACCGACAATGCTTGTAGTCAATGCTCCAACACCTAACACAGAAAAGAAAAATCGGACAAGATTACGGCTTTTCATTTAGACTTTCCAACCCCTAAATTGCCGCTTCATGCAGCGATATTTTGTTATGTATAAATTCATCAAAGACATTCATATTAAAAGTAAGAAGAGTTTTCGAAAGGAGCTTAAGCATGTTCAAACACGCAATGCTATGGATAAGCTGTTTTCTGTTTCTATCTGTAACAGCTTGTGCTCCCAAGGACCAAGCAGCTGAGCTGGACTATGAGGAAACAAAAAAAATGGTTGTCGATATATTAAAAACAGATGACGGAAAAAAGGCGATTCAGGAAATTTTAAATGATGACAAATTGAATGAAACACTTGTAATGGATGAAAAGACCGTCAAAGAGACCGTCGAAAAAACACTGACTTCAAAAAAGGGAACCGAGTTCTGGAAGAAAGTTTTTGAAGACCCGAAGTTCGCTGAAGGCTTTGCCAAAACGCTTGAAAATGAGCATGAAAAGGTACTCAAAAAGCTGATGAAAGACCCTGACTATCAAAAAATGCTCATGGAGGTCATGCAGGATCCGGCAATGGCCAAAAAATACGGCGAACTGGTCAAGAGCCAAGAATTTCGAACCCATCTTAAAGAAGTAATAACCGAAACTCTTACAAGTCCCCTTTATAAAAAGCAGTTTGAAGAAGAACTGAAGAAAGCGGCCGCCGAAAGCATGAAGGAAGAATTAAAGGGCGGCGAGGAAAAACAAAGCTAAACGCTTCGCCTGACCTCATCACCTGGCTTCTTCTCCGGAAGAAGCTTCTTTTTCATGCTTGCAGGCTGATGCTTTGATCGATTTTTTTGGCAATATCTAAATAGATCTCACCTGTCGGATGGTTTTGATCATACACGGATGGTGCAAAATCATCATCATCCCAATCCGGCTGCCTGAGCGGTATTTTGCCTAAAATAGGGACGCCTAGTTCTTCGGCAAGCTTTTCGCCTCCGCCTTTGCCAAAGACGTATTCCTTTTCGCCCGTCTTGGCACTTTCAAAATAAGCCATATTTTCAACGATTCCCACGATTTCATGGTCGGTCTTCAACGCCATAGCCCCTGCTCTGGCGGCGACAAATGCTGCCGTCGGATGCGGTGTCGAAACGATCACTTCCTTGCAGCTCGGTAGCATGGAATGGACGTCAAGCGCGACATCACCGGTACCTGGCGGAAGGTCTAAAATAATGTAATCGACATCTCCCCATTCCACCTCGTGAAAGAAGTTATTCAGCATTTTCCCAAGCATCGGGCCCCTCCAAATGACAGGTGCATTATCTTCAACGAAAAAGCCCATCGAGATCACTTTGACGCCAAATCTTTCGACAGGGACAACCTTCTCGCCTTCTATTGTAGGCCGCACCGTGATTCCCATCATATCAGGCACGCTGAAACCGTAAATATCGGCATCAATCAAGCCGACTTTTTTTCCGAGACGCGCAAGGGAAACAGCCAAGTTTACCGAAACCGTCGACTTGCCGACACCGCCTTTTCCGCTTGCAACGGCTAAGAAAACGGGCTGTTTATCACTGTTCAGCAATGACTTGCCTTGGCCTGGAGCGGGCTCTTGATATTTCATGACCACTTCTTCCGGCAGCTCTTCAAATCGCAGTCCCACCGTCTCTGCGCCGGCTTCCTTCAGTCTTGTAACGATCTCCTGCTGAAGCTGCATCTGTTCGGCAGATCCCGTTTTTGCGAGCGCCACTTTTACGCTGACATGCTGCTTTTCAGGCTTTATTTTAATGTCTTTGACAGCATCCAGTTCGCTGAGCGGCTTATGAAGAAAAGGCTCGTACAAATCGCCGACTATTTTATTTACATCGTCTTCTCGCATCATTGAATCTCACCCTTTGTTGTATTCGTTTACAAAATAAGTATAGCATATCTTTCCTTTCAGTGTCTTTGACGCAATGCGGAAAACGCAGGAAACCCTCCTTATTCAGGAGGGTCTCTGTCTTCTGTGAAATATCGAAGCACACCTTTATAAATGGAGGCAGCGATTTTATCCTGGTATTTCGGTTTCCCCAGCTGTTTGGCTTCCCCGGGATTTGATAAGAACCCGATTTCGACTAACGCTCCCGGCTTCTCCACATGCTGCATCAGATAAATACCGTGGATCCGCTTTGCTTTCCGGTTTGTATTCTCAAGGTTATGCCTTAGTTCATCCTGAATAAACTTGGCCACCCGTTCATTTTCTTCATACTGTCCATAGAAAAAACTCTGCGCTCCGCTCCATCTTGCTGAAGGAATGGCATTCAAATGAATGCTGATGTAAAGATCCGCTTCAGAGCTATTGATCATATCCACCCTCTTACGCAGATCCTCCGCTTTCCTTCTGCTAAGCCCCCTCGTTTCCTCCGGGGCAAGGTCATGATCATCTTCACGGGTCAGCAGCACCAACGCTCCCTGCTCCTGAAGGTAATCCCTGACTCTCAATGAAACCTCAAGCGCCACGTCTTTTTCCAGAAGGTCTCCACCGGAAGCGCCTCCGTCAGGGCCCCCATGTCCGGGATCAATATAAATGATTTTTCCGCTTAATGGCAGATTCCATGATTTCCAAGAATCATCATTGTTGAATTGGTACTGAAATAAACATAATAAAACGACAAAGCCGAGTAAAAACCCAAGCCATTTTATTTTCTTCTTCATCCCTTTCCCTCCCGCTTGTCCTTATTACAAGATATGGGACAAGGAAAGGAAATATGATTCAGTCCTGCTGCACATTCAAATAAAACTTTTTCCGATTCTCAAGATTATTTGAGGCGGAGTTTGAACCGCTTTTCCCTTTGGTTGAAGCCTTCCTTCCACCAGCTTTGGATAAAGGACTCACATGCATAATAGAGCGGTTCATTGGCAACTGCAATGTTAAAAGCTTCAGACCAGCTGACCGCATAGTCATAAAGTTCATGAAGAAGCTGCCTTTCTTCCTTTTCCGAACGAGCCATCGCTTTTTGAACAGATTCTCCGTGATAGCCGAATTTACCATATTGAGCACCCATCAAATACGCTTCAATCGCAAAATCGATGCATCCGTCATATAGGATATCCGTATGCTTTGAATAGAAATAAAAAAGAGGTGCAAAGCATTCCTCTGCCCTGGTGATCATTTTTTCCAAAGAAAGCTCACAGAGCAGCTTTTTCTCTAAATGAATCTGCTTTTTTTGTTTTACTTCAATAAATGATAATACAGTCCCCATAACACCGCCTCCTTTTTACCCTGTATTGTGCAATCAGGAGCCGCAAATCATGCTTGCCTAAAGAAGGGAAACGGAGGAAGAAGCCGAAAATATTAGGAGAGGTGAGCATGAGGTGAAAGGATTGTTTCAGTATAATTGGCAGGTTCGCGATGAATGGTTTGACTGGTGTATGCAGCAGCCGCGGGAAGAACTTGAGAAGAGGCGTTCAGGGGGTATGGGAAGCATTTTGAAAAATCTCTTTCATATTGTCGATGTTGAAGTGAGCTGGATTTACGCCATATTAGACAAACCGGATATTGCCCCTGACTTTACCGACTTTCAGACCATACAGCATATCATTCGTTTTTCTGAAGCATATCGGCCTGAAGTGGAAGATGCGGTATCCAGCTTTTGCAGCGCTTCTGAACAAAAGCTGATTAAAGCGTCATGGTCTGATGAGGCTTATACAGAGGGGGCTATTTTAAGGCATTTGATCGCTCATGAAATTCACCATACCGGACAAATATCCGTCTGGGCAAGGGAGATGAACTGTACTCCGGTATCCGCTTCATATGTGGGACGACGCATTTAAAACGGACCGTGATGAAGAACAAAAGGCTCCCAATCCAAAGGATTGAGAGCCTTCCAAACGTCCAAAATTAACGTTTTGAGAACTGAGGTGCACGGCGTGCGCCTTTAAGTCCGTATTTTTTACGTTCTTTCATACGAGCGTCACGAGTCAGAAGACCAGCGCGTTTAAGAGTTGAACGGTATTCTGGATCTGCTTCAAGCAATGCACGAGCGATACCGTGACGGATTGCTCCTGATTGACCAGATAAGCCGCCTCCATGTACGTTTACCAAAACATCATAAGTTCCAGCTGTTTCAGTCAAAGTTAATGGTTGTTTGATATCTTCGATTAGAGCTGGAGACGGGATGTGTTCGCTGATTTCACGATTATTAACGACGATACGACCTTCTCCTGGAACTAAACGCACACGCGCTACAGAACTTTTACGACGGCCAGTACCGTAATATTGAACCTGTGCCAAATTGGTAACCTCCTTTTTAATTAACCGCGAAGTTCGTAAACTTCAGGTTTTTGTGCTGCATGTGGATGCTCAGAACCACGGTATACGTTCAATTTTTTGAACATTTGACGGCCTAGAGAACCTTTTGGAAGCATGCCTTTGATAGCAAGCTCAAGCATTTTCTCAGGGTAGTTTGTACGCATTTCAAGAGCAGTTCTTGATTTTAATCCGCCTGGATGTTGAGTGTGACGGTAGTAGATTTTGTCCGTTAACTTTTTACCAGTTAACTCTATTTTTTCAGCGTTGATGATGATCACATGATCTCCAGTGTCAACGTGTGGTGTGTAAGTTGGTTTATGTTTTCCGCGAAGGATAGATGCAACTTCTGTAGAAAGACGTCCTAGCGTCTTGCCAGCAGCATCAACAACTAACCACTTGCGTTCAATAGTGCTTGCGTTAGCCATAGGTGTTGTACGCATTGAATTTCCCTCCTAAAAGATCTGTCAATTTCAATAAACTTTGATTACGTTCTATTTCACAACACAATAAGTTCCGGGGCTTATCGTGGGGTTGAAATACATACCATATGATATCTTATAACTTTCTGTACTCTCTGTCAAGAAAATGTTACACCTGGTTTAGTTGTCATAGATGACGTTCCATAAGTACAGTCCATGAGCCGGTGCGGTGCGCCCCGCGGCATCGCGATTTTGGGCGGCGATCATCTTCCCGATGTCATCGGGAGAAAATTTACCAGTTCCGACGTCAAGCAGTGTACCGGCGATAATCCTGACCATGTTATACAAAAATCCGCTTCCCACGATTCTCATTTGCAGGCCGTCATCCGTTTCAGACCATTCCAGCTCATAGATCGTTCTGACTTTGTCTTTCACATCGGTTTTGACCGCGCAAAAGCTTGTGAAATCATGGGTGCCGATCAAATAATCGGACGCTTCTTTCATTTTCTCCGTATCAAGCTCATACGGAACATGGTATGCATAGTGCCGTTTAAATACATCCGCATGTCTGCCCCTGTCGATCAGATAACGATACTCTTTTCTCTTTGCGGAAAACCTCGCATGGAACTGCTCATCGACCGCTTCCGCTTTGTTGACGGTTATATCATCGGGAAGCAGGGCATTTAATGCATAAGGCCATTTTGCTTCAGGGATGGAGAGCGTGCTGTCAAAGTGGATCGTCTGTCCGACCGCATGGACGCCGCTGTCGGTTCTGCCGGATGATACGACAGGGATGCGCTCCTTCGATTTGTGAAGGGTCTTCAACGCCTTTTCCAGCTCATCCTGAACCGTTCTTTTCCCCGGCTGAACCTGATAGCCGAAAAAAAGGTGTCCGTCATATGAAATGGTGCACTTCATTCTCATGTCTATATCACCTAAGTCCGCAAAAGGATTAGCAATACGGCAAGCACAACTAAAATCAGGATGGCGGAAGTATCCTTCCATTTCCACGTCAGCTGCCTGTATTTCGTGCGTCCTTCCCCTCCCCGGTATCCGCGTGCTTCCATTGCGGTTGCAAGCTCTTCAGCCCGCTTAAACGCACTGACAAACAGCGGAACAAGAAGGGGAACAATCGCCTTGACGCGTTCTTTGACAGAACCACTTGTAAAATCTACGCCTCTCGCCATCTGCGCCTTCATGATCTTATCCGTTTCTTCAATAAGGGTCGGTATAAATCTGAGCGAAATGGACATCATTAAAGCGAGTTCATGAACAGGCAGCTTCAGCTTTTTAAACGGACCAAGCAAATGCTCAAGCCCATCTGTTACTTCGATCGGTGTTGTCGTTAATGTTAATAGCGTTGTGATCAAAATCAAATAAATAAAACGAAGCGAAATAAAAATTCCCTGAACAAGCCCCTGCTCATATATTTTAAACAGCCCGAGATCGGCGATCACAGATCCTTCCCGTGTCATCAAAATATGAAGCAGAAACGTAAACAGCACAATCCAGATAACCGGCTTCATCCCTTTCATAAGGAAACGGGCCGGAACGCCTGAGAAAGCGGCCGCAAGCAGCGTAAACACGCCAAGAAGCGCATATGTTTCTGTATTGTTTGCAAAAAAAACGATAAAGACAAAAAGGAAAATGGTCACAAGCTTTGTGCGCGGGTCAAGACGATGAATGATCGAAGAACCGGGCACATACTTGCCGATAATAATACTGTCCATCATAGGGCATTTTCCTCCTGAAAGAGCGCTTTGATTTCAGAGGCTGCCTCTTCAATCGTCAGGATGGGCTTTTTAAAGGTAATGCCGAGCGCCTCTTCAAGCCGTTGCTGAAATTTAATCGTTTCCGGCAGGTCAAGCCCTAAACCGGCGATTTCATCTCGCTTAGAAAAGATATCGCGCGGCGATCCTTTCGCTTTTACCGTGCCTTTGTGCATCACGATCAGCTCATCTGCATAGGCGGCCGCATCCTCCATGCTGTGTGTGACGAGAATCGTCGTCAGCTTCCTTTGTTTGTGAAGGCGGTAGAACATGTCCATGATCTCTTTCCGGCCCCTCGGATCAAGGCCTGCCGTCGGTTCATCAAGAACGAGAACTTCAGGCTCCATCGCCAGAACACCAGCGATGGCCACCCGGCGCATCTGACCTCCGCTCAGCTCAAATGGAGAACGGTCTGACAGTTCTTCATCCAACCCAACAAGCTGCAGCATTTCCCTCGCCTTTTTTTCAGCGTTCTCCCGGCTCATGCCAAAATTGACGGGCCCAAAAGCAATGTCCTTTAAGATCGTCTCTTCAAACAGCTGATGCTCGGGAAACTGAAAAACAATGCCGACCTTTTTGCGCAAAGCCTTTAAATGTTTATTTTTCTTGCCTGCTTCGATCACATCTTGTCCAAGGCGAATCTGTCCTTTTGTCGGCTTTAACAGACCGTTCAGGTGCTGAAGCAGCGTCGACTTGCCCGATCCTGTGTGACCGATGACGGCGACGTAGCTTTCTTCCTTGATCACGGCATTGACATCATATATCGCCAGGCGTTCAAAAGGCGTTTTCATCTGGTATCGGTGCTCTACATCTTTGATCTCAATGTCCATAGCTCATTCACCAATCCTTCTTGTGTCAGATGATCGCCCTTCACATCAAGACCGTTTTCTTTCAGCATCTGGCTGAGCTGAAAGGAAAATGGCAAATCAAGTCCGATGTCGATGAGATCCTTGTTGAGACGAAACACATCTTCAGGCACACCTTCGGCATATTTCCTGCCCCCGTTCATGACAATGATCCGGTCGGCTTTTGCCGCCTCATTTAAATCATGCGTAATCGAAATGACCGTCACCATACCTTCGTCCTTTAACCGCCTGACCGTCTCAAGCACTTCCTCTCGCCCCATCGGGTCAAGCATTGAAGTCGCTTCATCAAGAATCATGATATCAGGACGGGCGGCAAGCACTCCCGCAATCGCAACGCGCTGCTTTTGTCCTCCTGAGAGATGGTGCGGCTCTTGATCGAGAAATTCCTGCATGTTCACTTGCTGAACAGCCCAATCTACCCTTTCCACCATGTCTTCTCTGGGAACGCCGTTGTTTTCCAAACCAAAAGCCACATCATCGCGAACGGTTGTCCCGACAAATTGATTATCGGGATTTTGAAACACCATGCCGACTTTTTTTCTGATATCCCAGACCGTTTCTTCCGTCAGTCTGATGCCGCCGACTTCAATCGATCCTTCATCAGGAAGAATCAAGCCGTTTAAAGCGCGGGCAAGCGTCGATTTCCCCGACCCGTTGTGACCGACGATCGCCAGCCACTCACCCTTTGAAACATGGAAAGATACATGATCAAGTGCAGGTCTGTCGGCGCCTTCCTGGTAGCGGAACGTGATATCCTTTGCAGCAATTAATCGTTCTTGATTCATTCGCCCGTCCGGCCTCCTCTCCTCTAAAGCTCCGCTTATCTGACTGTTCTTCGTGCAAAAATATTCCAGTATCTAAAAAAAGGGCATAGATCCAGTTAAAAACTGTCCCGCCCTTCTTTAGACACACAAAATATGTGATTAAACCAATTCGATGATAGCCATTGGTGCTCCGTCACCACGGCGAGGACCAAGCTTCATAATACGTGTGTATCCGCCTTGGCGCTCTTCATAACGAGGTGCTACATCAGAGAAAAGTTTTTGAAGTGCATCTTGGTCTTTCTCTGCGTCCGCTACCTCGTTGCGGATGTATGCAGCTGCTTGGCGGCGTGCGTGTAAATCTCCGCGCTTGCCAAGTGTAATCATTTTTTCTACAACAGAGCGAAGTTCTTTCGCGCGAGCTTCTGTTGTTTCAATTCTCTCGTTGATGATCAAGTCTGTTGTAAGATCACGCAGCATTGCTTTACGCTGTGCACTAGTGCGTCCCAGTTTTCTGTATGACATGTGGTGTCCCCTCCTTTATTGAAATACTCTATCTGAAATAAAAAACACACGAAAATCCTAGTTCACATGGAAACTAGTCAATCGTCTTTGCGAAGGCCGAGTCCAAGTTCTTCAAGTTTCGCTTTCACTTCTTCAAGTGATTTGCGACCCAGGTTGCGAACTTTCATCATATCTTCTTCGGTCTTGTTCGCAAGCTCTTGAACCGTATTGATGCCCGCACGTTTCAAGCAGTTGTAAGAACGGACGGAAAGATCAAGCTCTTCAATTGTCATTTCAAGAACTTTTTCTTTTTGATCCTCTTCTTTTTCAACCATGATTTCAGCATGCTGGGCTTCGTCGGTCAAACCGACAAAAATATTAAGGTGTTCAGTCAAAATCTTTGAACCAAGCGCAATTGCTTCTTTTGGTCCAGTGCTTCCATCTGTCCATACGTCAAGCGTAAGTTTGTCATAGTTTGTAATCTGACCCACACGAGTATTCTCAACTTGATAAGATACACGAGAAACAGGTGTAAAGATGGAATCAATCGGGATGACGCCAATCGGCTGATCGTCTCTTTTATTCGCGTCAGCTGGTGTATACCCGCGACCTCTTTGAGCGGTTAAGCGAACTCGGAAACTCGCATTTTGGCCAAGAGTCGCAATGTGAAGATCAGGATTCAAAATCTCAACATCGCTGTCGTGGGTAATATCAGCAGCTGTTACAACTCCTTCACCCTGTACATCAATCTCAAGCGTCTTCTCTTCTTCAGAGTAGATTTTCAGTGCAAGTTTTTTAATGTTTAAGATAATCGTTGTAACATCTTCAACAACGCCTTCGATCGTCGAGAATTCATGCAGTACACCATCTATCTGGATCGATGTTACAGCGGCACCAGGGAGTGAGGATAAAAGGATACGACGTAAGGAGTTACCCAAAGTTGTACCATATCCACGCTCAAGTGGCTCTACGACAAATTTACCATACTTGGCATCGTCGCTGATTTCAACCGTTTCGATTTTTGGTTTTTCAATCTCGATCATTTCATAAAACCCTCCTTCAAAACGTCGAAACCCCGGAAAGAACGGCTCTCATTCTATCCGAAATTCCCCATTGTTTAGTCCCGTATGTGCTCAGGCAACGAGTGTGCATTCGTTTTATAAATTAACTGTATCATAACCCATTATTGACAGGGACACAAAATCTATACAAACAAATTACACGCGGCGACGTTTTGGCGGACGGCATCCGTTATGAGGAACAGGTGTTACGTCTCTGATCGCTGTAACTTCAAGTCCGGCAGCTTGGAGAGCACGGATTGCAGCTTCACGGCCAGAACCCGGTCCTTTAACAGTTACTTCGAGAGTTTTCAGTCCATGTTCGATAGAACCTTTAGCAGCTGTTTCAGCAGCCATTTGTGCAGCAAATGGAGTGGATTTACGAGAACCTCTAAATCCTAGAGCTCCGGCACTTGACCAAGAAATAGCATTGCCATGAACATCTGTAATAGTAACGATCGTGTTGTTGAAAGTTGAACGAATATGAGCGATTCCAGATTCAATATTCTTTTTCACGCGGCGTTTACGCGTGTTTGATTTACGAGCAGCAGCCATAGTTTAGTTACCTCCCTTGCTTATTTTTTCTTGTTAGCTACAGTACGACGCGGACCTTTACGAGTACGCGCGTTATTTTTAGTATTTTGACCGCGAACAGGCAATCCGCGACGATGACGAATTCCGCGGTAGCTTCCGATTTCGATCAGACGTTTAATGTTAAGAGACACTTCACGGCGAAGGTCACCTTCAACTTTCAGTTTGTCGATCACGTCACGGATTTTACCAAGTTCTTCTTCAGTCAAATCACGAACGCGAGTATCTTCAGAAACACCAGCTTCTTTCAAGACTTGCTGAGCCGTTGAACGGCCGATTCCAAAGATGTATGTTAATGAAATAACAACACGTTTATCACGTGGAATATCTACACCAGCAATACGAGCCATCTCTCTCGCACCTCCTTAAAAATTATCCTTGTTTTTGTTTATGCTTTGGATTTTCACAGATCACCATTACTTTTCCTTTTCTGCGAATGACTTTGCATTTTTCACAGATCGGTTTAACTGATGGTCTCACTTTCATGTGTTTCCAACCTCCTTCAATTTCCGGAGTGCTTTATTTGTAACGGTACGTAATTCTACCACGAGTTAAGTCATATGGAGATAATTCTACCGTAACTTTGTCTCCAGGTAAAATGCGAATGAAGTGCATGCGGATTTTACCAGATACGTGAGCCAAAACCGTGTGGCCATTCTCAAGTTCAACTTTGAACATTGCGTTTGGCAGCGTTTCGACTACAGTACCTTCCACTTCAATTACATCGTCTTTCGCCATTCAAGTGTTCTCCCTTCTTCAAATCAGTAACTTGCTCTCTGACAAATTTCAAAAGAGAAAATCTCAATTTTCCGTTTGTCACACGCCCAGTTTCATTTATACTGTTCTGAACTTCCGGAGATACGCAATCATAAAAGGTTAAATGATTGATATTCTTTTTCTTAGGAGAATGAAATTTACGCTTTTCTCCGTCTGCTATCAGCACATGATGATGATCGAATATATCAATGACAACCGCGTATTGGTCCATTTCGCGTCCTTGCGTAATGCGTACGAACTGTCCAATTTCAGGTGTTTTCCGATTCATCTCATTTCACCTAGGCTTTTGTCAGTATATCAAAACCTGTCTCCGTAATCGCGATCGTGTGTTCAAAGTGAGCACACTTCTTCCCGTCCACAGTTACAACCGTCCAGTTATCAGCTAATGTCTTAACATAACGGGTACCAGCGTTGACCATCGGCTCAATGGCCAGGACCATGCCAGGCTTTAAGCGCGGGCCTTTGTTCGGCGGACCATAGTGAGGAATTTGCGGATCCTCATGCAGGTTCTGACCGACCCCGTGTCCTACATATTCCCTGACAACTGAAAATTGCTCATTTTCGACATACGTTTGTATTGCGTGGGAAATATTCGACAACCGTTCTCCCGGTTTTGCTTCCTGCAAGCCTCTATATAAAGACTCCTCTGTCACATCCAGCAGCTTTTGATCCTCAGCGCTGATCGTTCCCACCGGATAAGTCCAGGCAGAGTCGCCATGATAACCGTTTAACTTCGCACCGATGTCGATGCTGATGATGTCTCCGTCACGAAGCACCCTTTTACCCGGTATACCGTGAACGAGTTCTTCATTGACTGAAACGCAAATGCTCCCGCGAAAACCATTATACCCTTTAAAAGATGGGATTGCACCTTGCTTTGTAATAAAACGTTCGGCAATTTGATCCAATTCTTTTGTCGAGATGCCGGGTTTGATGTGTTTTTTTAGCTCCTGGTGAGTTAAAGCAACAATCCGGCCTGCTTCCCGCATAATTTCGATTTCCCGGGGCGTTTTACAAATAATCATTTGCCATGGCCCCCGAGAAGCTCCCTTATATCACCGTAAACTTCATTGATGTTCTTTTGACCGTCAATGTTTACAAGATATCCTTTATCCGCATAAAAATCGAGTAAAGGCTGAGTTTGCTTCAGGTTGACCTCAAGTCGTGTGGAAACTGTAGCTTCATTATCATCTTCACGCTGATAGAGCTCTCCTCCACACTTATCGCATACATTTTCTTTTGCAGGCGGATTAAAGACTAAATGATAAGTTGCACCGCAATTTTTGCAGATTCTGCGTCCCGTCAGACGTTCCATCAATGCATCTTTATCGACTTGAATGTTGATGACATGATCGATAGACTTGCCAAGTCCTTTAAGAATTTCCTCAAGTGCTTCAGCTTGAGCGACTGTTCTCGGAAATCCGTCCAGAAGAAAACCTCGGTCACAATCATTCTTGCCAAGTCTTTCCCTGACAATACCAATTGTCACTTCATCCGGAACAAGCTCGCCTTTATCAATGTATGATTTGGCTTCCAGCCCCAGATCAGTTTCTTCTTTCATCGCAGCGCGGAACATGTCTCCTGTTGAGATATGAGGTATCCCAAAATCGTCAACAATCCGTTCAGCCTGTGTTCCTTTACCGGCTCCAGGCAGTCCCATTAAGACTAAGTTCATTTCGGATTCCCCGTCCTCTCTATTTTAGAGGAATGGGCGCATCCCATTTCCTCTAGTGCTTCATAAATCCACGATAGTTTCGTTTCACCAGCTGGCTTTCAAGCTGCTTCATCGTTTCCAGTGCAACACCGATCACAATCAGCAAACTTGTTCCGCCAATTTGTGCAGAAGAAGGCAGCCCGGCAATATTAACGAACAAGACAGGAAGAATGGCAATCACGGCCAAGAATATGGAGCCGACAAATGTCAGCCGGTACAAGATGCTCGTAATTCTATCCTGAGTCATTTTTCCTGGACGAACTCCCGGAATATAGCCGCCTTGTTTTTTAAGATTATCGGCCATTTGTTCAGGGTTAACCTGGACAAATGCATAGAAATAGGTAAAGGCAATAATCAGTGCTGCATAGATCGCCATTCCAACCGGATGCGTGTAATCAAACGTTTTTTGGATCCAGTTCGTCACATCGTTGGTACCAAAGAATGAAGCCACGGTCCGAGGTGTAATGATAAACGAAACAGCAAAGATAACCGGAATAACACCCGCCGGGTTAACCTTCAGCGGCAAGTGTGTTGACTGACCGCCAGGAACCGGTGAACGGCCTGAACCTTTCGCATATTGAATTGAGATTTTTCTTACTGCCTGTTGGATAAAAATCACGCCAACGACAATCGCCACAATCGCAACCAATATGATGACAACCTTTAAGATTTGCAAGAACAACTGATCTCCAGCGTCTGTAAACTGCTGAGCGTAGATCTGATTGACCGTCTGCGGAATACCGGCAACGATACCGGCGAAGATGATAATCGATATTCCATTACCAACTCCATGGGACGTAATTTGTTCTCCCAGCCACATTAAAAAAGCAGTTCCGGCAGTCAGCACAATCGCAATGGTCAAATAAGTACCGAATCCCGGGTCACTAATCAACGCGCCGCCCGCCATATTATTAAATCCGTAAGACATAGCCAGCGCTTGAATGAACCCAAGAATAATTGTGAAGTACCTTGTGAACTGAGCTAATTTTCGGCGACCAACTTCTCCCTGCTTAGACCACTCGGTAAACTTCGGCACAACATCCATCTGCAAAAGCTGGATGATGATCGAAGCTGTGATGTAAGGCATGATCCCCATCGCAAGAATGGAGAAGTTGAATAATGCACCGCCGCCAAATGTGTTAAGGATCCCAAATACGCTCATTTGGTCCTGTGCATTCAAAACTTCTGTGTTTACATGCGGCACAGGAATGAACGAACCGAGACGAAAGACGATAAGCATTAAAAGAGTGAAGATAATCTTATTCCGAATATCCTTCACACGCATAAAATTGGAGATTGTCTTAAACAAGTTAGATCACCTCAGCTGTACCGCCAGCAGCCTCAATTGCTTGTTTAGCAGAAGCGGAGAATTTATTGGCTTTAACAGTTAATTTCTTTTCTAATTTACCGTCGCCAAGAATTTTCACTCCAGATTTCAACTTGCTAATTACACCTGTTTCCAAAAGAAGTTCAGGAGTAACTTCCGTCCCTTCTGCAAAGCTGTTGAGTTTGTCTAGGTTGACTACAGCGAAGTCCTTGCGGTTGATGTTTGTAAAACCGCGTTTCGGAAGACGTTGGAATAAAGGCATTTGTCCACCCTCGAATCCAGGACGTACACCGCCGCCGGAACGAGCGTTTTGACCTTTATGACCTTTACCAGCTGTTTTACCGTTTCCAGAACCAATACCACGACCTACGCGGTTGCGCGTTTTGCGTGAACCTTCTGCGGGCTTTAATTCATGAAGTTTCATTAGGACACCTCCTTAGCTTATCGTTTATTTTTATTGTTCTTTAACAGAAACTAAATGAGATACTTTGTTAATCATGCCGCGGATCGCAGCGTTGTCTTCATGAACGACTGTTTGGTTTGTTTTCTTTAAACCAAGCGTTCTGACAGTAATGCGCTGATCTTCCGGGCGACCGATTACACTGCGTTTGAGGGTAATTTCTAATTTAGCCATTAATGTTCCCTCCTTATCCTAACAGTTCTTCTACAGATTTTCCACGAAGCTTCGCAACTTCCTCGGCGCGTTTCAGCTCGCTTAAACCTTGGACTGTTGCACGAATCATGTTGATCGGTGTGTTAGAACCTAGAGACTTAGAAAGGATATCAGCTATACCGGCAAGCTCAAGTACCGCACGTACTGGGCCTCCAGCGATGACTCCCGTACCTTCAGAAGCAGGTTTTAACAAGATGTTTCCTGCACCGAAACGTCCGATGATTTCGTGTGGAATTGTAGTTCCAACCATTGGTACTTCGATCAAATTCTTTTTCGCATCTTCTACAGCTTTGCGGATCGCTTCCGGCACTTCCTGTGCTTTACCAGTTCCGAATCCTACGTGACCGTTTTTGTCACCGACAACGACTAGAGCTGCGAAACGGAAACGACGACCACCTTTAACAACTTTCGCTACGCGGTTAACGGTAACTAAGCGTTCTTCTAACTCTAATTTGCTTGGGTCAATACGACGCATATTCATATGTCCCTCCTTCTTTTATTAAAATTCTAATCCAGCCTCGCGTGCAGCATCAGCCAAAGCTTTTACACGTCCATGATAGAGGTAACCGCCACGGTCGAACACGACGTTTGTGATACCTTTTTCAGAAGCGCGTTTTGCAACAAGCTCTCCAACTTTTGCAGCCGCAGACGTATCGCCGCCGTTTTCGGCGTTGAAGTCTTTATCAAGAGTAGATGCACTCACAAGTGTAACACCGTTCACGTCATCGATCACTTGTGCGTAGATATGTTTGTTTGAACGGAAAACATTTAGACGAGGTCTTTCAGGCGTTCCTGAAAGCTTCGAACGAACACGAGCGTGTCTTTTAAGACGTGCAGCATTCTTGCTTGTTTTCGTAATCATCTGGGTCACTCCTTTCTCACTTTAAGCGGGTTTACTTAGCAGATTTACCTTCTTTACGACGAACCATTTCTCCTTCATAGCGAATCCCTTTACCTTTGTAAGGCTCTGGAGAGCGTACAGCGCGAATGTTGGCAGCAGTAGCACCAACGCGTTCTTTATCCGTACCTTTAACGACTATTTTTGTTTGAGATGGAACTTCGATTTCAATTCCGTTTTCAGGAACGATCTCTACTGGATGAGAGTATCCAACGTTTAAAACAAGTTTGTTTCCGGATTTAGAAGCACGGTAACCGACACCGACTAATTCCAAACCTCTTTCAAACCCTTTAGATACACCTTCAACCATGTTTCCGATGATGCTGCGAGTTGTACCATGCAGCGCGCGATGTTCTTTATTTTCAGAAGGACGTTCTACAGTCAGTACATTGTCCTCAATTTTAATCTTCATATCAGGATGAAACGTACGAGTTAATTCTCCTTTTGGTCCTTTCACGGTTACAGTGTTGTCGTTCATTGTAACTGTAACACCTGAAGGAATCTCAAGTAGCTTCTTACCTACACGAGACATACCAAACACCTCCATTCATGTTAAACTTCTTACCAAACGTATGCTAATACTTCTCCGCCGGCTTGCTTAGCGCGAGCTTCTTTATCAGTTAACACACCTTGTGATGTAGAAAGAATTGCGATTCCAAGTCCGTTCAGTACGCGAGGCACTTCGTTTGACTTAGCGTAAACGCGCAGACCAGGTTTGCTGATTCTTTTAAGGCCAGTGATGACACGTTCGTTGTTTTGTCCGTATTTCAAGAAAACACGGATGATGCCTTGTTTGTTATCTTCAATGAATTCTACGTCACGGATGAAACCTTCTCGTTTCAAGATTTCAGCGATCTCTCTTTTCAACTTAGAAGCAGGGATTTCAAGCTTCTCATGACGTACCATGTTTGCATTACGAATACGAGTCAGCATATCTGCAATCGGATCTGTCATAACCATTATTTAATAACCTCCTTCCCATTAACGGGGATTACCAGCTGGCTTTTTTAACGCCAGGAATTTGTCCTTTATATGCAAGTTCACGGAAACAAATACGGCAAAGTTTAAATTTACGAATGACTGAGTGTGGACGTCCGCAGCGTTCGCAGCGAGTGTACTCTTGTACTTTAAACTTCGGTGTGCGTTTTTGTTTCGCAATCATTGACTTTTTAGCCACGATTTCGCCTCCCTTTCATTGATTATTTCTGGAATGGCATACCTAATTGAGTTAACAGTTCACGAGCTTCTTCATCCGTGTTGGCAGTCGTTACAATAACGATATCCATACCGCGAACCTTAGTAACCTTATCATAGTCAATTTCAGGGAAGATCAGCTGTTCTTTAATTCCAAGTGTGTAGTTTCCACGGCCGTCGAAAGACTTTTTGGAAATCCCGCGGAAGTCACGTACACGCGGTAAAGAAACAGAAATCAGTTTATCAAGGAAATCGTACATGCGCTCTCCGCGAAGAGTTACTTTCGCACCGATCGGCATTCCCTCACGAAGACGGAATCCAGCAATAGATTTCTTCGCACGAGTAACGACAGGTTTCTGACCAGCGATAAACGTTAGTTCTTCAACTGCGCTATCGATTGCTTTAGCGTTTTGAACAGCGTCACCAACACCCATGTTGATTACGATTTTTTCGATTTTAGGCACTTGCATCACAGAGTTGTAGTTAAACTTGTTCATTAATGCAGGTGTAATTTCTTTATTGTACTTTTCTTTAAGGCGGTTCATGAGATAGACCTCCCTTCCTTTATTACTAGTTATCTAGAACTTGCCCAGATTTTTTTGCAACACGAACTTTTTTGCCATTTTCTACTTTGTATCCTACGCGAGTCACTTCACCTGTTTTAGGATCGAGCGGCATTACGTTTGACACATGAATTGGCGCCTCTTGGTTTAAGATTCCGCCTTGAGGGTTTGCTTGTGTCGGCTTAGCGTGCTTCTTCACCATGTTGACACCTTCAACAAGTACGCGGTCCTTTTTAGGGAATGCTGCAAGGATCACTCCTTGTTTCCCTTTGTCTTTACCAGAGATAACCATTACTTTATCGCCTTTTTTAACATGCATCCTGATCGCACCTCCTTCAAGTCCGGCATTGATATCATTAAAGTACTTCTGGAGCTAAAGAAACAATTTTCATAAAGTTGTTGTCACGAAGTTCACGTGCAACAGGTCCGAAGATACGAGTTCCGCGCGGGCTTTTGTCGTCACGGATGATAACACATGCATTCTCGTCGAATTTGATGTAAGATCCGTCATTTCTGCGTGCTCCGCTCTTAGAACGAACGATAACAGCTTTAACGACATCACCTTTTTTGACAACGCCTCCTGGTGTTGCTTGTTTAACCGTGCAAACAATGACATCACCAATGTTAGCCGTTTTGCGTCCGGAACCGCCAAGAACTTTGATCGTAAGAACTTCACGCGCGCCAGAGTTATCAGCTACTTTTAAACGAGTCTCTTGTTGAATCATTATTTGTTACCTCCCTTCGGAAAAAGGATTTCCGAACTTTATTAGATAATAACAGCTTCTTCGACAACTTCAACTAGACGAAAACGTTTAGTCGCAGATAATGGACGAGTTTCCATGATCTTTACGATGTCACCGATTTTAGCCTGATTATTTTCATCATGTGCTTTGAATTTTTTAGAGTACTTTACGCGTTTACCGTAGAGTGAGTGTTTTTTGTAAGTTTCTACAACAACAGTAATGGTTTTATCCATTTTGTCAGAAACAACACGTCCTTGGTAGACTTTGCGCTGATTGCGTTCGCTCATGTTTTAGAGAACCTCCCTCCGGAATTATTTGTTGGCAGCAATTTCTCTTTCCCGAATCACAGTTTTCATGCGCGCGATTGACTTGCGCACTTCACGAATGCGAGCAGTATTTTCAAGTTGTCCTGTCGCTAATTGAAAGCGAAGATTGAAAAGTTCTTCTTTAAGAGACTTTACTTTTTGTTCAATTTCAGCAGTGGTAAGGTCACGAATTTCATTAGCTTTCATTTGATTCACCACCAATTTCTTCACGTTTTACGAACTTCGTTTTAATTGGCAATTTGTGAGATGCAAGACGAAGAGCTTCACGAGCGACTTCCTCAGACACACCAGAAATTTCAAATAAAACTTTGCCCGGTTTTACAACAGCTACCCATCCTTCAGGAGCACCTTTACCGGAACCCATCCGAACCTCTAGAGGCTTAGCTGTATAAGGCTTAGAAGGGAAAATTTTGATCCAAACTTTACCGCCACGTTTCATGTAACGAGTCATCGCAATACGTGCTGCTTCGATTTGGCGGTTTGTGATCCAAGAAGCTTCTTGAGCCTGGATACCGTATTCACCGAAATGCACTTCAGTGCCGCCTTTCGCACGGCCGCGCATTTTTCCGCGATGCTCTCTGCGATATTTAACGCGTTTTGGCATTAACATATTATTTTCCTCCTTCCTCAGTTTTCTTCTTAGTAGGAAGAACCTCTCCACGATAGATCCAGACTTTTACACCGAGCTTACCGTAAGTTGTGTCAGCTTCAGATGTAGCATAGTCGATGTCAGCACGCAATGTGTGCAATGGAACAGTTCCTTCACTGTAATATTCAGAGCGAGCGATATCAGCGCCGCCAAGACGACCGGAAACCATTGTTTTAATTCCTTGTGCACCAGCGCGCATTGTGCGTTGGATTTGTTGCTTTTGCGCACGACGGAAAGAAATACGGTTTTCCAATTGACGAGCAATGTTATCTGCAACTAGCTGAGCATCAAGATCAGCTCTTTTGATTTCAAGAATGTTAATGTGTACACGCTTGCCAGTAAGGCTGTTAAGGGCTTTGCGAAGCGCTTCGACTTCAGAACCGCCTTTACCGATAACCATACCAGGCTTAGCTGTGTGGATCGTAATATTGACACGGTTTGCCGCACGCTCGATTTCCACTTTAGAAACTGAAGCGTCAGACAGGCGTTGATTAATAAATTCACGGATTTTTAGATCTTCGTGAAGGAAGTCTGCGTAATCTTTGCCAGCGAACCACTTAGATTCCCAATCACGTATAACCCCAATACGAAGACCGACTGGATTTACCTTTTGACCCACGAGTTATCCCTCCTTCTTTTCTGATACAACGATAGTAATGTGGCTCGTACGTTTGTTGATTTGGCTTGCACGTCCCATAGCGCGCGGACGGAATCTTTTCAACGTAGGGCCTTCGTTCACGTAAGCTTGAGTAACAACCAGGCTGTTTGCATCCATTTCATAGTTGTGCTCAGCGTTAGCGATAGCAGATTTTAAAACTTTTTCAATAATCGGGGAAGCAGCTTTTGGCGTGTGGTTTAAGATTGATACTGCTTCACCTACTTGCTTGCCTCGAATCAGGTCCATTACTAGACGTGCCTTACGAGGAGCAATACGGACTGTTCTTGCGACAGCTTTAGCTTGTTGCATTTAAAAGCCTCCTCTCATTAGCGTCTTGTTTTTTTGTCATCACTAGCATGACCTTTGTAAGTACGAGTAGGTGCAAACTCACCCAACTTGTGACCTACCATATCTTCAGAGATGTAAACAGGCACATGTTTGCGTCCATCATAGACTGCGATTGTGTGACCGATGAATTGCGGGAAAATAGTTGAACGGCGAGACCAAGTTTTCACAACTTGTTTCTTATCCGTTTCATTTAATTTCTCGATTTTTGTCATTAGATGATCATCGACAAATGGTCCTTTTTTTAAGCTGCGAGCCATTTTGGAACCTCCCTTCGTGATTGCGCTACGGTCCGATAAGAACCGTAGACAACCCCGTTATTTATTTTTACGACGACGTACGATGAATTTATCTGACTTGTTCTTTTTCTTGCGAGTTTTGAATCCAAGAGTTGGTTTACCCCATGGAGACATAGGTGATTTACGTCCGATAGGTGCGCGTCCTTCACCACCGCCGTGTGGGTGATCGTTAGGGTTCATAACAGAACCGCGAACTGTAGGGCGAACGCCTTTCCAGCGAGAACGTCCTGCTTTACCGATGTTGATCAGTTCGTGCTGCTCGTTACCCACTTGACCGATTGTCGCGCGGCAAGCAGAAAGAATCATGCGAACTTCACCGGAGTTCAGACGTACAAGAACGTATTTACCTTCTTTACCAAGAACTTGAGCAGATGTACCAGCTGACCGTACCAGCTGTCCGCCTTTTCCTGGTTTCAATTCAATATTGTGCACAACTGTACCAACTGGGATGTTGATCAGTGGAAGTGCGTTACCTACTTTAATGTCAGCTTCTGAACCTGACATGATTTCAGTGCCTACTTCAAGCCCCTTAGGAGCCAAAATGTAGCGTTTTTCTCCGTCTACATAGTTAATTAGAGCAATGTTTGCTGAACGGTTTGGATCGTATTCAACTGTAGCAACGCGTCCAGGTATACCATCTTTATCGCGTTTGAAGTCGATAATACGATATTGGCGTTTATGTCCGCCGCCTTGATGACGTACAGTCAATTTCCCTTGGTTGTTACGTCCGCCTTTTTTATGAAGCGGGGCAAGCAAGGATTTTTCCGGCTGATCTGTCGTGATTTCAGCGAAATCAGAAGTCGTCATGCCGCGACGTCCGTTAGAGGTCGGTTTGTACTTTTTAATCGCCATTTTGAATTTCCCTCCTTCTTTTTACAAATGATTAAGCTTCAAAAATTTCGATTTCTTTGCTGTCTGCAGTAAGCTTGACAATGGCTTTTCTGCGTTTGTTCGTCATACCAGAGTAGCGGCCGACACGTTTGAATTTCCCTTTGTAGTTCATTATGTTGACTTTCTCAACTTTCACTCCAAAGATTTCTTCAACTGCATCTTTCACTTCTGTTTTATTAGCTCTTACGTCTACTTCAAACGTATATTTTTTTTCAGCCATTAAATCAGCAGAACGTTCAGTAATGACGGGGCGCTTAAGAACATCACGAGGATCTTTCATTATGCAAGCACCTCCTCTACTTTTTCAACCGCTGCTTTCGTCATCACAAGCTTCTCGTGACCGACAACATCAAGTACGTTGATTCCGTTAGCTTCAACGACTGTAACTCCAGGAAGGTTACGGGCAGAAAGTGCAACCGTTTCATTTACATCTGCAGTTACGATTAAAGCTTTTTTCTCAACAGAAAGGCCTGTAAGAACAGCAGCCATTTCTTTTGTTTTAACCGCATCAAGAGTAAGATCTTCAAGAACGATCAAGTTGTTGTCCTGCACTTTAGAAGACAATGCTGATTTGATTGCCAAGCGGCGAACTTTTTTCGGTAATTTATAAGCATAGCTGCGTGGTGTAGGACCGAATACGATACCACCTCCGCGCCATTGCGGTGAACGGATAGATCCCTGACGAGCACGGCCAGTGCCTTTTTGACGCCAAGGTTTACGACCTCCGCCACTAACTTCAGAACGATTTTTTACTTTGTGAGTTCCTTGACGCAAGGAAGCTCTTTGCATAAGAATAGCGTCGAATACTACGCTCTCATTTGGCTCGATCCCAAATACAGAGTCGTTTAATTCGATATCACCAGCAGTAGAACCGTTTTGGTTATATAATGCTACTTTTGGCATGATCAATTTCCTCCTTTCCTAAAGAGTTATTTAGATTTAACTGCACTTTTAATAGTGACTAGAGATTTTTTGGCGCCAGGAACGTTACCTTTAACTAAAAGAAGGTTGCGTTCTGCATCAACTTTTACGATTTCAAGGTTTTGAACAGTGATCTGCTCTCCGCCCATACGTCCAGGCAACAGTTTTCCTTTGAATACACGGTTAGGGTCTACCGGTCCCATTGAACCAGGACGACGATGGTAGCGGGAACCGTGAGACATAGGTCCACGAGATTGTCCGTGGCGTTTGATCGCACCTTGGAAACCTTTACCTTTTGATGTTCCTGTTACATCTACGATTTCTCCGTTAGAGAAAATATCAACTTTGACTTCCTGACCAACTTCATACGCATCCATATCCACTCCGCGTAGTTCTTTAACGAAGCGCTTAGGTGCAGTTTCCGCTTTTGCGACGTGGCCTTTTTCCGGCTTGTTGGCAAGCTTATCGCGCTTGTCGTCAAAACCGATCTGAATCGCTTCGTAGCCGTCGTTTTCAGCTGTTTTCTTTTGAAGTACAACGTTAGCTGCAGCTTCGATAACAGTTACCGGAATAAGATCACCGTTTTCTGCGAAAACTTGCGTCATACCAATTTTTCTTCCTAAGATTCCTTTGGTCATTCGTCACACCTCCTATAAAGATCATTCTATATTTTAGATTAAAGTTTAATTTCGATATCGACACCAGATGGTAGATCTAATCGCATTAGAGCATCGACAGTTTGCGGTGTTGGGTTCACAATGTCGATTAAACGTTTATGTGTACGCATTTCAAATTGCTCACGAGAATCTTTGTATTTGTGCACCGCACGAAGGATTGTGTAAACTGATTTCTCAGTTGGCAATGGAATCGGACCAGATACGCTGGCACCGGAACGTTTTGCCGTTTCAACAATCTTCTCAGCAGATTGATCAAGGATTCTATGATCATACGCTTTTAAACGAATACGAATTTTTTGTTTTGCCATTATTTTCCCTCCTTTTCGCCTACTTACGTTAGACAATTCTCCGTGAGAAAAACCTGCATCACCTTGCCATGGCAAAGCGGCCGGGTGTGTCAGCAACCTCTCACTTCATCGCAGTCAAAGACCAACATGCACTATTATACAAAATTTATAGGCATGTTGCAAGGCAATATTAAATATTAACCGTGTTTGCACACTTTTTTTATTATACAGATTCAGACTGTGTTAATCAAGGATATGAAGCCGGAAAATAAATCCCTCTACCAAACATGCGATAAATAAAAAAACGAGATCCATCCGGATCCCGTTTTTTTATTTTTAAGTATTATTCGGTGATAGAAGTTACAACACCAGAACCTACTGTACGTCCACCTTCACGGATAGAGAAGCGAGTTCCGTCTTCGATCGCGATTGTTGAAATCAATTCAACAGTCATTTCGATGTTGTCTCCAGGCATAACCATTTCTACGCCTTCTGGAAGCTGAATGATACCCGTTACGTCAGTTGTACGGAAGTAGAACTGAGGACGGTAGTTAGAGAAGAATGGAGTGTGACGTCCACCCTCTTCTTTAGAAAGAACGTAAACTTCAGCTTTAAATTTTTTGTGCGGAGTGATAGTACCTGGTTGAGCAAGTACTTGACCACGTTGGATTTCTTCACGAGATACACCGCGAAGAAGTGCACCGATGTTGTCTCCAGCTTCAGCATAGTCAAGAAGCTTACGGAACATTTCAACACCTGTAACAGTTGTTTTCTTGTTTTCTTCTTGAAGACCGATGATTTCAACTTCGTCACCGACTTTAACTTGACCGCGCTCTACGCGTCCAGTAGCAACTGTTCCACGACCAGTGATTGAGAATACGTCCTCAACAGGCATCATGAATGGTTTGTCAGTATCGCGCTCTGGAGTTGGGATGTACTCGTCAACCGCATCCATCAGTTCGAAGATTTTAGCTTCGTAATCAGCATCACCTTCAAGAGCTTTAAGAGCAGAACCTTTGATAACTGGTACATCATCACCAGGGAATTCGTACTCAGAAAGAAGGTCACGAACTTCCATTTCAACTAGTTCAAGAAGCTCTTCATCGTCTACCATGTCGCATTTGTTCAAGAATACTACGATGTAAGGCACGCCAACGTTACGAGAAAGAAGGATGTGCTCACGAGTTTGCGGCATTGGGCCGTCAGCAGCAGATACAACAAGGATCGCTCCGTCCATTTGCGCAGCACCTGTGATCATGTTTTTAACATAGTCAGCGTGTCCTGGGCAGTCAACGTGTGCATAGTGACGAGTATCAGTTTCATACTCAACGTGTGCAGTAGAGATTGTGATTCCACGCTCGCGCTCTTCTGGAGCACCATCGATTTGGTCGTATGCCATAGCAGTACCTTTACCAGATTTCTTATGAAGTACTGTAGTGATAGCAGCTGTTAATGTAGTTTTACCATGGTCAACGTGTCCAATTGTACCAATGTTGGCATGTGATTTGGAACGGTCGAATTTTTCTTTAGCCATTCTGAAAATCCTCCTTAAAAAGGTTATTTTATTGATATAGAGTGATAGAAAGTGAAAGCTGTGTTTCACTTTCTCATCTTACAATAGTAGTTATACTTTAATGAAGCGGCAAAATCAATTATTCGCCTTTATTTTTTTTGATGATCTCATCACTGATGCTCTTAGGCACTTCTTCATAGTGATCAAAGTGCATTGTGAACGTACCGCGGCCTTGCGTGTTTGAACGAAGCGCAGTTGCGTATCCAAACATTTCAGAAAGCGGAACCATTGCGCGAACAACTTGAGCGTTTCCGCGGCCTTCCATACCTTCTACGCGTCCACGGCGTGATGTGATGTCACCCATGATGTCTCCCATGTATTCTTCAGGGATAACGACTTCAACTTTCGCAATCGGCTCAAGAAGAACCGGGCTACATTTGCTTGCAGCGTTTTTAAGCGCCATAGAAGCGGCGATTTTAAACGCCATTTCGTTTGAGTCAACATCATGGTAAGAACCATCATACAATTTAGCTTTGATGTCGATAACCGGGTAGCCTGCGATTACACCGTTTTGCAGCGCATCTTCAAGTCCCGCTTGAACAGCCGGAATGTATTCACGTGGAACGACACCACCGACGATTGCGTTTTCGAATTCAAAGCCTTTTCCTTCTTCGTTTGGAGAGAATTCGATCCAAACGTGTCCGAATTGTCCGCGTCCACCAGATTGACGTACGAATTTACCTTCAACTTGCGCGCTCGCACGGAATGTTTCACGATACGCAACTTGAGGAGCACCTACGTTGGCTTCAACTTTAAATTCGCGTTTCATACGGTCAACGATGATATCAAGGTGAAGCTCACCCATACCGCCGATGATCGTTTGACCAGTTTCCGCATCGGTATGCGCGCGGAAAGTTGGATCTTCTTCAGCCAGTTTAGACAGCGCTGTAGACATTTTGTCTTGGTCGGCTTTTGACTTAGGCTCGATTGCAACGTGGATAACCGGCTCAGGGAATTCCATTGATTCCAGGATAACCAGGCTTTTCTCGTCGCAAAGCGTGTCACCAGTCGTCGTATCTTTCAGACCTACAGCTGCTGCGATATCTCCTGCGTATACAGTAGAGATTTCTTCACGGCTGTTGGCGTGCATTTGCAGGATACGTCCGACACGCTCACGTTTGCCTTTTGTTGAGTTTCTTACGTATGAACCGGAATCAAGCGTTCCTGAGTACACACGGAAGAATGTCAGTTTACCGACATAAGGGTCGGTCATAACTTTAAATGCCAACGCTGAGAAAGGTGCATCGTCAGAAGACTCACGAGTAACCTCTTCGTCAGTATCAGGCACAATACCTTTGATCGCTTCAACATCAGTTGGAGCTGGAAGGTAGTCAAGAACTGCATCAAGCACTAATTGAACACCTTTGTTTTTGAAAGCTGAACCACAAAGAACCGGGTAGAACTCAACGTTACAAGTTCCTTTACGGATTGCTGCTTTCAGCTCGTCAATTGTGATTTCTTCGCCTTCCAAGTACTTCATCATAAGCTCTTCATCAAGCTCAGCAACAGCTTCAATTAAGCTGGCGCGAAGCTCTTCAGCTTTATCTTTGTACTCAGCAGGGATTTCACGCGCTTCAGAGCGTGTTCCAAGATCATCTTCGTAGTAATACGCAACGTTTTCTACAAGATCGATGATCCCTTCAAAGTTGTCTTCGGCGCCAATCGGTAATTGGATCGCGTGAGCGTTTGCCTCAAGACGGTCTCTAAGAGTTCCTACAGAGTAAAGGAAATCCGCACCGGTTTTGTCCATTTTGTTGACAAATACGATACGAGGTACTCCGTAAGTTGTTGCCTGACGCCAAACTGTTTCAGTTTGCGGCTCAACGCCTGATTGAGCGTCAAGAACGGCAACGGCACCATCAAGTACGCGCAGGGAACGTTCAACCTCTACAGTGAAGTCTACGTGTCCTGGTGTATCGATGATGTTAACGCGGTGGCCTTTCCATTGTGCGGTTGTCGCAGCAGATGTAATCGTGATACCGCGTTCTTGTTCCTGCTCCATCCAGTCCATTTGGGAAGCCCCTTCATGAGTTTCACCAATTTTATGAATACGGCCTGTATAGAACAAGATACGTTCAGTTGTTGTCGTCTTACCGGCATCGATGTGAGCCATGATCCCGATATTACGAGTTTTTTCTAAGGAGAACTCTCTTGCCATTGGGTCTTTTCTCCTTCCTTCTTAGGGAATAATATTTTGTCGTTAAAGATTACCAGCGATAGTGAGCAAACGCTTTGTTCGCTTCAGCCATCTTATGAGTATCTTCACGTTTCTTAACAGCAGCACCAGTGTTGTTGGCTGCATCTAAAATTTCGTTGGCTAAACGCTCTTCCATCGTTTTTTCTCCGCGAAGACGAGCGTAGTTTACCAACCAGCGAAGTCCAAGAGTCGTACGACGTTCAGGACGAACCTCTACAGGCACTTGGTAGTTCGCACCACCTACACGGCGTGCTTTTACTTCAAGTACAGGCATGATGTTTTTCAATGCTTGTTCGAAAACCTCCATTGCATCGTTGCCGGTACGTTCTTTAATGATATCGAATGACTTGTATAGGATTGTTTGAGCTTTACCTTTTTTACCGTCGATCATCATTTTGTTGATCAAACGAGTAACCAGCTTAGAATTGTAAATCGGATCAGGTAAAACGTCTCTTTTTGCTACAGGACCTTTACGTGGCATCTGATTATCCTCCCTTCTCTTGTTACGGGTTTGAATAAGCGAGGAATTTCGCGGCTATGCCCGTAGAGGCGGCATCCGCTTTTCGGGCGGAAGCACAATGCCCTTAACAGCATTGCCAGAACTCCTTGCTTTTAAAAACCCTTTTATTTGTATTTAAACTGCATTATTTTTTCTTAGGACGTTTTGTACCGTATTTAGAACGGCCTTGTGCACGGTTTTCAACTCCGGCAGTATCAAGTGCGCCACGCACGATGTGGTAGCGTACCCCCGGTAAGTCTTTAACACGTCCGCCGCGGATTAATACGACACTGTGCTCTTGCAGGTTGTGTCCGATACCAGGAATGTAGGCAGTAACCTCGATTCCGTTTGTCAAACGAACACGGGCATATTTACGAAGCGCTGAGTTCGGCTTCTTCGGTGTCATTGTACCAACACGAGTACATACCCCGCGTTTTTGTGGTGAAGACACGTTAGTGTGCTCTTTCTTAAAGCTGTTGTATCCTTTGTTAAGTGCAGGAGACTTGGAAGTTTCAACTTTGTTCACACGTCCCTTGCGTACTAACTGATTAATTGTAGGCATGTTGTATTTCCTCCCTTCATCATGTTTTATAACCCACATACCCAGGTGGTTCATTTAAAAGCAAAAAACAATGCCTTTGCATAAAAGCAAAAACAACGAGTACGTTATTGAATAATGGCAACAGCTGCCGCACCGACTTCAATTCCGCAAGCTTTGCCGAGCTTTTTCATGGACTCAGCCAATGAGACGGGAACACCCTGTTCATTCGCCAGGTGAATAACACCTGCTGTCAGATGGGGATCTGCGTCTTTCGCAACGACAACTTCCTTCACAGAATTTCGTTTGAGTGCTTTAACTGTCTGCTTCGTACCGATGATGATTGATTGAGCCTGTGATACTTTATCATAAGACATAAGACATCCTCCAAAGTAACAGGTTTAAATTGAGCACCTTGGTTATATTATCATCCTGAAAGAAGGATGTCAACATAGTATGACAATTTTTAGTGACATCCTTCTTTAGGATATTTTAAATCTATTCTGCCGGAACCATTTCATCGGAAGATTGAACTTGCAATACCGGCTTCACTTTACGGTAGTTGAGCATACCTGTTCCCGCCGGGACAAGCTTACCGATGATGACATTCTCTTTCAGGCCGAGAAGTTCATCCCGTTTTCCTTTGATTGCTGCATCTGTCAGGACGCGTGTTGTTTCCTGGAATGACGCGGCAGACAAGAAGGAATCCGTTTCAAGAGACGCTTTTGTGATACCGAGCAGCACCGGACGGCCTGTTGCAGGTCGTTTTCCTTCAAGCAGCACCTTTTTGTTCGCTTGTGTAAACTGGTGAATATCGAGAAGTGTGCCAGGCAGTACATCTGTATCACCGGCATCGATAACACGCACTTTGCGAAGCATCTGGCGGACCATAACTTCAACGTGCTTATCTCCGATTTCAACCCCCTGCATACGGTAAACCTTCTGCACTTCGTGAAGCAGATATTCCTGAACCGTCGTAATGTCGGTTACTTTCAGAAGCTCTTTCGGATCGACCGAACCTTCCGTCAGAACCTGACCGCGGGAGATTTTCTCTCCTTCAGTTACTTTCAGACGGGCGTTGTACGGCGCCGTATAAGAACGGCTTTCAACTTCACCCTGAACGACGATTTCCTGCTGTTTATCGCGAACTTCATTGATTTCAGCTACGACACCGTCAATTTCAGAGATCGTCGCCTGACCTTTAGGGTTACGCGCTTCAAATAATTCCTGAATACGCGGCAAACCTTGTGTAATATCGTCTCCGGCAACACCGCCCGTATGGAAGGTACGCATTGTTAGCTGTGTACCAGGCTCACCGATGGATTGGGCAGCGATGATTCCGACTGCTTCACCGACTTCAACATCGGTTCCTGTCGCCAGGTTGCGGCCATAGCATCGTTTACATACCCCGTGTGACGTATTACATGTAAAGGCGGAACGAATCCATACTTCTTCGATGCCGGCTTCGACGATTTCAAGCGCTTTGTCCTCGTCGATCAGCTCGTTTTCGTTCACGATCACTTCGCCGGTTTCCGGATGTTTAACAGGCTTTCTTGCAAAGCGGCCAATGAGACGTTCTTCAAGACGCTCGATCACTTCTGTGCCTTCTGTGATGGCTTTTGCAAGAATACCGCGGTCAGTGCCGCAATCTGTCTCACGAATGATGACATCTTGGGCAACGTCTACAAGACGTCTTGTCAAGTAGCCTGAGTCGGCTGTCTTCAGCGCTGTATCGGCAAGACCTTTACGCGCACCGTGTGTGGAGATAAAGTACTCCAGAACCGTTAAACCTTCGCGGAAACTTGACTTGATCGGAAGCTCGATAATCCGTCCGGCCGGGTTGGCCATCAGACCCCGCATACCCGCAAGCTGCGTAAAGTTTGATGCGTTACCCCGGGCTCCGGAATCACTCATCATATAGATCGGGTTGATTTCATCCAAGGATTTCATCAGCTTGCCTTGGATCGTATCCTTAGCCGCACTCCAGATGGAAATGACGCGTTCATAACGCTCTTCTTCTGTAATCAGACCGCGTCTGAACTGCTTCAGAACGTTATCGACTTTTCCTTGTGCTTCCTCAAGAATTTCCTGTTTGTCATCCAAGACGACGATATCGGAAACACCGACCGTGATACCGGCTTTTGTTGAATATTTAAAGCCGAGATTCTTCATGCGATCAAGCATTTTTGACGTTTCTGTAATGTGGAATCTTTTGAAGATCTCCGCAATGATTTTACCTAGGATGCCTTTTTTGAACGGCGGATTGATTTCTTGCTTTTGAATCGCCTCTTTCACATCGGCTCCGTAGTCCAGGAAGAAACGGTCAGGCGTTTTTTCTTCAATATTGCTCTTCGTCGGTTCGTTCATGTATGGGAACGAAGCCGGAAGAATTTCATTGAAGATCAGCTTTCCGACTGTTGTAATCAGCAGTTTTGAACGCTGTTCTTCTGTGAATGTTTCATTTTTCAGGGAGTTAACCGCAACGGCCACTCTCGTATGCAAATGAACATATCCGTTTTGATAAGCAAGCAGCGCTTCATCTGTATCTTTGAAAACCATACCTTCGCCGACAGCACCAGGGCGTTCAAGCGTCAGGTAGTAGTTTCCAAGAACCATATCCTGAGACGGTGTAACAACCGGTTTTCCGTCTTTAGGGTTCAAGATGTTTTGCGCAGCAAGCATCAGAATACGCGCTTCAGCTTGCGCTTCGGCTGATAATGGAACGTGAACGGCCATTTGGTCACCGTCAAAGTCAGCGTTGTATGCCGTACATACAAGCGGGTGAAGACGGATGGCGCGGCCTTCAACAAGCGTTGGTTCAAACGCTTGGATCCCCAGCCTGTGAAGCGTAGGTGCACGGTTGAGCAGAACCGGGTGTTCCTTGATGACTGATTCAAGAACATCCCATACTTCAGGCTGAACGCGCTCAATTTTACGCTTCGCACTCTTAATATTGTGGGCAAGACCTTTTTCGACAAGCTCTTTCATGACGAATGGCTTGAACAGCTCCAAAGCCATCTCTTTCGGAAGGCCGCATTGGTACATTTTCAGGTTCGGACCTACGACGATAACCGAACGGCCTGAATAGTCAACACGCTTACCGAGAAGGTTTTGACGGAAACGGCCCTGTTTACCTTTCAGCATGTGAGAAAGGGATTTGAGCGGTCTGTTTCCAGGTCCCGTAACCGGACGTCCTCTGCGTCCGTTATCGATCAGCGCGTCAACGGCTTCCTGAAGCATACGCTTTTCGTTTTGAACGATAATGCTCGGTGCTCCAAGATCCAGTAGACGTTTTAAACGATTGTTACGGTTGATGACGCGGCGGTAAAGGTCGTTAAGGTCAGAAGTCGCAAAACGTCCGCCGTCAAGCTGCACCATAGGTCTCAGCTCAGGTGGAATGACCGGAAGAACGTCAAGGATCATCCAAGACGGTTTGTTTCCGGAGTTACGGAACGCTTCCAACACTTCAAGACGCTTGATCGCACGCGTACGGCGCTGTCCTTGAGACGTTTTCAGCTCTTCTTTGAGCATATCCACTTCCTTGTCAAGATCGATATCTTGAAGGAGCTTATGAATCGCTTCAGCCCCCATGGAAGCTTGAAATTTATTGCCGTATTTATCAAGGTACGCACGGTATTCTTTTTCAGAAAGAAGCTGCTTTTTCTCAAGCGGCGTATTGGCCGGATCTGTTACGACATAAGAAGCAAAGTAAATGACTTCTTCCAATGCGCGCGGAGACATATCCAGCACAAGACCCATACGGCTTGGGATTCCTTTGAAATACCAGATGTGAGAAACCGGGGCTGCCAGCTCGATATGCCCCATTCTCTCACGACGGACTTTAGCCCGGGTTACTTCTACTCCACAACGGTCGCAGACTACGCCTTTATAACGAACCCGCTTGTACTTCCCGCAATGGCATTCCCAGTCCTTTTGAGGACCGAAAATGCGCTCGCAGAATAGACCATCTTTTTCAGGTTTCAAAGTACGATAGTTGATTGTTTCAGGCTTTTTCACTTCTCCGTAAGACCATGAACGGATTTTATCAGGTGAAGCGAGACCGATGTTCATATACTCAAAATTGTTCACATCCAGCAAGGGGCCTACCTCCCTTTTTATCTTCGGGTTATACCCTGTCACTTGCGTAAAAAATTCAGTTATTCTTTTGTGACGACGTCTCGTTCAGCATCAGCAGAAACAAAATCTTCGCCTTCATCATCGTTTGATAATGAAAGACCTTCGTTTTGTTTTGCATCTTCATCGTCTTCCAAGTCTCTCATTTCAATTTCTTCTTCATCGCTTGAAAGAATTTTAACGTCCATACCCAAGCTTTGAAGCTCTTTGATCAATACTTTGAACGACTCTGGAACGCCAGGTTCTGGAACGTTGTCTCCTTTTACGATGGCTTCATAAGTTTTCACACGGCCCACGACATCGTCGGATTTGACAGTGAGAATTTCTTGCAGCGTGTATGCCGCGCCGTAAGCTTCGAGCGCCCATACTTCCATCTCACCGAAACGCTGTCCGCCGAACTGTGCTTTACCTCCGAGAGGCTGCTGGGTAACGAGTGAATAAGGACCGGTTGAACGGGCATGCAGTTTGTCGTCAACCATGTGGGCAAGTTTGATCATATACATGATTCCCACGGAAACCCTGTTATCAAATGGCTCACCGGTACGGCCGTCGTAAAGGACGGTTTTCGCATCTCGTGACATGCCGGCTTCTTCAAGCGTTTCCCACACGTCTTCCTCGCGGGCGCCGTCGAATACCGGTGATGCAACATGCAGGCCGAGTCGGCGTGCAGCCATACCGAGGTGAAGCTCCAATACCTGCCCGATGTTCATACGCGATGGAACACCAAGCGGGTTTAACATGATATCGATCGGTGTACCGTCAGGAAGATACGGCATATCTTCTTCCGGAAGAATTTTCGAAATAACACCTTTGTTACCGTGACGTCCGGCCATTTTGTCCCCTTCAGAAATCTTACGCTTCTGAACGATGTACACGCGGACAAGCTGGTTGACGCCAGGAGGCAGTTCATCCCCGTCTTCGCGGTTGAAGACTTTAACATCAAGGATGATTCCGCCGCCGCCGTGCGGAACACGGAGTGACGTATCGCGGACTTCGCGCGCTTTTTCTCCAAAGATGGCGTGTAGCAGGCGCTCTTCTGCTGTAAGCTCTGTCACACCTTTAGGCGTAACTTTACCAACAAGAAGGTCCCCGTCTTTCACTTCGGCACCGACACGGATGATTCCGCGTTCATCGAGATTGCGGAGAGCATCCTCACCGACGTTCGGAATATCGCGGGTGATTTCTTCAGGTCCGAGTTTTGTATCCCGGGCTTCTGATTCGTATTCTTCAATATGGATAGACGTATAAACGTCGTCTTTTACAAGGCGTTCGCTCATGATGATGGCGTCCTCATAGTTGTAGCCATCCCATGTCATAAAGCCGACCATGACGTTGCGTCCAAGGGCAAGTTCACCTTTTTCCATGGATGGACCGTCAGCTAAAATTTCACCTTTTTCAACTTCGTCTCCGACGCTTACGATCGGACGCTGGTTGTAGCATGTTCCCTGGTTGGAACGGACAAACTTCAGCAAGCTGTATTTATCAAGGTTTCCTTTAACTTTTTGGCCGTCGATTTCTTCATAGCGGCGCACCCATACGTTTTTCGCTTCCACCCGTTCAACGATTCCCGGATGGCGGCAAATCACAGCTGCACCGGAGTCTTTTGCAGACACGTATTCCATTCCTGTTCCGACAACTGGTGATTCAGGCTGCATAAGCGGCACAGCCTGACGCTGCATGTTCGCTCCCATCAGGGCGCGGTTTGAGTCATCGTTTTCCAAGAAAGGAATACATGCGGTTGCTGCAGAAACAACCTGCTTAGGAGAAACGTCCATGTAATCGACGCGGTCTTTGGAAACAACAGTGTTCTCACCTCTGAAGCGGGCGACGATGCTGTCGTCTACAAATGATCCGTCGTCATTAAGGCGTGCGTTTGCCTGTGCAACAACATAGTTATCTTCTTCATCAGCCGTTAAGTAGTCGATCCTCGGCGTTACTTTTCCTGTCTCAGGATCAACACGGCGGTACGGTGTTTCGATAAATCCGAAACGGTTCACTTTCGCAAATGAAGAAAGCGAGTTGATCAAGCCGATGTTCGGACCCTCAGGCGTTTCAATCGGACACATCCGGCCGTAGTGGGAGTAGTGAACGTCACGCACTTCCATTCCGGCACGCTCACGGGTCAAACCGCCAGGTCCAAGCGCTGATAGACGACGCTTATGCGTCAGCTCAGCGAGAGGATTCGTCTGGTCCATGAATTGAGAAAGCTGTGAGCTTCCGAAAAATTCTTTAATTGAAGCGATAACCGGGCGAATATTAATCAACTGCTGCGGTGTGATCGTGTTTGTATCTTGAATAGACATTCTTTCACGAACAACACGCTCCATTCTGCTCAAACCGATGCGGAACTGGTTTTGCAGAAGCTCGCCTACTGAACGAAGACGGCGGTTGCCCAGATGGTCAATATCATCGGTATCGCCTACTCCGTGAAGCAGGTTAAAGAAATAACTGATCGAAGAAATGATATCGGAAGGAGTGATATTTTTGACGCCTTCTTCGATAAAAGCATTTCCAATCACATTGATTGTCTGCTCGCCTTCTTGATCGGTAGGGGCGTAGATTTTGATCGATTGAAGCGTCACTTCATCTTCGACTACTCCGCCATTTGGATAAAGCTTTTTAAAACCGATTCCTTCTTCTAGATACGGCAGCACTTTATCAAGTGTTCTTCTGTCCAAAATCGCACCTTTTTCAGCAATGATTTCACCTGTTTCAGGATCCACAAGCGTTTCAGCAAGCCGCTGATTGAAAAGGCGGTTTTTGATATGAAGCTTTTTATTAATTTTGTAGCGTCCTACACTCGCAAGATCATATCTTTTTGGATCGAAGAATCTTGAATCAAGCAAGCTTTTTGCGTTTTCTACCGTAGGCGGCTCTCCCGGACGGAGACGCTCATAGATTTCAAGAAGCGCTTTGTCGGTGTTTTCGGTATTATCTTTATCAAGCGTATTGCGCAAATACTCGTTTTCACCGATCAGATCGATAATCTCCTGATCAGATCCGAAGCCGAGAGCACGCAAAAGAACCGTAACCGGCAACTTACGTGTGCGATCAATGCGGACATAAACAACATCTTTCGCATCAGTCTCGTATTCTAACCATGCGCCACGGTTTGGAATGACAGTCGCAGTAAAACCTTTCTTACCGTTTTTGTCAACTTTACCACTGTAATATACACTTGGAGAACGAACGAGCTGGGATACGATAACGCGCTCCGCACCGTTGATAATGAAGGTTCCAGTATCAGTCATAATAGGGAAGTCGCCCATAAAGACGTCCTGATCCTTGACCTCGCCGGTCTCTTTGTTGATTAAGCGAACTTTGACCCGCAGCGGCGCTGAGTAAGTCACGTCTCGTTCTTTTGATTCTTCTACCGGATACTTAGGCTCACCCAAGCTGTAGTCGATAAATTCCAGAGAGAGGTTACCAGTGAAATCCTCAATTGGCGATATGTCTTGAAACATCTCTCTAAGACCCTCATCAAGAAACCACTGATAAGAAGAGGTTTGAATTTCAATGAGATTTGGTAATTCTAACACTTCGCTAATGCGTGCATAGCTTCTGCGCTGGCGGTGTCGTCCATACTGAACTAGTTGACCTGTCAACTGATTCACCCCTCAAATCATGCGTAATATATGTGTAACAAGCATTTCTCCGCAAATATGTAAGAAATACTTTTACAAGACAAAAGAAAAAAGGGTTTCTAATTTAGAAAACCACATCCAAAAACAAAATACCGATTTTATTAGTGTTCCCAAAAATGTATATTTTATACAGGCTGAGGCGTTTCTTAAAAACGGCAGCAAAATATATACATTGGCATTTTATAATGTTAACATAGCTGAAAATTCGAGTCAAACTTTTTTTGCTCTGATGATATAGTACCCTTTCTTTTTTTGAACGACTTCAACGTCCGCAAAAAGTTCTTTTAATTTATCAATGGCAGAAGGACCGCCTTGTTTTTTCTGAATGACGACCCACAAGTCGCCTGAAGGCCGCAAATGTTCAGCGCTGTTTTCAAAGATGGCGTGTACTGTTTTTTTCCCGGCACGTATAGGGGGATTTGTGATAATGGAAGCGAATTTTTTTGCAGGTTCGACGTTGGAAAACAGATCGCTTTGATATACTTCAACATTGTTGATCTGGTTGTTTAACGCGTTTTCCTTCGATAGTTCGACAGCTCTTTCATTGACATCAATCATGTGAACCGTCCGATCTTCGAAATCCGCAGCAAGCGAAAGGCCAATCGGGCCATATCCGCAGCCTACATCCAAAAAATCACCTTCTGCATCAGGTTCACGGAAAGCTTCAATCAGCAGCCTTGAACCAAAGTCCACCTCTTTTTTTGAAAAGACCCCGCTGTCGCTGATAAAAGTAAACGTCCGGTTTCTCAAACGAAATGTCCACGTTTTTCTGCTGCTTTTTGCTGAAGGTTTTTCCGAATAATAATGGTCAGTCATCACAGAACCTCCTCAGTTGGTGAACTCTCCAGATATCTTGAGACAAGATGGCTTTTCTTATGCGGAAGGGACTACAATTAATTAGCAAAGAAAAAGCCCGCTTTTAAAAGCGAGCTTTCCCCTAAAGATTAGGTGAAGATTACTTAACTTCTACAGAAGCGCCAACTTCTTCAAGTTTAGCTTTAAGCTCTTCAGCTTCTTCTTTCGCAATACCTTCTTTAAGAGGTTTTGGCGTGTTGTCAACAAGTTCTTTAGCTTCTTTCAAGCCAAGACCAGTGATTTCACGAACAACTTTGATAACTTTGATTTTTTGATCCCCTGCACCAGCAAGAACAAGATCAAATTCAGTTTTCTCTTCAGCAGCAGCGCCGCCAGCAGCTCCACCAGCTACAGCTACAGGAGCAGCAGCAGTTACGCCAAATTCTTCTTCGATTGCTTTTACTAAGTCGTTCAATTCAAGCACAGTTGCTTCTTTAACGGAAGCAATGATTTCTTCGATATTTAAAGCCATTTGTAATTCCTCCATTTGTTTTAAATTTGAAAAACGATTAAATTAAGCGCCTTGTTCTTCCTTCTGATCTGCCACAGCTTTTGCAGCAAGAGCAAGGTTGCGAACTGGAGCTTGAAGTACGCTAAGCAACATGGAAAGCAAGCCTTCGCGTGATGGAAGTTCAGCAAGAGCTTTCACTTCTTCAACAGTAGCAACATTGCCTTCGATAACGCCGGCTTTGATTTCAAGAGCTTCGTGCTTTTTAGCAAACTCGTTAAGAACTTTAGCCGGAGCGACAACATCTTCAGTGCTGAATGCAATCGCATTCGGTCCAGTTAAGAAATCGTTCAAACCACTAAGTTCAGCTTGTTCAACCGCACGGCGAGTCATTGTATTTTTGTAAACTTTGAACTCAACGTTAGCTTCGCGAAGCTGTTTACGAAGCTCTGTTACTTCAGATACGTTAAGACCGCGATAGTCAACGATGATCGTTGATTTACTTTCTTTCAGTTTAGAAGCAATCTCTTCGACAACAACTTTTTTTGTTTCAATTGCGCTGCTCATGGTTACACCTCCTGTAAGAATTCATTTGTGTAACACTTATACCGTTTGGTGATCACGTTCTTTAACGACTGGTTTCATATAAAAAGCCTCCATTCGACATGGAGGCTGTATATACAAGCATACGTAGCGTAAAGCTGTGATATATATACACCTCGGTAGGAAATTAAGCCTTGAAAGGCACCTACTGTCTACGGTATAAATGGACATATTTTATTATACAACGCTATGAATTATATCAAAGCGCGTGATAAGAGTCAATATTATTTTACGTTAAAAGTTGAAGGGTCCACTTTGATTCCAGGTCCCATTGTAGATGTAACAGATACGTTTTTCACGTATACACCTTTAGCAGCAGCAGGTTTTGCTTTCAAAATTGTGTCATACATTGTCGCGAAGTTTTCAACAAGCTTCCCTTCTTCGAATGACACTTTTCCGATTGGAACATGGATGTTTCCTGCTTTATCGACGCGGTATTCAACTTTACCCGCTTTGATTTCTTTAACTGCTTTTTCAACTTCAAATGTAACCGTTCCTGTTTTAGGGTTTGGCATCAGACCTTTTGGTCCAAGCACGCGTCCGATTTTACCGACTTCACCCATCATGTCAGGAGTTGCAACGATTACATCAAAATCAAACCAGCCTTGCTGGATTTTGTTGATGTAATCAGCATCGCCTACATAATCTGCACCAGCAGCTTCTGCTTCTTTCGCTTTTTCTCCTTTAGCGAAAACAAGGACGCGCTGTGTTTTACCTGTTCCGTTTGGAAGAACAACTGCACCGCGGATTTGCTGGTCGTTTTTACGAGGGTCAACACCTAAACGAAACGCTGCTTCAACAGTAGCGTCGAATTTAGCTGTGTTTGTTTTTTTCACAAGCTCGATCGCTTCGTTTACATCGTAAGCTTTTGTACGCTCTACAAGCTTGGCAGCTTCGACGTATTTTTTACCTTTTTTAGCCATTTTAAAATTTCCTCCTTAGTGGTTTTAGCGGAATAACCTCCCACGAATAAGGGTTGCGAACTTGTCTAATCCAAACTCGCAACCCAGCAAAGAAACAAAAGATTAATCTTCGATCACAATACCCATACTGCGGGCAGTTCCTTCAACCATACGCATAGCCGCTTCAACATCTGCCGCATTCAGGTCAGGCATTTTTGTTTCGGCGATTTCACGTACTTTATCGCGTTTAACGGTTGCGACTTTATTACGGTTAGGCTCACCAGAACCTGACTCAATTCCAGCCGCTTTTTTAAGCAATACAGCAGCAGGCGGAGTTTTTGTAATAAATGTAAATGAACGGTCTTCGTAAACCGAAATTTCTACAGGAATGATAAGACCAGCCTGGTCAGATGTACGAGCGTTAAACTCCTTACAGAATCCCATGATGTTAACACCGGCTTGACCTAATGCAGGACCAACTGGCGGAGCTGGATTCGCTTTCCCAGCAGGAATTTGCAATTTTACAACTTTAACTACTTTTTTAGCCACGAGACACACCTCCTTAAAGTCCGTGATGTGGTAATAGGGTGAACCCTCCCACTCAAGGTCTCATTCTTTATATGAATGATGAAAATATCAAGCTAGCTGCCTTGGCGTTTTTGCCAAGACGCACCTTTGTATATTACCACTTTTATATAGTGATTTCAAGCGCTTTTCCATTACAATTTGTCAACTTGAGTAAATTCGAGCTCAACAGGGGTTTCCCTTCCGAACATGTTGACAAATACTTTGACTTTGTTTTTGTCATGGTCGATTTCTTCAATCGTCCCTGTGAAATCGGCAAATGGACCATCGATGACTTTAACGGTTTCTTTCAGTTCAAAGTCAACTTCTGTTTTTCTTTCTTCAAGTCCCATCCGCTTCAGAATTTTTTCCGCTTCCCCCGGAAGCAAAGCCGTCGGTTTTGAACCGGATCCCGCTGAACCGACAAATCCTGTCACCCCCGGCGTATTCCGAACAACATACCAGGAATCGTCCGTCATGACCAGCTCTACAAGAACATAGCCAGGGAACACCTTCTTTTTGACAACCTTTTTCTTGCCGTTTTTAATATCCGTCTCTTCTTCTTCAGGCACAACGACGCGGAAGATTTTATCTTGCATTCCCATCGATTCTACCCGCTTCTCCAAGTTCGCCTTTACCTTGTTTTCATAACCGGAGTACGTGTGAACAACATACCATTTCTTTTCCATTCTCATTCAGGACCTTTCTAGTCCTTCCCTCCCCACACCTTAAAAGTTTATTGGCCGTACGGGAAACTGACGGTTCTTTTATACGAGCCTCATATTTTGAAACAATGAAAAAACCCGTTAAACGGGTTTTTTGGCAAGTGATATTTAGATCTATTATAACACGTTATGCTGATCATTATTCAACTATTAAACGAATTATTTGCGTAATACCCGAATCGATGAGTGCAAAAAAGATGGCGAAAAAGATAACGGTGGTTATAACGGTGATCGTATAGCGCGTTAACTCTTTTCCTTTAGGCCAGGTGACCTTTTTCATTTCTTTTCCGACATTCTTTAAGAATTTCATAATATAAGAAACCTCCACAACCCAAAAACAAAAGCCTATTTTGTTTCCAGATGTACTGTATGTGAATTGCAGTTATTGCAGTATTTCTTTACTTCGAGCCGTTCAGCCAAAGCTGCGGAGCTTTTCATTGTCGTATAATTACGGTTTCCGCAATTTTTACAGGCCAACGTTATTTTTTTCTTCATGTTTACACCTTTTTCTGGACTAGCATTTCCTAAGTAACATATCACAGTCCTAAAATTGCTGTCAATATGCCATAAGCATCGGCTACAAGCTGATCTCGCGGAGCTCGAGGTACTTTTCAAGCTTCCTTTTGACGCGCTGAAGCGCATTGTCGATTGATTTTACATGGCGGTTTAATTCTTCAGAGATTTCCTGATAGGATCTTCCGTCGAGATAGAGCGCAAGAACTTTTCTTTCCAAATCACTAAGCAATTCTCCCATCTTCAGCTCGATGTCATCGAATTCTTCCTGATTGATAATCAGTTCCTCAGGGTTCATCACTTTCGCTCCTGAAATCACATCGAGAAGCGTCCGGTCTGACTCTTCGTCATAAATGGGCTTGTCCAGCGACACATACGAATTGAGCGGAATATGTTTCTGACGAGTAGCTGTTTTGATAGCGGTAATAATTTGGCGGGTAATGCATAATTCTGCAAAAGCTTTGAATGAAGTCAGCTTGTCCTCTCTAAAATCACGGATAGATTTGTAGAGTCCGATCATGCCTTCCTGAACGATATCTTCCCGATCAGCCCCGATTAAAAAGTAGGATCTCGCTTTTGCCCTTACAAAATTACGGTACTTTGTAATCAAATAATCTAACGCATCACTGTCTCCGACATGAACCATTTCAATGACCTGCTCGTCTTCCAACTGGCAAAACTGTTCTTTGCTGAACTGTTCCTTGCTGAATTTTCCCTGGTTGTTTTGTAAGTTCACTCCGATCCCCCCGACCGCACGTAGATAGAAATATTATACAGTAATGGACAAAAAAGCGTCAACCTAATCCAAATCGCCCCGCCGCCATTTTTCAAAGATCTTCAGGACATCTTCTGATAAAGGAATTTTCCCGACAGGACGTTCTGAGGTGATTTTTTTCACCCTCTTTTCGATTTTTCTTTCAATCGCTTCAACTTCCCTGAGCAGCTCCCTGGCCGATTTGCGCAGTGCCCCCTGGCCAAAGATCGCCCACTGCTCCGTATAATCGGATGTGGCAACGTGGATCTGCGTCTGAATGTTGTTCAAATCTGACGCAAGCTTTTCAATCCGTTCGTCGGCCGTTTCATTTTCCCTTGTGAAAATCACCTCCACGCGGTGATTGATTCGTTTTTTCTCGATCCCTTTGACAAGATGCGCATCAAAGACAACAATGACCCGAAAACCGGTGTATGATTGATATTCCGCCATTTTTTGAATCAAAAGGTCCCTGGCTTCTTCAAAGCTGTTCGCTTTCAAATCTTTCAGCTGAGGCCATGCCCCAATCATGTTATAGCCGTCGACTAACAGGATGTCCATCCTTGTCTAATCTCCTAGAGGGCTTCGTTTCCGGTAGACTTCATACAGCAAAAGACCGGCCGCAACCGAGGCGTTCAGCGATGTGACTTTTCCCGCCATGGGCAGGCGGATGAGAAAGTCGCATTTTTCCTTGACAAGCCTTCCCATGCCTTTGCCTTCGCTGCCGATGACAAGCGCGATTGGCATGTTTCCGTCCATCGATCTGTAGTCCTGCTGTCCTGACGCATCGGTGCCGACGACCCAGATGCCCCGCTCTTTCATATCATCCAATGTCCGGGCCAAGTTCGTTACTTTCGCAACCGGAATATGTTCTATCGCACCTGTCGAGGCTTTGGCGACAGTCGTCGTAAGGCCGACGGCACGCCTTTTCGGAATGATGATGCCGTGGGCGCCGACTGCGTCAGCCGTCCGCATAATCGATCCCAGATTATGCGGGTCTTCGATTTCATCCAAAACGATGATAAACGGCTGTTCATTTCTGTCTTCGGCCTTTTGAAAAAGGTCGTCCAGCTCCGCATACTTGTAAGCCGCCACCTGAGCGACGACGCCCTGATGCTGGCCATCAACCATTTGATCAAGCTTTTTTCGCGGGACATAATGAATCGTGATGCCTTTTTTCGCTGCGAGGTCAACGACTTGCTGAGCCTGTCCCTTCACTGTGTTTTCAGCCATCCAAAGCTTGTACAGTTCACGGTCCGATTTCAACGTTTCAATTACCGCGTTTTTCCCTATGACATAATCGTGCTGCTGACTCATTTGACTTCCTCCCTGCCGTCCCGTTTTTCCAACGCTTTTTTGATGAGCTCATCAAGCCTTTCTTCCCTGTTTTCAAGGAAAAGGTACCCGATAACGGCTTCAAAAGCTGTACTGTAACGGTACGTTTGGACATCCGTGTTTTTTGGCACCGTTCCGGATTTTGCGTTCCGCCCTCTTCTCAGCACAGCCTTTTCTTCTTCGGTGAAAAAGCCCTGCTCCTCAAGGGCAAACAGCATGCTCGCCTGCGATTTTGCTGACACATAGCGGCTTGACCGCTTATGCAGATCATTGGGCTTGGTCATGCCTTGCTTTAACAGGTGATGCCTGACGTATATTTCCAAAACGGCATCACCCATATAGGCAAGCGCCAAACCATTTAATTGTTTGGCGTCTTTAATGGTTTCCAAGTTCATGTTTATGATTCTCCTCTTTTCCAGCGCGTTCCTTGAGGAGTATCCTCCAAGATGATGTTCATGCTTTTCAGCTTGTCGCGAATTTGGTCTGATGTGGCAAAGTCGCGGTTTTTGCGTGCTTCGTTCCGCTTTTCGATCAGCTCCTCGACTTCCCTGTCCAACAGCTCTTGCTCCTTGAGCGAAAAGCCGAGCACAGTGCAAATTTCATCAAACAGCTGAAGGAATGCTTGAATGACGTGTTCAGCGGTATTTTTCTCCTGCAGATAGTAGTTGGCGTGTTTGGCCAGGTCAAACAGGACGGAAATCGCATTCGCCGTGTTAAAATCGTCATCCATTGCCGTTTCAAATGCGTTTCTTTGCTCCTCGATTTTTTCAAGCCATTCGGAATCGCCCTCTGTTAAATTTGTACTGCTTTTCAGGCGGTGTTGCAAATTGCTATAAGCTGTTTTTAGACGCCCAAAAGCGTTTTTTGTGTTCTCGAGAAGTTCGACCGAATAGTTGATCGGATGTCTGTAATGAACAGACAGCATGAAAAATCGCAGCACTTGCGGATCATGCTCTTTAATAATGTCATGCACAAGCACAAAGTTGCCGAGCGATTTTGACATTTTTTCATTATCGATATTAATGTAGCCGTTATGAAGCCAATATTTCGCGAACGGCTTCCCTGTCAATGCTTCCGATTGGGCAATTTCGTTTTCATGATGCGGGAAGGCCAGATCCTGACCGCCGGCGTGAATGTCGATCGAATCGCCCAAATATTTTCTCGCCATCGCAGAGCACTCGATATGCCAGCCGGGACGGCCTTTTCCCCAAGGGCTTTCCCAGGAGATTTCGTTATCTTTAGCCGCTTTCCATAATGTAAAATCGAGCGCATCTTCTTTCTTTTCGCCCACTTGAATCCGGGCGCCTGATCTCAGCTCATCGACCGATTGGTGAGACAGCTTTCCATAGCCTTCAAACGATCTTGTTTTATAATAAACATCTCCGTCCGCCTCATAGGCATAGCCCTTATCGATCAGCGTCTGAATAAAATCGATGATTTCATCCATGTTTTCAGTGACGCGCGGATGGCAGTCAGCTTTTGTGCAGCCCAGTGAACCGACGTCTTCGAAGTATGCCTTAATAAAGCGTTCGGCGATGACCGGCACTTCCTCTCCAAGCTCATTAGCCGCTTTAATTAATTTGTCATCGACATCTGTAAAATTGGAGACATATTGGACGTCATAGCCTTTATACTCTAAATACTTTCTGACCGTATCATAAACGATAGCCGGCCTTGCGTTTCCGATATGGATGTAGTTATAGACGGTCGGACCGCACACATACATTTTGACCTTGCCTTCTTCAATAGGCACAAACGGCTCTTTTTTTCGCGTGAGTGTATTATACAGTTTAAGTGTCACAGCTCATCTTCCCTTTCTTTTCTCTGGAGCTCCTGTTTCAGCTGCCTGATTTCATTTTCCAGCTCTTTAAAGCGGTCAGCCACCGGATCGGGCAAATCCTGATGATTCAGGTCGCGCTTAATTTTCTTGCCATTTTGCACGACGACGCGCCCCGGGATGCCGACAACGGTGGAGCATTCAGGGACGTCGTGCAGGACGACGGACCCAGCGCCGATCTTTGATCCTCTCCCAATCGTAATCGAGCCCAGCACCTTTGCCCCTGTTGATATGAGAGCATCATCCTCGATTGTCGGATGCCTTTTTCCTTTTTCTTTTCCTGTCCCTCCGAGCGTTACGCCTTGAAAAACCGTGACATTGTTGCCGATCTCACAGGTTTCGCCGATTACGACCCCCATCCCGTGATCGATGAAAAACCTCCTGCCGATCTTTGCCCCCGGATGAATTTCGATTCCCGTAAAGAAGCGGGCGATTTGAGAGATGATTCTGGCGATAAAAAATCTTTTTCTTTTATATAAAGCATGTGCAATTCGGTGCGCCCATATAGCATGCAATCCTGAATATGTTAAGATGACTTCGAAATAACTTCTTGCAGCCGGATCTTGGTCAAAAACAACATCTACGTCTTCTTTCAGCATTTTAAAAAACACATGATTCCCCCCGTTTCCCCGCTTCCTTCTGTCCTTTTGTTCCGGCGATATAAAAAAAACGCCTCTGTCATCTGACAGAGACGCTTTTTGACGCGCGGTTCCACTCTGTTTAGAAAACAGGCGCAGCTGTTTTCTCAACTTTCATCCATAACGGCGGATACCGCCTTTGAATACTTGTCATCAAACGTTCTTCAAAGGTCTCAAGAGGCGCATTTCTAAAGCCTGGCGCTTAAGTCTTTTCCAGCCGATGAAGACTCTCTCTTTAAAGGCCGTGGCTTTATACTTCTCCCTGTCAGCGATTTATCTTATTGATTAATGTTATTCAGCCGTTTTAAAACGGTGTCTTTTCCTAACAGCTCAATGGACTGAGGCAGCTCAGGCCCGTGAGTTTGGCCGGTTGTCGCCACGCGGATCGGCATAAACAGCTTTTTCCCTTTATGCCCCGTTTCCTTCTGAACGGCTTTGATCGATTGCTTAATCTCATCCGCAGTAAAATCCTCAAGCTGTTCAAGCTTTTCGGAAAACACCCGCAGCACTTCCGGAACCTGTTCTTCTTCTAAAACCGTCCTTGCTTCACGATTATACTGGATTTCGTCTTTAAAGAACAACTCTGTTAACTCGACAATTTCTGCACCGAAGCTGAGCTGCTCCTGGTAGAGGGAAATCAGCTTGCGAACCCAATCCTTTTCGCTTCCGGCGAGCTCTTCGGAAACCTTGCCAGCTTTCTGCAAGTGGGGGACAGTCAGTTCAACGACCTGATCAAGGTCAAGCTTTTTCACATACTGGTTGTTGACCCATTTCAGTTTATGCGCGTCAAACACAGCCGGTGATTTTGATAAACGATTCACATCAAATATCTCAATAAACTGTTCCTTTGTAAACAGTTCTTCTTCTCCGACAGGCGACCAGCCAAGGAGCGCGATAAAGTTAAAGAGCGCTTCCGGCAAATAGCCGAGCTCCTCGTACTGTTCGATGAATTGTATGATCGATTCATCGCGTTTGCTGAGCTTTTTGCGGTTTTCATTGACGATCAGCGTCATATGTCCAAAAGTCGGGACATCCCAGCCGAACGCATTGTATATCATAATCTGCTTCGGCGTATTTGAAATATGATCCTCTCCGCGAAGCACATGCGTCATTTTCATCAGATAGTCATCGACCGCCACCGCAAAATTGTAAGTCGGCGTTCCATCTTTTTTTACGATGACAAAGTCGCCGATGCCGTCTGTTTCAAAAGAAATTTCATCTTTGACAATATCGTTAAAGGTGATGACTTCACCTTGAGGAACTTTAAAGCGGATGCTCGGCTGTCTGCCTTCAGCCTCAAGCTTTTCCTGTTCTTCTTTCGTCAAATTGCGGCATTTTCCGGAGTAGCGCGGCATTTCTCCGCGGGCCGCCTGTTCCTCCCGTTCCTTTTCAAGCTCTTCTTCCGTGCAGTAGCACTTATAAGCAAGGCCTTTTTCAAGAAGCTCCTCATAGTATGTCTTGTAAATATCATTTCTTTCGGATTGGCGGTATGGTCCATATTCGCCGCCGACATCCACACCTTCATCCCAGTCGATCCCGAGCCATTTTAAATAGTTGAGCTGGCTTTGCTCTCCGCCTTCAATATTCCGCTTTTTATCCGTGTCTTCAATGCGGATGATGAACTTCCCGCCTTGGCTCCGGGCGAACAAATAATTGAAGAGAGCCGTTCTGGCATTCCCGATATGTAAATGGCCGGTTGGACTCGGCGCATAACGAACGCGAACTTCGTTTCCCATCTGTCTACTTCCTTTCGTCTCAATGAGAGTTCAAATTTATTCTTATTCTATCATCAAATGAATCGGTCTTCAAAATGAATTATGCCTTTTGGAGCAGAACTGAAGCCTGGGCGGCAATTCCTTCAGCTCTTCCCGTAAACCCGAGCTTTTCCGTCGTTGTCGCTTTCACATTAATTTGCGAAACTTCCGCTTCCAATCCTTCGGCAATTCTGGCTCTCATGTCTTCGATGTAGGGAGCCATCTTTGGTTTTTGAGCGATGATTGTACAATCAAGGTTTCCAAGCGTATAGCCTTTTTCTTTCACAAGCTGCCATACGCGGCGAAGAAGCTTAAATGAATCGGCATCTTTGAATTCAGGATCGGTATCGGGAAAATGCTTCCCGATATCGCCTTCCCCGATGGCACCGAGGCAGGCATCGGCAATCGTATGTAAAAGTACATCAGCATCTGAATGTCCGAGAAGGCCCTTTTCATAAGGAATCGTGATTCCCCCTATAATGAGCGGCCTGCCTTCTTGAAGCTGATGAACGTCAAACCCTTGTCCAATTCTAAACATGTTCATTCCTCTTTTCCGCTTCTAATATCGCTTCGGCAATAAGCAAGTCATCCGGAGTCGTCAGCTTAATATTCCGGTAATCTCCTTGAACAATCGCGACCTTGCCGCCCGCTTCCTCGACGAGGCTGGCGTCATCGGTTCCAAGAAAGCCACTTGCTTCCGCTTCGAGATGAGCGTTCATCAGAATAGAAAGACGAAAAGCTTGTGGGGTTTGAGCGGCCCACAAGCTTGAACGTTCGATCGTTCCGTCTATCTTATCGTCTTGAACGCGTTTTATTGTATCTTTAACAGGGACGGCCAAAATTGCAGCACCTGTTTGTTCGGCTTTATTGACGAGCTGTTCGATCTGCTCCTGTTTAATGAATGGTCTTGCTCCGTCATGAACAAGGACCATCTCCCCTCTTCCGGCCGCTTTGATGCCTTGAAAAACGCTGTGCTGGCGCTCCTTTCCTCCCGGTACGACCTCGATCAGGGTTTTGAAATGGTATTGTTTCAAAAGGGCGTTGAATTCCCCGAATTCTTGCTCATTGATGACTAAAATCATTCTTTTACAGGCATCATGGTTGTCAAACACCTGTAGAGTATGAATTATAACAGGTATTCCTTTTGCCTCGATAAACAGTTTGTTTTTCCCGGCGTTCATTCGCTTGCCTTGCCCGGCAGCAAGAATGACGACTTCATAGTTCATGTTCTTTCCCCTTTTTACAGCGCCTTTTCCAGCAGTTTCGGCTTGGCGAATATCATTCTGCCGGCTGCCGTCTGCAGCACACTGGTCACAAGCACGTCGATATGTTTGCCGATATAGTTTCGCCCTTCTTCAACGACAATCATTGTGCCATCGTCTAAATAAGCCACACCTTGATTGTGTTCTTTTCCGTCTTTAATCACCTGTACTTTCATTTCTTCTCCAGGAAGAACGACTGGTTTGACGGCGTTGGCAAGGTCGTTGATGTTTAATACAGCTACCTTCTGCAGTTCGCACACCTTATTCAAGTTAAAATCGTTCGTCACGACTACACCTGAAGTCAGCTTTGCAAGTTTGACCAGTTTACTGTCAACTTCCTGGATGTCTTCAAAATCGCCCTCGTAAATTTCAACTTTGATATCCAATTCTTTTTGAATCCGATTCAAAATATCAAGCCCTCTCCGTCCTCTGTTGCGTTTCAGGACGTCGGAAGAGTCGGCGATGTGCTGAAGCTCCTCCAGTACAAACTGCGGAATCACAATAACGCCTTCCAGAAAACCGGTCTGACAAATATCAGCAATTCTCCCATCTATAATAACACTTGTATCTAAAATTTTCAGCTTTTTGTCTTCTTCAGTACGCTCTTCTTCAGCGGCACCTTTTTTCTTCCTTGTAGAAAAAAGGGTGAGCATTTCGTCTTTTTTCTTAAAGCCGACCCGAAATCCGAGGTAGCCCAGGAATGCGGCTAAAACAAGCGGAATCACCGTGCTGATCGGCTGGTACGGGATGTCTTTTAACGGAATAACGTTGACGATAAGATAAGCGAGCATAAGTCCGAAGATCAATCCTAGTGAGCCAAACAACAAATCTGATACAGGAGCTTTTATCAGGGAATCCTCAATCCATTTCACCCAATTAATCACATAATCCGCACACCAGATGCCCAGAAGAAAAAAGATGATAGCTCCCAAACAAGCGGACACATAAGGGTTTGTTATTAAAGGTATGTCCTGTACATTTAACAGTACAAACAATTCCGGTATGAGAAAAATACCGATAACGCCTCCCAAAATCGCAAAGAACGCTTGAACTATTCGTTTTAACATACCTTCACCTCCTTTTATTTTTTTGAATACAGCTGTTGTAGTGAAAATAAAATTAAAAATAATATACCCATAAATTGCATATTTTAATCGTTTTTAGGATAAATTCTCACAGCTGCCTGTCAATATAATGTTTTTCCTGAAGCCTTTTTAAACCTTTCTTTATCTTTTGGGCACGAACAGCCCCAATTCCTTCCACTTCGTCCAATTCTTTTACATCCGCTTCAATGATAAGCTTTAAATGGCCGAACGCTTCCACAACATTTTCGACAATCGGCATTGGCAGGCGGGGGATTTTATGAAGCAGCCTGTAGCCTCGCGGAAAGACGTATTCTTCCATGTTCGTTGAAGCCGAATAACCGAGAAGCTTAAGCAGAATGGAATCATCCAGCAATTCAAAACTCGACATATCCTGGAGCGTTTTGAGCAGGACAAACGGGTCTTTAATTTTTTCTTTGACATAGTCTTTTACGAACAGCGCCGCTTCCTGTTCCATGTCTGTGATCAGCTCGCTTACTTGAAGCCTGATGAGGTGCCCTTCTGTTCCGAGCTCTTTAATGTACATGTTGATTTCATTTTTAATTCGCAGCACCATTTCATAGCGGTGCATAACGGAAATGACATCTCCGAATGTGACAAGCTCTTCAAATTCCAAAGCGCTTAAAGTGGAAATTGCGTTGTCCAAAATTAATTTATACTTTTCAAGGGTCTGTATAGCCTGATTGGCTTTTGTTAAAATAAAGCCGATATCCTTAAGGATATATTTCATATTTTCCTGATAAAGCGTGATCACGTTCCGTCTTTCAGATATGGCGATGATCAGACAACCTGTCTGTTTGGCCACCCGTTCAGCCGTCCTGTGCCTCATCCCCGTCTCTGATGAAGGTATCGTCGCCTCAGGCATAAGCTGCGTATTGGCGTACAAAATCTTTTGTCCTGAGTCGCTGAGGATAATCGCACCGTCCATTTTCGCCAGCTCATACAAATGGGCCGGAGAAAAAGCGGAGTTTATATGAAATCCTCCGTCAACCACTTCTTTAACTTTATCGTTAAAACCGACAACAATTAATCCTCCTGTTTTTGCCCGAAGCACATTTTCGATTCCTTCGCGAAGAGGCGTGCCGGGGGCGACAAACTGTAATATTTCTGAAAGATCCTGTTTCGCTCCTTTTTTTTCTTTTTCCATATATCATGATCCTCCTAATGAAGCTCGAAGGGCCTCAGCAACATTTTCAACACCGACGACCTCAATTCCCTTCGGCTTGGTCCAGCCTTCCACATTGGCAGAAGGGATAATCATTCTTTTGAAACCAAGCTTTGCGGCTTCTTGAACCCTCTGTTCAATTCTTGATACTCTGCGGACCTCTCCCGTAAGGCCGACCTCGCCGATAAAGCAATCTGTCGGTTGAGGCGGAGCATCCCTGAAGCTTGACGCGATACTGATTGCAACGGCAAGGTCGATCGCGGGCTCATCCAGCTTCACTCCGCCGGCAACTTTTAAATATGCATCTTGATTTTGCAGCAGGAGACCCACTCTTTTTTCGAGAACCGCCATGAGCAGGGAGACGCGATTATGATCGATTCCGGTAGCCATTCTGCGCGGATTCCCGAAGCTGGTAGGTGAGATCAGCGCTTGAATTTCGACCAGAACCGGTCTAGTGCCTTCCATTGAGGCGACAACGCTTGACCCGGCGGCACCTGCCGAACGTTCTTCGAGAAAAATTTCCGACGGATTCAGCACCTCTGTCAAGCCTTCTTCTCTCATTTCAAAAATCCCCATCTCGTTTGTCGATCCAAACCTGTTTTTAACAGCTCTTAAAATCCGGAATGTGTGATGGCGTTCTCCTTCAAAATAAAGAACGGTGTCGACCATGTGCTCAAGCAGTCTCGGGCCGGCAATCGAGCCCTCTTTTGTGACATGGCCGACGATAAATATTGGAATCCCTTTTGTTTTGGCAATTCTCATCAGCTCAGCGGTGCATTCCCTGACCTGGGATACGCTGCCCGGGGCTGATGTAATATCGCTTTGGTAAACGGTTTGAATAGAGTCTACCACCACAAATGAAGGGTTCATCTCTTCTATAGAAGACGTAATATACTCCATATCGGTTTCAGATAAAACGTGAAGAGTTGGACTGTTGATGCCGAGGCGGTCCGCTCTCAGCTTTGTTTGTTTGACCGATTCTTCCCCTGATATGTACAGGACATTTTCCTTCAAATCAGCAAGCTGGGCAGACACCTGCAGCAGCAAAGTGGATTTTCCGATACCTGGGTCACCGCCGATTAACACGAGCGATCCCTTGACGATGCCATTTCCCAAAACGCGGTTGAACTCGCGCAATTTCGTTTGGACCCTCGGCTCTTCCGTCGTTTCAATTGATGTAATGGGGGATGGCTTTTGCACCTTTTGGATGGAATGTGAAAAGGCGGTTCTTCTGTTAGCGGCCTGCTTTTTGATCATTTCTTCGACCATGGTGTTCCATGCGCCGCATCCCGGACACTTCCCCATCCATTTGGCTGATTCATAGCCGCATGATTGACAAATAAATTTACTTTTCGTTTTAGCCATTGCTTTTTCAAAACGCTCCCTTTATAAGAAAGTGAGGCATACTGATAAATCGTATGCCTCTTTCCTTTGTCTCTATATTAGTTCGTTTTCGCTTCTGTTTTTACGACAAATTCTCCGTTATCTACATCGAGAACAATATGCTGGCCTTTTTCAATATGACCTTTCAGAAGTTCCTCAGACAGACGGTCTTCGACGTGTTTTTGGATGGCCCTTCTGAGTGGACGGGCGCCGTACTCAAGGTCGACTCCTTCTTCAGCGATTTTTTCTTTAGCCGCTTCTGTCAGCTCGATTGAAAGATCCTGTTCTTTCAGACGTTTGGTCAATTGCTCTGACATGAGGGAGACAATGTCCTTCAGATGTTTTTTCTCCAGAGAGTGGAAGACGATGATCTCATCTATCCGGTTAATAAACTCCGGTCTGAAAGCGCGTTTTAATTCGCCCATGACCTTATCTTTCATATCTTTGTAAGTCTGGGTCTCATCCTGCACGTTAAAACCGACGTATTTATTTCTTCTCAGCTCGCTGGCTCCTACGTTGGAAGTCATGATGAGAATCGTATTTCTAAAGTCTACGGTGCGGCCTTTTGAATCAGTCAGGCGTCCATCCTCGAGAACTTGAAGCAGAATGTTAAAAACGTCAGGGTGCGCTTTTTCAATCTCATCAAGCAAGACGACTGAATAAGGTTTTCTTCTTACTTTTTCCGTCAGCTGTCCGCCTTCATCATAGCCGACATATCCAGGAGGCGAACCGACTAGTCTTGATGTGGAGTGCTTCTCCATGTACTCAGACATGTCAATGCGAATCATCGCTTCTTCATCACCAAAAATAGATTCCGCAAGTGCGCGGGCAAGCTCTGTTTTACCGACACCTGTCGGACCGAGGAAAATAAATGAACCGATCGGACGTTTCGGATCTTTTAGTCCGGCCCGCGCCCGTCTGACAGCTTTGGCAACGGCAACAACCGCTTCATCCTGGCCGATTACCCGTGAATGAAGAATTTGTTCCATATTCAGGAGCTTATCTGTTTCCGTCTGGGCGATTTTTGAAACCGGCACCCCGGTCCAGCTTGATACGACCATCGCGATATCCTCAACTGTTACTTCGGAGTTTTCTTGCCCTTGCTTTTCTTTCCAAGTTTTCTTTGTTTCTTCAACCTGTTCCCTCAGGCGCTGTTCTGTATCACGCAGAGATGCTGCTTTCTCAAATTCCTGGCTTTGGACGGCGGCATCTTTTTCTTTGCGCACCTCATCAAGCTTTTGTTCAAGCTCTTTTAAATTAGGAGGCGTTGTGAAGGAACGCAGGCGAACTTTTGAACCGGCCTCATCGATTAAATCGATCGCTTTGTCAGGCAGGAACCGGTCTGAAATATAGCGGTCTGACAGCTTCACGGCTGCTTCGATCGCTTCATCGGTGATCGATACGCGATGGTGTGCCTCATAGCGGTCTCTCAGCCCTCTTAAAATCTGAATGCTTTCTTCAGGTGACGGCTGATCGACTTGAATCGGCTGAAAACGGCGTTCAAGCGCAGCGTCTTTTTCAATGTATTTTCTATATTCATCAAGGGTTGTCGCCCCGATGCATTGCAGTTCTCCCCGAGCAAGCGACGGCTTCAGGATATTGGAGGCATCGATTGCTCCTTCCGCACCTCCAGCGCCGATCAACGTATGCAATTCATCGATAAATAAGATGATATTGCCGGCCTGGCGGATTTCATCCATCACTTTTTTAAGGCGGTCTTCAAATTCCCCGCGGTATTTCGTACCTGCAACGACAGTGCCCATATCAAGCGTCATAACGCGTTTGTCGCGTAAAATTTCCGGCACTTCGTTGTTGATGATCTGCTGGGCCAAGCCTTCGGCTATCGCTGTTTTACCGACACCAGGCTCCCCGATTAACACGGGATTGTTTTTTGTTCTTCTGCTCAGCACTTCAATGACGCGCTGAATTTCTTTGCTCCGGCCGATAACGGGATCAAGGCTGTCTTCTTTGGCAATCGCCGTCAAATCGCGGGCAAGGCTGTCTAAGGTAGGTGTATTGGCATTGCTGTTCGCCCCCGACGCGGCGCCTCCGCTCTCATTGCTGCCCAAAAGCTGCAATACTTGCTGTCTCGCTTTATTTAAGCTGACCCCTAAATTGTTCAGCACTCTCGCTGCTACGCCTTCTCCTTCGCGAATTAAGCCCAAGAGGATGTGTTCGGTTCCCACGTATGAGTGCCCCAGCTTTCTTGCCTCATCCATGGCAAGTTCGGTCACTTTTTTGGCTCTTGGTGTGTAGTGGATGGATTGGGACATTTCCTGCCCGCGGCCGATCAGGCTTTCAACCTCTTTTTGAATTTTGTCGGGGCTGAGCCCCAATGCCTGAAGCGCCTTTGCGGCAATGCCCTCACCCTCACGAACAAGGCCGAGGAGAATATGTTCTGTCCCAATGTTATTATGGCCGAGACGCAGAGCTTCTTCTTGAGCAAGCGCCAATACTTTTTGTGCTCTTTCTGTAAATCTTCCAAACATCATATCGTTTCATCCTCCTGTCTATTGCCGTTGTTTTCTAATTTCAACCGCTCTCTGATAAGAGTCGCTCTTCTGACATCCCTCTCGTTTGCTCTCAGGGCGCCTCCGGAATACTGCTGGAGAAAACCGGGCTGAGTCAGGATCATCAATTCATTAAGTATGTTGCTGGAAAGGCCTTTAATGATTCCAAGGTCAATGCCGAGACGCACGTCTGAAAGACATCTTGCCGTCTCTTTCGACTCGATCATGCGGCAGTTGGAAAGCACGCCGTAGGATCTGTAGACCCGGTCTTCAAGCTCAATTTGTGATGTCTGATAAAGCGCCTTTCGTGCCGAACGTTCTTGTTCGATCAGTTGGGCTACCACGCTATTAAGATCTTCAACAATGTCATGCTCTGATTTTCCAAGGGTGATTTGGTTTGAAATCTGAAAGATATTTCCTAATGCTTCGCTGCCTTCACCGTAAATTCCTCTAACAACAAGCCCTAATTGGTTAATTGCCGGAATAATTCGGTTGATCTGCCTAGTTAACACCAAAGCGGGAAGATGCATCATCACGGATGCCCTGAGTCCCGTTCCGACATTTGTCGGGCAACTGGTCAAGTAGCCTCTTTGCTCTGAAAAAGCATAATCGACACGCTCTTCAATCCAGTCATCGACTTTGTTTGCCGCATTTAAAGCTTCTGACAGCTGAAATCCTGGGAAAAGACATTGAATACGGATATGATCTTCTTCATTTAACATGATGCTGACTTCTTCGTTTTCAGAAAGAAGGCATGCACCAAACGAAGCTTCTGTTAAATGAGGGCTGATCAAATGTTTTTCCACCAGTACCCTTTTTTCCAGCGGCTGTACCTGCTCCATTTTCACCATCTCAAATTTCCCAATGCCAGGCACTTCATATCCGGTAAATTGTTCTTCAAATAAAGCAATAATCGCCGATGCTTCTTCATTTGAAAAAAGTGTTGGAAAACGGACTTTCTCTAAATTTCGCGCAAGACGGATCCGACTGCTCAGGACGATGTCACTTTCAGGGCCTTCCTGCCGCATCCAGTTGCTTAAAGCGTTCTGAATAAAATGCTGCAGTGACATCAGTCTTCCCCCTCCTTATTGTCTGCTTTCACATTTTGTTCAAGTGACCTGATCTGATCTCTAATGGTGGCCGCTTTTTCAAACTCTTCCTGTTGAATCAATTCTGAAAGCTCTTTTTTCAATGTCTCAATTTGTCTTCGGACATGCAG
>NZ_CP120679.1:100000-102500 GCF_029537375.1 Bacillus sp. HSf4 | reverse complement strand
TGCGTTTGCTGCAGCACTAAAGGGCGGAAACCCTCTAACACTTAGCACTCATCGTTTACGGCGTGGACTACCAGGGTATCTAATCCTGTTCGCTCCCCACGCTTTCGCGCCTCAGCGTCAGTTACAGACCAGAGAGTCGCCTTCGCCACTGGTGTTCCTCCACATCTCTACGCATTTCACCGCTACACGTGGAATTCCACTCTCCTCTTCTGCACTCAAGTTCCCCAGTTTCCAATGACCCTCCCCGGTTGAGCCGGGGGCTTTCACATCAGACTTAAGAAACCGCCTGCGCGCGCTTTACGCCCAATAATTCCGGACAACGCTTGCCACCTACGTATTACCGCGGCTGCTGGCACGTAGTTAGCCGTGGCTTTCTGGTTAGGTACCGTCAAGGTACCGCCCTGTTCGAACGGTACTTGTTCTTCCCTAACAACAGAGTTTTACGATCCGAAAACCTTCATCACTCACGCGGCGTTGCTCCGTCAGACTTTCGTCCATTGCGGAAGATTCCCTACTGCTGCCTCCCGTAGGAGTCTGGGCCGTGTCTCAGTCCCAGTGTGGCCGATCACCCTCTCAGGTCGGCTACGCATCGTCGCCTTGGTGAGCCGTTACCTCACCAACTAGCTAATGCGCCGCGGGTCCATCTGTAAGTGATAGCCGAAGCCATCTTTTATGATTGAACCATGCGGTTCAATCAAGCATCCGGTATTAGCCCCGGTTTCCCGGAGTTATCCCAGTCTTACAGGCAGGTTACCCACGTGTTACTCACCCGTCCGCCGCTAACCTCAGGGAGCAAGCTCCCGTCGGTCCGCTCGACTTGCATGTATTAGGCACGCCGCCAGCGTTCGTCCTGAGCCAGGATCAAACTCTCCATGAAAAGTTTGATAATGACTACGCACACTCGCATGTGCGATTTATTTAAAAATGAATTAACAGGTACGTTTTGTCTTGTTTAGTTTTCAAAGATCATTATTAAAGCAACTCTATTATTATATCTTTATTAAGATAAATAGTCAAGTGCTTTTTTAAAAATAAATGGTGGAGCCTAGCGGAATCGAACCGCTGACCTCCTGCGTGCAAAGCAGGCGCTCTCCCAGCTGAGCTAAGGCCCCAAAGGAATGGTCGGGAAGACAGGATTCGAACCTGCGACCCCATGGTCCCAAACCATGTGCTCTACCAAGCTGAGCTACTTCCCGTTACACATAATGGCGCGCCCGAGAGGAGTCGAACCCCTAACCTTTTGATCCGTAGTCAAACGCTCTATCCAATTGAGCTACGGGCGCATATGTTAATGCCGAGGGCCGGACTTGAACCGGCACGGTAGTCACCTACCGCAGGATTTTAAGTCCTGTGTGTCTGCCAATTCCACCACCCCGGCGTGGATGGTTGGAGCGGAAGACGGGATTCGAACCCGCGACCCCCACCTTGGCAAGGTGGTGTTCTACCACTGAACTACTTCCGCATATGAAAACTATTTTTTATAATGCGGGTGAAGGGACTCGAACCCCCACGCCGTAAAGACACTAGATCCTAAGTCTAGCGCGTCTGCCAATTCCGCCACACCCGCATAAATGGTGAGCCATGAAGGACTCGAACCTTCGACCCTCTGATTAAAAGTCAGATGCTCTACCAACTGAGCTAATGGCTCTTTAAAAGAGACTTTAATATAATATCATAAAAAAGTGGTGCCGGCAAGAGGACTTGAACCCCCAACCTACTGATTACAAGTCAGTTGCTCTACCAATTGAGCTACACCGGCCCGTTATGAAGATATTTAATGGTGGAGGATGACGGGATCGAACCGCCGACCCTCTGCTTGTAAGGCAGATGCTCTCCCAGCTGAGCTAATCCTCCGTTTGCACTTGCGTGCAACAGCTTGGCGGCGTCCTACTCTCACAGGGGGAAGCCCCCAACTACCATCGGCGCTGAAGAGCTTAACTTCCGTGTTCGGCATGGGAACGGGTGTGACCTCTTCGCTATCGCCACCAAACCTTATTTGAGAGGTGTTCTCTCAAAACTAGATAACGGTGTCGTAAGACATTCATTTGGTTAAGCCCTCGATCGATTAGTATCTGTCAGCTCCATGTGTCGCCACACTTCCACCTCAGACCTATCAACCTGATCATCTTTCAGGGATCTTACTTCCTTAACGGAATGGGAAATCTCATCTTGAGGGGGGCTTCATGCTTAGATGCTTTCAGCACTTATCCCGTCCGCACATAGCTACCCAGCGATGCCCTTGGCAGAACAACTGGTACACCAGCGGTGCGTCCATCCCGGTCCTCTCGTACTAAGGACAGCTCCTCTCAAATTTCCTGCGCCCGCGACGGATAGGGACCGAACTGTCTCACGACGTTCTGAACCCAGCTCGCGTACCGCTTTAATGGGCGAACAGCCCAACCCTTGGGACCGACTACAGCCCCAGGATGCGATGAGCCGACATCGAGGTGCCAAACCTCCCCGTCGATGTGGACTCTTGGGGGAGATAAGCCTGTTATCC
>NZ_CP120679.1:40000-95000 GCF_029537375.1 Bacillus sp. HSf4 | reverse complement strand
TTAACGGCATCTACCATATGAAGCCTTTTCCACTCAGGTTTGAGATCGACTTGATGATCACCATATTGAACAGTAGTAGTGCCAAGCACTTCTTCAGCGATGTGAGCGATGAGATTTTCCGTTAAGCTCATGATATCTTTGTAATCGGCATAAGCTTCATAAAGCTCGATCATTGTGAATTCGGGGTTGTGGCGGGTGGATACTCCTTCATTCCGGAATACACGTCCGATTTCATAAACTTTTTCAAGTCCGCCGACGATCAGCCTTTTCAAATGAAGTTCAATCGCGATTCTCATATAAAGCGGCATATCGAGCGCATTATGGTGTGTGATAAACGGACGGGCGGATGCACCTCCTGGAATGGCATGCATCGTAGGTGTTTCTACCTCCAGGTATCCGTGGTCATCTAAGTATCTTCTCATTGATTGAATGATCTTACTTCTTGTAATAAACGTATTTTTGCTGTCCGGATTGACAATCAAGTCCAAATAACGCTGGCGGTAGCGCTGTTCAATGTCTTTTAAGCCGTGATATTTATCAGGAAGCGGACGAAGAGCTTTTGTTAAAAGATCAAAAGATGTTGCTTTGACAGACAATTCACCCACATTGGTTTTAAACATAACACCAGTAACACCGATAATATCCCCGAGGTCAGAGCCTTTAAACAGCTCGTATTGTTCTTCTCCGACACTGTCTTTTCTAACGTAAATCTGGATTTGGCCTTTCAAATCCTGAATGTGGGCAAATCCAGCTTTCCCTTTGCCTCGTTTTGTCATCATCCGGCCTGCAATCGTTACTTCGATTGCTTTCTCTTCTAATTCTTCCTTAGAGTACTCATTGTACAAATCAATTAGTTCCGCTGATTGATGAGTGCGTTCAAAACGCTGACCGAAAGGGTCCTTTCCGCTTTCGCGCAATTGACTCATTTTATCGCGTCTGACTTGCAACTGATCGTTTAATTCTTCATGGTTATGCTCTTCATGACTCATCATATATCACTCCGTTATTTTTAGTCTTTCAGGAAAAGCAGAAAAACTGCCAGTTAAAACTGGCAGTGAGCAGAGGTCGGATTTATCCTACTTTAGCATCCTGAAGCTCTTTTGCCTCGGCTTCAATCGTAAACGCATCCAGCAGCTGCACGAGCTCATCTCTCGTTTCGCAATGGTTGATTTCATTCCGGACCTTTGCGTTTCCTCTTATACCTTTTAAATACCAGGCCGCGTGCTTTCTCATTTCACGAACTGCCACATTTTCACCTTTTAGTTTGATTAAACGGTCAAGATGAAGCTTGCAGACGGAAATTTTCTCACGCACTTTCGGCTCATCTTTTAATTCGCCTGTTTCCAGGTATTGAACCGTGCGGTAAATCATCCACGGATTACCCAAAGCAGCACGGCCGATCATGACGCCGTCCACTCCTGTTTCATCAAGCATGCGCTTCGCGTCTTGAGGTGTTTTGACGTCTCCGTTTCCGATAACAGGTATTGATACAGACTGCTTTACTTCTTTGATGATGTCCCAGTTCGCCGTTCCTTCATACATTTGCACGCGGGTCCGCCCGTGAAGAGCCACGGCTTTTCCGCCGGCCCGTTCAACAGCTCTTGCATTCTCAACAGCAAAAATGTGATCATCATCCCAGCCCATTCTCATTTTAACGGTAACCGGTTTATCAACCGCATCCACTACAGCAGAAACCATCTCATAAATTTTATTCGGATCAAGCAGCCATTTGGCCCCCGCATCACATTTTGTAATCTTTGGCACCGGACATCCCATGTTAATGTCAATAATATCAGCTGTTGTGTTTTGATCAACGAATTTCGCCGCTTCGACGAGCGTTTCTTTTTCACCGCCGAAAATTTGCAGGCTGAGCGGTTTTTCCCGTTCATCGATATAAAGCATTCCCATTGTTTTCGCATTGTTATAAAGGATCGCTTTATCGCTGACCATTTCTGCGCACACCAAACCCGCACCGAATTCTTTAACGGTCAGGCGGAAGGCGGAGTTGCATACCCCTGCCATCGGCGCAAGGACAACCCTGTTTTTCAATTCGATATCACCGATCTTAAACATTTTACGTCCTCCTTTCTTATTCTTCTGATGGAGACAATTCCTCCACTGATATATTTAAAGTATTGGCTACATCCCTGAGCATGCTCTCCGACGGCATTCGATTTCCCCGTTCTATTTCACCCAGTACAGAAACGGACATACCCAATGCTTTGGCAAAGCCCTCTTGAGTATAACCTTTCAACTTTCTGTACGCACGAATTCGTCTACCCCAGATTTCTGCTTCCATACCCTTACACCTTCTTGATTTTTCGCATGATTGACAGATTCCTCAAAGTCCGGATAAATCTCCAATAGCGGGACGAGTACAAACAAACGTTCATGCATTCTCGGATGAGGAACAATGAGTTGCTCTGTCTCAATATTTTCACGATTATACAGCAAAATGTCAAGGTCTGCCGTTCTCGGACCCCACCTGATGTCCCGCGTCCGGCCGAGTTCATTTTCAATGCGCTGCGTCAAATCAAGCAGTGCAAAAGGCGAAAGAGATGTTTTGACAGCCGCAACCATATTTAAAAATGGATCCTGATCTGTATATCCGACCGGATCTGTCTCATAAATTGAAGAGATGCTTGTAACCGTGACAGACGGATGCTGATGCAGGAGAGCAACGGCTTTTTTTAAATATTCTTCCCGCCGGCCGATATTCGAGCCCAACGCTATATATGCCGTATGTTTCATTTCCGCTTTCTCGTCATTTCTATGGCTACGGATTTGTAATGTCCGGGTATCGGCGGATCTGGTTTGATCACCTTGACAGTGCATTCCTGAACCGCTTCAAATTGACCGAGGACTTTCTCGGCTATCGTTTCTGCAAGGGTTTCGACAAGGTTGACCGGCTCTCCTTCCACAACCTCTTTACAGAGCTTGTACAGCTCTGCATAGTTAATGGTCGCATCAATATCATCGGTCTTTCCTGCTACGCTCAAGTCTAATCCTGCCGTCAAATCAACGCGGAAACGCTGGCCGAGTTTGTTCTCCTCTTGAAAAACCCCGTGGTATCCGTAAAATTCCATTCCCTCTATATATACTTTATCGATGATAAACGCCTCCCTTATCGATCATCGCATCCATCATTTTCGCCATTCTAGCAATCGGCTTGACGTCATGGACTCTGACAATGTCGCATCCTTTTTGAATGCCGAGGCATACTGTCGCGCCTGTCCCTTCCGCCCGTTCCTCAGGCGGCAAATCCAGGACGCGTCCGATAAACCTTTTGCGCGAGGTGCCCAGTAAAAGCGGGTAGCCCAGACTCTTGAATCTCTCCAGCTCATTCATGACCATAAGATTGTCATGATATGTTTTGGCAAAACCGATACCGGGATCAAGGATGATGTGATGGTCTTGCACTCCGGCGGACTTCGCAATGTCTACACATTCCATCAGATCGGACATCATGTCTGGTATTAAATCTGTATAATTTCGTTCATGTCGATTGTGCATCAAGATAACCGGCACATCATGCCGAGAGGCGACAGCAGCCATTTCGGGATCGGCTTTGGCGCCCCATACATCATTGATAATCGAAGCTCCGGCTTTTAGCGCTTCATCGGCTACCCCAGCCTTATATGTGTCAACCGATATCGGTGCATCGATTTCCTGTACAAGCTTTTCAATTACAGGAATGACTCTTGCAAGCTCCTCATCAAGGGAAACCTTCTCGGCTCCGGGCCTTGTCGATTCTCCCCCGATATCAAGGATATGGGCGCCGTCTTCTATCATCTGTTTCGCATGGACCACTGCGCGGTCTATACTGTTGTATTTCCCTCCGTCGGAAAACGAGTCAGGCGTGACATTTAAAATGCCCATAATTAATGTTTTATCTTCATATGACAACGTGTATTGTTTTGCTTTCAGCCGCTTTGAACGGACTGTTGTTTGCAGCGCCATATCCCTCACCCTTTAGATTCAATTATCGTCTTTTGCTGTTCTATCGTTAGTGTACACCTTTTGCAGTTTCTTTGTCAGACTTCCATCCTTTCCCGGGAATGCAGTGGCGCCGATTTGGCGGAACGGCACAATCTCCTGAACGGAATTGGTCATCCATGCTTCCTCAGCAGCGAGAAGATGATCCAACGGATATTCCCCCTGTCTGACCTTCATTCCCATACTGTCGAGCCGCTCCAGCACATATCGCCGCGTCACACCGTCTAAAATTCCGGTCTTCAGTGAAGGTGTATACACACATCCGTCTTTTTGCCAAAAAAGGTTGGAAACAATGCCCTCGGCTACATCTCCGCTCGCGGTAAGAAAAATCCCTTCTTTTCCCGGATCACTTCCGAGTTCTCTTTTTCCATACAGGTTGTTTAAAAAGTGGTGGGATTTCAGCCGGAAAGGCCCCTCAGGCGTGTTTCGGCGAACCTGCAAAATGATTCCTTCCTTTTCCTCCGGTACGGATGCCGGATCAAAAGGGTTCATCATCACCATGATGCAGGGATTTTTGTATGAATCGGGAAAAAGCCCTGATCCCCCGGGACCGGCTGATATATTGAGCCTGATCCTCGCATTGCCATTTGGCGGCTGATTCAATTCGAGCAGCTTGTCCAGCACACTGAGGACATCGCTCTCTGTCAGCGCCGTCTCTATTTTCAGTTCATTCAATGCTGTCTGAAGCCTTTCCATGTGCCATTCCAAAAGAAACGGCTTCCCTTTATAGAGGCGAAATGTTTCAAAAACGCCGATTCCATATAAAAAACCATGGTCAAAAGGAGAAAGTCTCGCTTCCTCCTCTTTCACATAATGACCGTTCATGTAAATGATCATGCGCTCACTTTCTTTCGGTAAGTCTCAATAAAATTATTGAGCATCTCTTTTCCGCAGGAGGTCATAATAGACTCCGGATGAAACTGCACACCTTCGATCGGCAGCTCTTTATGCCTGATGGCCATAATCTCTCCTTCATCAGTCCAAGCGGATGTGGTAAAGCAGCTCGGCAAGGTTTCAGGTTTAACGATCAGCGAATGATACCGGGTAGCCGTCAGCGGACTTTCCAAGCCTTTAAAAACGGTTAAACCATCGTGGGAAATCTCTGATGTCTTCCCATGCATCAACCGTTCCGCTCTGACGACATCGCCGCCGAAAACCTGGGCGATGGATTGATGTCCGAGGCAGACTCCGAAAATGGGAATCTTCCCTGCAAAATGACGGATCGCTTCAAGGCTGATTCCGGCCTCATCAGGGCTGCACGGCCCCGGCGAAATCATCAGAAAATCCGGGGACAATTCTTCAATGCCCGCCAGTGTCACTTCATCATTGCGCTTGACGATCAATTCTTCGCCGAGCTCTCCTAAATATTGCACCAAATTGTACGTAAACGAGTCATAATTGTCGATCATCAAAATCATTTTCTCAGCTCTCCTCTGCTCTTTTTTTCTCTTCTTCACTCAACTGCAGCGCCTTTTTCATCGCAATGGCCTTTTTAAATGATTCCTTATATTCATGCTTAGGGTTTGAATCAATGACGATTCCCGCTCCCGACTGCATGAACGCATGGCCTGCTTTGACATAAATCGTTCGGATGACGATATTAAAGTGCATATTTTGATTATATCCGAACCATCCTATAGAACCAGTATAAAGCCCTCGCCTTGTCGGCTCAAGCTCTTCAATGATTTCCATTGTTCTTACCTTCGGAGCCCCTGTAATCGTTCCGCCGGGAAACACCGCGTGGATGACATCAACCGCATCGCATTCTTCTTTGATTTCACCGCACACATTTGAAACAATGTGCATGACATGGGAATATTTTTCAATCACCATGAATTCATCGACGCGAACGGAGCCGTATTTTGACACCCTGCCAAGGTCATTCCGCTCTAAATCCACAAGCATCACGTGCTCGGCCCGCTCTTTTTCATTCATGATCAGTTCATTCGCGAGCGCTTCATCCTCCGCTTCATCCGCCCCGCGGGATCTTGTCCCTGCAATCGGCCTTGTTTCCAGCAGGGTTCCTTTCTTTTTAATCAGCAGTTCAGGCGATCCGCAAATCACCTGGAAATCCGGGGTTTCCAAGTATGCCATGTAAGGAGAGGGATTCACTTTTCTCAGCATTTTATAAACGTCAAACGGCGCCGCCGACAGCCGCTCTGACTGCCGCAGGGAAAGATTCACCTGGAACACGTCACCGCTTGCGATGTATTGCTTTATTTTTTCAACCGCCTGTGAAAAGCCCTCTTCGGTAAATGAAGGTGCAAACGAAGCCCCTTTATTGTCCGCCGGTTCTTCAGCTGCTGCGGGTTCCGCATCGCGTGACATCCACATCTGTTCAAGCTGATTCAGTTGATCTTCCGTAGAGGAAAGCTCTTCTCCGTTTTTGTGCGTGATCAGCCAAAGCTCTTCCTTTGCATGGTCATAGACGGCCAGATCATCAAACACGAGAAAGAATAAGTCAGGCGTTTGCAGATCATCGATAGACAGATGTTTAAATTTTTCAATATAGCGGGCATAGTCATAGCTTAAAAAGCCGACAGCCCCTCCCTGAAAATCAGGAAAATCTGCAACCGTCTCCGTTTTCAATTCCTGAAACCATCGGGTAAACTGTAAAAACGGATCTCCTTCTTTAAATATCGTTTCCCCTTTATATTGAATGGTCGTGATCCCGTCTTTCCCTTTCGCGATGGCGACAGGATCAAGACCGGCTATACTGTAGTCGCCGCCTCTGGCGCTTTCCAGGAGCACATGGTGTTTTTTTCCTTTCGAAAGACATTCATACCTTTTAAAAAAACGTTCCTGGGAATATGGGTATATTCTGGCTACAGGCCTTCGTTGTGTCATCGTATCATTCCTAACCGTTATTCTATTGTCCTTATTGTAATGCAAATCTTTTTTTAAAGAAAAGAGAATTTCATTTCCAATACATAAAAAGCCCTTGAGCATTTTACTCAAGGACACCGACCTCCTTTTATAAAGCAAAAGGCCGCCGACATCGTCGACAGCCCAACACTTTTTTAAACCTATTCAAATTGATAAAGAGGTGTGCTTAAGTATCTCTCACCATTACTTGGGAGTACGGCAAGCACTTTTTTGCCTTTTCCGAGCTTTTTAGCAACTTGAATGGCAGCGAAGATCGCCGCTCCTGAAGAAATTCCGCCCAGGATTCCTTCTTCTCTTGCAGCTTTACGGGCAAATTCAAAGGCTTCTTCATTCTTCACCGTAATAATTTCATCGTAAACATCAGTATTCAAAATTTGAGGTACGAACCCGGCTCCGATTCCTTGAATTTTATGCGGCCCTGGTTTTCCTCCTGAAAGAACCGGAGAATCTGTCGGTTCCACAGCAAAAATTTTGATCGACGGATTTTTTTCTTTCAGAACCTCGCCGGCTCCTGTAATGGTTCCGCCGGTTCCGATACCGGCGACGAACGCATCAAGTCCATCTCCAAATTGTTCAGCGATTTCCTGGCCTGTCGTGCGGCGATGCACTTCCGCATTTGCAGGGTTGTTAAATTGCTGAGGCATAAAATAGCCGTTTTCTTTAGCCAGTTCTTCCGCTTTTTTAATCGCACCTTTCATTCCTTCAGCGCCCGGTGTCAGCACAAGCTCCGCTCCATAAGCGCGAAGAAGGTTGCGGCGCTCGGAACTCATTGTATCAGGCATCACAAGGATGGCTTTGATGCCTTTTGCAGCAGCGACCATGGCAAGGCCGATTCCTGTATTTCCGCTTGTCGGCTCAATCAGTGTATCTCCTTCTTTCAGAAGGCCTTTTTCTTCGGCGTCTTCGATCATCGCAAGCGCAATCCGGTCTTTAACACTGCTGCCGGGATTCATATACTCAAGCTTTACATATACATCAGCACTGTCTTCATCAACAAGACGATTTAATTTAACAACAGGTGTGTTTCCGATTAAGTCATAAACAGAGTTTGCAACGCGAACCATATGAACACCTCAATTTCCGAGTAATTTTATTGGGATTATAACTAATTTATCAATATCAAAAAATTTTGTCAATCTTTATTTTTATCACCATAAAACCACGATACGTTTGCATCTTTCCAGAGGGTTTTAACTGAGGCTTTGTCGCCAATCTGATCCATTGCGATCTGTCTGCGGATTTGATTCTTGACTTCGCTGTAAGTGAAAGACCGGCCGTTCAGCTTTTCTTTCAGCTGAATAATGGAATAGCCCTGGCTCGTTTGAATCGGTTCATCGACCCACTCGTTTTCTTTTAAATGTTTGGCTGCTTGCAAATATTCTGCCGGGATGTTTTCATTCTGCTCATTGACAAAGCCGAGGTCTCCGCCATAAGGCGCCGTATATCGGTCTGTCGAGTGTTCGGCAGCGGCCGCTTCAAAGCTTGATCCGCCCTTCAGTTCCTTTAACACTTGTTCAGCTTCATCTTTATCTTTTACAACGATATGCTTCAAGCGGTAAGAATCATCGAATTTATACAGGTCTTTATTTTTCTGATAGAAAGACTTTAATTCGCTTTCCGGGATCACAATGTCTTTAGTGAGGAGCTCTTCAAGAAGTATATTGTGCTTGATCTGTTCTCTCCACTCTTTTTCCGTCGTATGTTCGTCTTCATAGAAAGAATTATAAACGGCTTTGATCAAAAGAAACTCCCTGTCGATTTCATCATCAGAGATTTTGATGTTATTTTTTTCAGCCAGCTGGTTGACGACACGCTCATTGATCATATCTTCCAAAGTAGCCTTTCCGAAGCGGTCCTCCATCTCACTCAGCCATTCCTCCCGGGTAATGCCGCTCTTTCCAATGTTGGCAATCACCTCCTGGGCTGATGAAGTGGAAGCGGTCTGCGACTTTGTGAGAACATATGCAATCACAATACAGTTGACAAAAATTGCGCCAATGATAATCGGCCACAGCGTTCTTGATTTCAATATCGTTTCTCCCCTTTTCCCATTGTAAAAGACCCGCTACATGAATAGCGGGCATTAAATTTCATCTCGAAGCGCTTCAAGCTCTTCTTTTGTAAACAGATACGTTTCATTGCAAAAATGGCATTGCGCCTCGGCTTTTCCATCTTCATCAATCATGGCTTGAATCTCTTGTTTGCCAAGACCGATAATTCCTCTTGCGAAACGCTCTTTTGAACAATTGCAGGTAAAGCGGACTGGAACGGTTTCCAGCACTTCCGCTTCTTCCCCCAGAACCGTTCTCAATACTTCCTCAGGGGTCAGCCCTTTTTGAATCAGCTTGGAAATCGGTTCCACCTGGGATAAGTTAGTCTCCAGCTTTGTGATGGTTTCATCATCAGTCCCGGGCAGCAGCTGTATGATGAAGCCGCCGGCTGCCAAAATCGTATTGTCCGGATTGACGAGCACACCAACGCCCACCGAGGAAGGGACTTGTTCAGAAGAGACAAGATAATATGTAAAATCATCGCCGATTTCTCCGGAAACGATTTCGACTTGACCGGTAAACAAGTCGCGCAAACCAAGATCCTTTACAACGCTGAGCGTTCCCGACGTTCCCACAGCTCTTCTGACATCAAGCTTTCCATGCTCATTTAAATCAAAATGGACATGAGGGTTGGACACATAGCCCCGAACGTCTCCCTTTGCATTTCCATCGGCGACAATAGCCCCGATCGGTCCGCCGCCTTCAATTTTAACGGTCAGCTTGTCTTCGCCTTTCAGCATAGCGCCCAGCATCACGGCCGCCGTCATCGTTCTTCCTAAAGCGGCGGAAGCGGTCGGCCAGGTATTGTGGCGTCTTTGTGCTTCATGAATCGTTTCTGTCGTTCTTGCTGCATATGCCCTGACTTTGCCGTCATATGCAATCGCTTTTACTAAATAGTCCATCGTCATCCTCCTATACACTTTCAACGCGATTCCGCTCGTATATCAGCTCAAGTCCCTTTAATGTGAGAAACGGATCGACAACATCTATACAATCGGACTCATCCGCAATCAAAGAAGCCAGACCGCCTGTCGCAATGACTTTCGGATTTTGTTTCGACTGCCATTTCATCCGTTTGACAATGCCTTCAACTTGTCCGACATACCCGTAAAGAATGCCGGATTGCATGGCGCTGACCGTGCTTTTACCGACAATGTTGTCCGGCCTTGCGATTTCAATTCTAGGAAGCTTTGCAGCTCTTGAGTAAAGGGCTTCTGTCGAGATCGTGATGCCCGGCGCGATCGCTCCGCCCATGTATTCTTTGCGTTCGTTGATATAACAGTATGTTGTAGCGGTTCCAAAATCAACGACAATCAGCGGACTTCCGTAAAGATGAATCGCCGCCACTGCATTAACGATACGGTCAGCTCCGACTTCTTTCGGATTATCGTATTTAATATTCAATCCTGTCTTCATACCGGGCCCGACGATCTGCGGCTCGATCTGAAAGTATTTTGTACACATTCTTTCAAGGGAAAACATGATCGGCGGTACAACTGATGAAATGATAATTCCTTCGATCTGGTCAAACATCAGTCCAACATAATCAAATAAAGACCTGAGGAGCATGCCGAATTCATCTTCTGTTTTGTGGCGGCTTGTTTCAATCCGCCAGTGATATTCTAACTCCCCGTCGTGATATATGCCTAGAACGGTGTTTGTATTTCCCACATCTATAACGAGTAACATTCTGATCACCACTTTTGACTAGTTTCTCTTACTTGGTCATAAAACATTCTACCATCATACAATACACGATGCCGATTCTTTTTGTAAACGAATCAAACCGGCGGAAAGAGATTTCGCCAAAGCGGCTCTAAAAAGGCAAAAAAATAAGAAAACTGCCGAATAGCATACGCTTGGCAGTTTTCTTAAAACGAAGGGAAAAGGGATGGGAATTACGCTTTGTCATCCTCTTTTCTCTCTTCATCATCTCTTTTGTTGATGTTTACTTTGACATCGTCTTTTTTCTCCTGAACATCATCTGCATAGGTCCGGTCAGGAAGTTTTCCGTGCTCAGTCAAATGCTTGATTTGCTCAGCGTCGAGCGTTTCGACTTCCAGCAATGTCTGAGCGATCAGTTCAAGCTTATCGCGGTTTTCGGTAAGGATCGTTTTCGCACGTTCATAACATTCTTTGATGAAGCGCTGGATTTCCTTATCAATTTCATACGCGATCGCGTCACTGTAGTTTTGATCATTGTTGAAGTCACGACCCAAGAAGACCTGGCCGCCCTGAGACTGTCCGAACTGAAGTGGACCGAGTTTTTCAGACATTCCAAACTCCGTAACCATCCGTCTAGCGATGCCGGTGGCACGCTGGAAGTCATTATGGGCTCCCGTGCTGACTTCGCCGAATATAATCTCCTCGGCTACACGGCCTCCAAGCAGACCGACGATTTTATCGAGAAGTTCCGGTTTTGTTTGGAAATAACGGTCTTCCTTAGGAAGCATAACGGCATATCCGCCGGCTTGGCCGCGGGGTACGATTGTTACTTTGTGCACCATATCCGCTTCGTCCAAAACAAGTCCGATGACGGTGTGCCCCGCTTCATGATAAGCAACGATATTGCGTTCTTTTTTCGAAATCACCCTGCTTTTCTTAGCAGGACCGGCGATGACGCGGTCTGTCGCTTCATCGATGTCGCGCATATCGATTTTCTTTTTATCATGGCGGGCTGCTACGAGAGCCGCTTCATTCAAAAGATTCTCAAGATCCGCACCGGAGAATCCAGGCGTTCTCATCGCGATTGATTTCAAGTTGACAGATTCGTCAAGCGGTTTGTTTCTCGCATGGACGCGAAGCACTTCTTCACGGCCTTTTACATCAGGACGGTCAACTGTAATTTGACGGTCAAAGCGTCCCGGACGAAGCAATGCAGGGTCTAAAATGTCTGCGCGGTTAGTCGCGGCAATAATGATGATCCCTTCATTGGCGCTAAAGCCGTCCATTTCAACAAGAAGCTGGTTCAGCGTCTGCTCCCGTTCGTCATGGCCGCCGCCTAGACCCGCACCACGCTGACGTCCGACTGCATCGATCTCATCGATGAAAATCAGACACGGCGCATTCTTCTTCGCATTTTCAAACAGGTCGCGTACACGTGAAGCACCGACCCCGACGAACATTTCCACGAAGTCTGATCCGCTGATGCTGAAGAAAGGCACGCCAGCTTCACCGGCACAAGCTTTCGCAAGCAACGTTTTACCTGTACCCGGAGGTCCGACCAAAAGCACACCTTTCGGAATCCTTGCTCCGAGTTCAGCAAATTTGCGGGGATCCTTCAGAAACTCGACGACTTCGACAAGCTCTTGTTTTTCCTCATCCGCTCCTGCCACATCTTTGAATTTGACGCGTTTCTTTTCTTCTGTATATAGCTTAGCCTTGCTTTTACCGAAGTTCATGACACGGCTTCCGCCGCCTTGAGCCTGATTAAGCAGGAAGAAGAAAAGAATGAAGATAATTACAAAAGGGATGATGGTGGTAAAGAAGGTCATCCATCCGCTTGTTTCCTGTGCAGGTTCAACTTGTATCTTCATCTTTTTGACTTGATCAATAATCTGGTCTGCCCCTTTTCCTTCAGGAACATGGGTCAGGAAATATTGGTCTTTTTCATAATTATTCAGCTGCCCGCGGACTTCGTAAACACCTCTGACAGGCTGGATGGAAACATTCTCAACCTTCCCGTTTTCAAGGTTTGAAACAAAGTCACTGTACGTCATATTTTCTGTTTTCGGATTTGCGGTTTGGAAGTAGCTCACAACTCCGATTACAACTAATAAAATAAGTAAATAAAAAATGGTATTACGGAAGACCCGATTCATTCCTTACCTCCTCCCACAGTAAGCACAACTATGTTCAATAGTATCATAGAAAATCGTTCCAATACAACAGATATCCCTTTCGTAATCAGCTTTCATAAACCGCCGGCTTGAGAACTCCGATGTACGGAAGATTGCGGTAGCGCTCCGCATAATCAAGACCGTATCCCACAACGAATGCGTCCGGCACTTCAAAGCCGACATAGTCCGCTTTGATATCCGCCTTGCGTCCGCTCGGTTTATCAAGAAGGGTTACAATCTTAATCGACTTTGCTTTGCGGTACCGGAAAAGCTCCACAAGATAACTTAAAGTCAGCCCACTGTCGATGATGTCTTCAATAATTAAGATGTCACGGCCCTCGACTGATGTATCCAAATCTTTAATGATTTTGACTTCGCCGGAAGAAACCGTGGAATTGCCATAGCTTGATACATCCATGAAATCCATTTCCAAATATGTATCAATATGCTTTAAAAGATCGGCCATAAACGGCATGGCTCCCTTTAACACGCCGATGGCCAACGGGAACTTGCCGCTGTATTCATCTGTTAATGCGGTGCCGAGCTCCTTGACCTTTTTTTGGATCTCCTCCTCAGAGATCAGGATATTTTCAATATCTTGTTTCATTCTTTGCTAGCCCCCTACACTTTTCATGCTGTCTATATTGTAATACAATGCGATCATTGTTTGTAACATCAAGTTCCTCAAAAATGGTTTTTTTCAGACCGGGTATCCAAACAATCCTTCCGTCCGCGTCTGTCACAATGGGCCAGCTGTCTCTTTTCGCAAGAGGTACTTTTTCATCAATAAATATATCTTTAACCTTTTTTGAGCCGTTCATCCCTTTAAGTTGGATTCTGTCTCCTTTTTGCCTTGTCCGTACATAAAGGGGGAAATGAACATGCTTGGAACTTGCTGCAAAAACATCATTTCCTTTCGGCACGTGGGCTGCACCTTGTCTGCTCACATGAAGGGAATATCCGTTAGGAAGCATCAGGTCTTCGTCTTCCGCACCGCTGATTTCATAGTGATAGGAAATTTTTTCACATTGCAAACGCTGAAATGTAAACAAACATGTATGATAAGATTTAACCACTTTAAGCCCGTTTGGAAAATCAAGAGAACCGGATGGACCCGTTTTTGAAATCCATTCCAGAAACAACTTAATATGATGGGCTGAAAACGCCGATGGAACGTTTTCATAAAGATAGTTTAATATTAGTTGAACTCCCCTTCTTTGTAAAGGCATAGGGAGATCGAGAAGGTGCGGGACGCTGATTTCTACAACGGTACTTGACTTGCTTGTGATAACTGTATTCATTTTATCTTTCGTTAATGCCTGTAAGTATAATTCGTCCTCAGCCAGAGATTCACTGACCGATTGAAATCGTTTATGGACATCTTCCGACTCTTTCTTTAAGAAAGGGAGAACATAATGCCTGAATCGGTTTCGTGTATAGTCGTCCTCAGCATTGCTCGGATCTGTCCTGAACGGGACACGGTTCACCTTGCAGTAAGCCAGAAGGTCTTCTTTGGCAAGCTCGAGAAACGGCCTGATCAGCCATCCGCTCTCAAAGCGGCGCTTCGGCTGCATACCGGCAAGGCCTAAACCGACCGTGCCCTTCGCCAATTTCATCAGCATCGTCTCCACCTGGTCATCTCCATGATGTGCCAATGCCAAAAATCCCGCCTGATGCTGATTCATTTGCTCCTTAAAGAAGCGGAATCTGCACTCTCTTGCGGCCGCCTGTTTGTTCAGGCTGTTTTCAGAAGCATACTTGCCGACACCGATTTGCCGGGCTTCACAGTATATCCCTTCCGCTCTGCAATATTGCTCAACAAAACGCATGTCTTCCTCAGACTCCCGGCCCCTGAACATATGATCGACATGTACGGCAATAAGTGTCGCCGTTTCGGGAATCGAATGATGCAAGGCGTGAAGCAGGGCCATGGAATCAGGTCCGCCGGAGACGCCAACGATGATCGTTGTTCCATCAAAAGACAGATCGTTTTTTTTCATGAAATCTTCTATCGTTTTCACAATGTCCTCCCACTTAGAGCAGGGTGATTTTCAAAAGATATAAATAATCCTAACACTTTCAATCAGTCCCTGCAAAGAAGAGCTATCGGCCTTGTATGTTCTTCACATAAAGAACAGAACGATATAGGCAAAATAAAGGGCAAGGACACTGACGACGATCAACAGCGTTTCAAAGATACCGCCGGATTTCTGCCGGGCTTTCCTCACCCTGCGGCCGCTTCGCGAACGCTGCTGAGGCGCCGCATGCGCCCGTTGACCCGGGCCTCGCGCTGAGGCCGGCACCTGCGAACGGCGGGCGGTTCTCGGCTGATGCCTGCTGCTTTGTCCCTTAACCGGACGGCTCACCTCGAGCAGGTCGGTCTTCATTTCATCCGCTGTTTTATACTTTCCTTTTAAAGCTGAAACCAAAACCGCTTTATATTTTGATAAAAACGGCTGACTGTCAATGACTGTCAAAAGCTGATCCGTCGGCTTGGCCGACTTCTTGAATTCTTTTTTAGTCACACAGTTCACCATAATCATGGCCACGGAAAACAAATCATATGATGGTTCAGCCTTGCGGGTTCCACATTCCCAATATCCCCTGTCAAAAAACTCCGTGTACTCCTTGATCGCCCGGCCTTCTTTTGTCGTTCCCCCGACATCAATACAGCGAATTCTTGCCGGAGGCCCCGTCACGATCAAATTTTCCGGTTTTAAATCTCCAAAAACCCATCCTTCGCGATGGATGATCGCTAAGCTTGATAGAAGCTGACTGATCAATACCGGAATCCATTCCTCCCCCTTTTCGCTGACATAACGTAAAAGAAGGGGCCCCTCGATATATTCCATGACATAAAATGAGAGTTTTTTGCCGGTATTGGACAACAGCATGTCATCCACATCAAAAAAAGAAGGCCCCATCGCTTTAGCCTGGGCCTTTGAAAAAGATTTCAGAACATTCACTTCCGACGTAATGGACAGACTGTCATCGCTCACTTTAAGCGCCACACGTCCTTTAGTTGAATCAGCTAGGTACACAACGCCATTAGCCCCTTTTCCCAGCTGTCTGATGATCTTATAGGAATGATTGTTCCACTTTCCAACAACCTTTAAACCCGGCTTTAAACTACCCGCTATACTCGTCGAAGCGTCTTTCATCATCTTCTAACATGCCCCTTCTCGAGCTGATTTTATTAAAATGCTGAATCGCCTCTCTGATTGCCGGGCCTGTCGGGGTAATGCCTCCCGCCGCCAGTTTGGAAAATATTGAGGATAGAGATTCAAACTTTGGCGTCCAATCCAGCACAAGCTCAACCTCTTGTTTTTTCCCGGGAAATATAAACATCGCAAATTCGTTGTCACCGATTCTTGAGTTTAGGCTGATCGACAGATCGATCAATGCTTCTTTGACTGTCGGGAGCTTTGGATTCATGCTTGCGCTTGTGTCGACAAGAACCAAAACGTGTAGATGAACGGTTTCCCCGAGCTCATCAACGACTTCCATGACTTCCCCGCGCTTATCAGGGGGCAGTTCATCGATTTCTGTAGACTTTCCGAGAATCTGTTTCAGCTCATTGTTGACCACACCTTGAAGCGTTTGTGTCATTGCTTTTTTCGTCACCATCTGAACCGTTTGCGACAGCTGGGAAGCATAGACCACCTGATGAACACCGCCTCCTGCAAGAGCGATTCCTTCAACTTCATTCATCGCTTCTTGATCCATCGCATTTTCTTCCATAATCCCAATAACATTTACGGTGATCCCCTGCTCTTTTGCAAAGGCCGCCATCGCCTGCGGGTCTTCACCGCGGTTTGAACATCCGTCTGTAATGAGCAGGATTTGATTCAAGTGCCCCTTTTTCATGATTTTTATTCCTCCTGGAGTCTTGATTTAGTTTCATCATCGCCAGAAGAAATTTGATTTATACGAATGCTATGAAATCTCTTGGTTCTTTTGCAAAAAAGCCGGCGCCGGAATGGAAGCCCATTTTGGTGTATTATGGTCGATCTTGATGACAAGCACTGTCATATCATCCTCAATCAGGCCTGATCTTGTCCGAATAACCTCTTCCATGATCAAGTCGGCGATTTCCTGAGGATCCTCTGTTTTCAGTGATTTCAGCTTCCGTTTCATCCAAAGGTCGTAATTTTCCACATGTCTCGGCCCTTCAAAAATTCCGTCGCTCATCATAATCAGGAGATCTCCCGCTTTTAATTGCTCGCTGACAACATCGACGTCAAATTCGGTGATGATGCCGATCGGCAAATTGCTGGCCTGGACTTTGATGATTTGATCTGACCTCTTAATAAAGCTTGGGGTCGAACCGATTTTTAAAAATTTGCAGCTCGCATCCTGTAAATCAATGATGGACAGATCAAGCGTTGAGTAAATCTCATCTGTTGTTCTTAATGAAAGGATGCTGTTGATCGTTTTGATCGCAACCTTTTCATCAATGCCTGACTGGAGAATTTTTTCAAGCAGTTTGATCGTTTCATTGCTTTCAAAATGAGCCCTGGCTCCGTTGCCCATGCCGTCGCTGATGGCGGCGGCGTATTTGCCTGCGCCAAGCTCCATCATATTATAGCTGTCGCCGGAGACGAGGCCGCCGCCTTTGGCTGCATGGGCCGCCCCCGTCGACACACGGTAGGATTTCGCCGATCCGAAAGCGACGTGGCAGTAGCCGTTCGGGTGTCCGGCACATTGCTCAGCCTTAACGATGATCTGCTCCTCCAAAATATCAGACAACATCGGGGCAATGATTTTTTCACACTCCCCATGCCCGTTGCAATATGGGATGCTCATTTCGATATCGATATTTCCTTGATCAAGACTGTAGATTTCAACCTGCTGAATTTCGATGCCGAAATGCTGCAGCGCTTCGCGAATTTGCTCTTCCTGGATAAAGTGCTGCTCCCTCTCCCTTTTTATTTCCCGAGAAAAGTCGGCCATGACCTGGGATACGCCGAGGAGCTGCTCCGCTACGAGACGTCTGCTGTCATGGACCTTTTGCTTTAACGTCTGATCTGCTCTGAAGTGTGTAAGCTCGTCCTCGATCAGCGCTTCAACCTGTTTCGATTTAGAACAGTGCTGATTGAATTCTTTTTTCAGCTTGCGGTTTTGATAGTATTGCTTTTCTTCTGTTTCCTGCATAACCCGCGTCATCAAATCATATGTTTTATCAAAGTTCTGTACCCAGCACTTGTTTTTCTTATAACAAGATTGACAGGAGTGTTCAGTCACCTTGCTTAAAAACAGATCGATTTCTTTTTCCTTCCCTTCTTCGTCAGGAACGGAATGATAAAATGTGGCAAAGCTTTCTGACAAAGCATGAAACACATTTGAAAATTGATCAACTTTTTGGGCGGTGACATCCCGGATTTTTCTTGCATATTGCTGCTGCTCCTGGGCATGTTCGACCGTTCCGGGGATATATTTGGCCACTTTTTTCGTGATGGACTGCGGTGTTAACAGAAACAAACCGATCGCTATTAAGGATTCATACAATGTCGGCACAAGTTCAGCCGAACCTTCTCCATAAAGAGAAATCAGCAATGATCCGATCAGCAGGCCGACCGCGGCGCCTACTTTTTTTCCTTCTTTTAACAGACCGCCGAGAAGGCCTGAAAAAGCCAGCAGGCTCATCTGATATAGATTGCCGATATTGGAGAGGCTGAGAATCAATCCAGTCACAACCCCGACCGTACAGCCGATGCTGGCGCCGCCGATAAACGCGAAGGCCAGCACGACATACCGGGCCAATATCAGTTCAGCCTGCATGCCTTGGAATGAAACACCCGTTAATCCGGTGAGAACGGATGCAATTAATATCATAAAGCAGATGATTTCCTCAATTTTCAAAGATTGTTTGGCCCGCTTTGATGTCACGATCGGCAGGCTTTGCAAAAAAATCAAGGTCAAAATAAAGGACAGCCCTGCTTCGACAAAAGCCATAATGTAGTGATAGTTTGACACCGTTCCGTGCTGAGCATAAACAAACCCGCATCTCGCCAGCGCCATTGCCAAAAAAACGACGACAGGCAGCGTCCTGACCGGATCTTTTATAATAAAAGAAGTCATTTTTGAACATATGGCAAATGTAACGAGTGCGGCAAGGATAAACAGTGCATGCTGCGGTGAAATGCTCAAAGCTCCCGCAAGCAGCGCCAGACAGGCCAAGAAGGCTTTATCTTTTTTAATCAACAGCATCGCTCCGAAAAATGGAAGGGCAAATGGAATCACCTCCGACAAAATGAAGGCTCGTCCCAATAAAAAACCGATGATCATATAAATGAACCCTTTATAGAAAAAGAGCGAATACAAATGCTGCATCATCAGCTTCGCCATGCTGGCATACCATGAATGGATCTTCTGTACAAATGGTCCTGCAATTGGGCTGTTCACTCTTCTTTCCGCTTTTTCCATGATCTCATCCCCCACTGGTTTATTCGTTGCTTGCCATTATAACGAAAGATGAAACAGGATTTTGTCAAAAGAAGGTAACGATTCCAAAGAACTCTTCGACGCTTTTTGTAGAAAGCTTCAATCGCTCATGATAAGTCGAGTCTTTTCTCGCAATTTTGCAGTTTTGGGCAAAACAAAAAACCGGCTTCATAAGAAACCGGTTTTGCGGATGACCCGTACGGGATTCGAACCCGTGTTACCGCCGTGAAAGGGCGGTGTCTTAACCACTTGACCAACGGGCCATATCAAAGTAGCGGCGGAGGGGATCGAACCCCCGACCTCACGGGTATGAACCGTACGCTCTAGCCAGCTGAGCTACACCGCCATGTTTATCATTTCGCGTTCTTTTAACGCACAAGTTCTATAATACAAAGGATTGTTCAGTCCGTCAATAGATTTTTAAATAAAATTTTCGAGAAAATAAAAAGGCATCCGTTGGGATAAGACGAATGCCTTTCGTATATATAGAAAGCAGCAAGTTAACCTCTTCTTGCTCCGCGCCCTCCACGTTTTGATTCCGTGTTGCGTTTAAGAGATGATAAACGGTCTTCACTATCTTTTAAGAACTTAGACATTTTCTGTTCAAACGTTTCTTTAGAGCGGAAATCATTTCTGGGTCTTGATTGAGGACGGTCTACAGCCTTTTTGATGGACAAGCCGATTTTTCCATCTTTTTCAACATTGATGACCTTGACTTGGACTTGATCACCGACTTTCAGATGATCATTAATATCCTTCACATAATTATCGGCTACTTCACTAATATGAACGAGACCTGTTGATCCTCCAGGCAATTCAACAAACGCTCCGAAATTTGTAATACCTGTTACTTTCCCTTGCAACTTGCTGCCAACTTCAATCGACATAAAAAAAGTGCTCCTCCTTAGACTTAAAAAAGATCATTTCTTTAATTATACATAAAGAAAAAAATAAGTGTCAACAAGGCTACTTGCTCTTCTTGTCAAACTTGAAGATGATTTCCCCGTCCTTTGACAGGTAATAATCCTTTCTGGCAAGCTCGGCAACGTAATCCTTGTCCTTCAATTTGACGATCTCATCTTGCAAATCCGATTTTTTTGCTTCCAGCTTATCCAGCTTTTTCAAGAGTTCTTCTTTCTTCTCTTCTTTTGCGCTTATGTCAGAGGATTGCGTCCACATTGAGCTGACCAGCACAATCGCCGTAAGCAGCACGACGGCCCCAAATACCGTCAACCGTCTGTAAAGACCGCGTCTCTTTCTTTTGAGATGCTGCTGTTTCCGTTCCATCTGCTCTTTATATTCATTTTGAATCTGAGAAATATTGCGTTTTCTAGAATCGTTCAATTCCAGACGGCCTCCCTTCACTTTTTCAATAATTTCGTTTTAATTGTTATGAATAGTTTCTTTCCCTTTTTGAAAAATCCTGCTCCGGATTGAAAAAAGCGTTTCAGCAGCCTCTGAATACGGGCGGGTAGCAGCTTGTAGCATTGGTATATTAAGAAGTAAAACGGGTAGCCTGCAAATTTTAAGATCTTATATAAACATAACGCAAAAAATCGAAAAAGAACATAGATATTTTTCAATGTAAACAAAATGATAGCCAAAATGGCCTGAAGTGCCCACACGACAGGGCGGAATATCATCATCCGCATCATTTTTGCCGCGGTTCGGCAAATGAAAACGAAAAAAGAGATCATCCATTCCAGCATTTGATTGTAGATATGTTTAAAAAGGCTTTGGTAAGCGGCAAATCCCAGCAAGACCGCCAAAAAGATATAGATTCTAAACTCTCCTTCATTTACGCTGAGCAAGACGTAGAAAAAAAGGAGACCTTGTACCATCCAAAACAATAGATCATGGATAAATAAGAGCAGTCTGGCGGTTTTTGCGCGAAGCACAAATCGTTTGTAGGTATCAAGGGAAGCACCCAGCCATGCCCCCATTCCGGCCATGGCCAGCATCGTATAAAACTGGGTGGTCAGCGTCATTTAAACAACTTGCTAAAAAAACCTTTAGCTTTCTCCCCCTGCTGCTCATCCAAATAGACGAGATCAAGCACTCTTCCTTTAATGGAGACAACGCCTTTTTCCACATCCAGATTTTTCATCTGCAGATTTTCGCCTCTGACCGCCAGCATACCCATGACGGTTTCCAGCAAAAATTCCTCATTGTCAAAGCTCTCGACTTGTTTGACGCCGGAAATGTCCAACAGCTTGCGGCCCTTCATCATCACATTATGTTCAGGACCAGATGACCCGCCGGAAGGGTTGTGCTGATCATAATATAAGCTCATCTATTCATCCCCCATATCCTCATACTAAGATTCGTTACTGCATTGTATGAGTCGGGAGATTTTTTTAGAACAAGCCTATTCTCCTCCGAGTTTCTCTTCTTTCAGCACGGTGTACATATTGGCCGCCTCTTCTTTTTTTGTCGTGTCCTTCAATTCGTTAACTTTGACCGTGACAAGCTTTTGGCCGAAACGCACTTCAAGCTCGTCTCCCGCTTTGACGACAGAGCTTGCTTTTGCCTGCTGTCCGTTGATCGAGATCCTTCCCTGATCCGCTACCTCCTTGGCCAGTGTTCTTCTTTTAATCAATCTTGATACTTTTAGAAATTTATCAAGTCTCATCGTTCAGTTTCCCCTTTCCAATTCTTTCGCTTCATTCCAAAGTTCATCCATTTCCTCAAGCGTCATGCTTTCAAGGTCTTTCCCGGCGCGCTTCGCTTCTTGTTCAATATACGTGAACCGCCTGTAAAATTTGGCATTCGTCATCGTCAGTGCCTCTTCTGGTTCAATTTTGTAGTAACGGCCGATATTGACAAGAGCAAATAAAAGATCACCGAATTCTTCCTTTATTTTTTTACTGTTCGGTTCAGCTTCGGAGATTTCAAGCGAAAACTCTTTTATTTCTTCTTGAACCTTATCCCACATATCCTCAACGTCTGACCAGTCAAATCCGGTTTTGGCAGCTTTTTTTTGAAGCTTGTTCGCCTTTGCCAGAGCAGGCAGCGGCTTCGGAATGTCACCAAGGAGCGATGTCTCACCGGTCTGTTTTTCCCGCTTCTTGATCTCTTCCCAGTTTGCCATGACGTCCGCCTCATCGCGAACGGCAACGTCTCCAAAGACATGCGGATGCCTTCTGATCATCTTCTCGGTGACTCCGCGTATCACGTCATCAATTGCAAAAAAGCCTTCGTCCTCGCCGATCTGCGCATGCAGAAGGATTTGCAGCAGGACATCGCCAAGCTCTTCAACAAGATGATCCGGATCGTCTTCATCGATGGCTTCCAGCACTTCATAGCACTCTTCTATCAAGTATTTCTTCAGTGATTGATGGGTTTGTTTCTGATCCCAAGGGCAGCCGTTCGGCCCGCGCAGCTCCCTGATAACACGGCGGAACATCGAAAACTCCTGATAAAGTATCGCGTCATCTTTAACAGGCGGGACGTAGACGCTTGTCAAGTTATTGATGCCAAGGCTCCTGTCCAGCTCATAAAGAGGCACTTTCCTGACCTCTTCCATGCTGCTGCCCGCTGCTGTTACGATCACGACCTCATAGTCGTCAGGCAGCTTTTCCATCAATGTCAGCTTCACTTCTGAAGCGGTTATCTGATCATAGACCTGACAAATAATGAGATGATGGCGAAGTTCGACTTCGTCTGCGGAGAACTGGACGGCATCTACAAATTGAAAGCCTTCAATCGGATCGATCTCCAAGGCGTTAAATGTCGCGTCAAGAAAGCTGTGGCCTCCCTCCACCTCTACTTCTGTATAGTGCATATGCTGTCTTTCAAGCAACAGCTGCACCGTTTTTTCCGCTACGAACGGGTGGCCCGGCACGGCGTAAAGCACATCCCGCTCCTCTGCCTCGCGAAAAAGCCTTGCAACGATTTCATCGTAAACCTCATCAAATTGATCATGCTTTTCATAGACCTCATCAAAAAAATGAATGGTCGGAATTTCTTTTCTCAGCTCTTCTATTAATGGATGGTCCTTCGTCCGGACATATAAAACCTCAGCCTGTGTAAGACGCTTGTAGACGCCGAGGGTTAATTGGGTCATATCGCCTGCCCCGAGACCGACAACTGTTATTTTACGAGCCATTCCTGCCGCCCCTTTCTCGTTTGAATGTAAGGAGCTTGCTTCCAAAAGGCACAAGCTCGAGTTCTTTCTCTGAAAACACGCGTAATTTGAATATACAGTATAAATAGACCGCACCGCCGATCAAAACGGCACTGAGGCTTTCGGCAGCCGACAGCCACCTGCTTGACTGGGTGATCACCGCTTCAAACACATAAAGCCAGACCGCTAAGACCGCCGACATGATAAAGGCTGAAAGCAGAATGCCGGTGATTCTGTATTGAGACAGCTTAATCCAGCCCTTTCTTCGCAGCTGGATCAGATTGAGCCCGGCGACAGCCGCAAATGAGACCACCGTGGCCAACGCTGCTCCGGATATACCGAAAGGAGGGATCAGGGCGCAGTTCATAACAGCTTTCAGCAAAAATCCGCTGCAAACGGAGACAGCCGGAAAAAACGTGTCCCCGAGGCCTTGCAAAACAGCGGTCATCGTCATAGCAACCGATGCAAAAAAAATCGAAATACTGAAAATTTGCAGGACAGCCGTCCCTTCACTGTTTTTGAACAGCATGACATTAACCGGCTCCAAAATGCACATGAGGCCTGTCGCCGCACCGGCACCGATCATAAAGCTGATTTTAATTGAAGACTGCACCTTTTCCCGGGCAGCCTCGCTTTCCCGCTGTTTTTTCGCTTTCGTAAGGGACGGGACGAGAGCCGTCGCAATACTGGCAGCAAAGACAGTTCCCAATTGCAGCAGCGGCTGTCCTCTGTCATATACACCTTTTATATGTTTCGCCTGGAGTTCATCCATTCCCTGCCCGGTTAAAAGCGAATATAAATTCAGCGCGTCGACAAGCTGGATCAGAATCAGCATGAGGCTGGCAGCGCAGATCGTTGCCGTGTAAAGACAAAGCTGTTTCACAATGGTTTTCGTCTCAACACCAGCCTTAGCCGTGACAACGACTCCGGTCCTCTCTCTTTTTGTCCAACATATCGCCAGGATCAAAAACGCCGCAAGGCCGCCGATCAATGAGCCAAAAGCCGCTCCTGCGCCGGCTTCATATAGCGAGTGTCCGTTCTTTACCAGCCACCATGTCAGGATAAGGATGGCCGCAACGCGAAGCAGCTGCTCCCCGATTTGCGAAAATGCCGTCGGCAGCATCAGCTCGCTCCCTTGAAAATAGCCTCTGAAAAATGAGACGAAGGGCAGCAGCAAATAAGAAAACGAAACGGCGCGAATAACCGGACCAAGTTCCGCATCCCCCATCAGGCCTGCGATCGACTCCGCTCCGACAAACAGCAGCAGAAAAAAGACAAGGCCGACACCAGACACAAACAGCATGGACACCCGGAGGATTTTCCCGCGGCCTTCCGGTCCATAGTCATTCAAAAGCTTTGAAATGATGACCGGAAAGCCTGATGTCGCTAGCAGCACAGAGATCCCAATCATCGGATACACCTGCTGAAAAATATAAAAACCGACATCTCCCACAATATTTTGAAAAGGCACTCTATATACAGCGCTTAATATTTTTGATAAAATCCCCGCCAATGACAGCACAAAGGCACCTTGCCAAAGCAGCCGTCCTCGGCTGTTGAAAAAGCCCATTTTGCAAGCTCCTTTCAATGCGCTCACCTTATAAAAAAGCGCACGAAACGTGCTTATTATACCATATAGAGAGCCGGTTCCCGCGCTTTAAACTCCTCAACTAAAAAAAGAACAGCCCAAAAAGGGTGCTGTTCCATCATCGCAAGCGGGTTCGACATTCCTGCTTTAGAGGGAGCAGGAATGTCAAAATAAAAGGAATGAGACCTATTGTTCCATTTGACGAGCCAGAAAACCGGCCGCCGTTTCGACTGCTTTATGTTCGACTTCACCAATCGACTGGTCTTTCGAAAAAATTACGACGGCTCCGATCGGATCGCCGTTTGCAACAATCGGTCCAACCGTATAAGAAGCGACTTCTTCGTCAATGCCGTCAATCAGCTGGATGGTCTTCGCATCCCCGTCCAATACAGAGTTGCGCTGATCCATCGCTTTTTCTACCAGATCGCTGATCGATTTATTTAAGTAGTCTTTTTTAGAGCTTCCGGAAACCGCGATATACACATCCCGGTCGCAAATCAGCACGGAATGCCCTAAACTGTCATAAAGCGCGTCCGCATATTCCTTGGCGAAATCACCAAGCTCGCTGATGGGAGAATATTTTTTTAAAATAACCTCCCCGTCCCGATCCACAAATATTTCCAATGGGTCCCCCTCGCGAATGCGCAAGGTTCTTCGGATTTCCTTCGGGATTACGACCCGGCCTAAATCATCAATCCGACGTACGATACCAGTTGCTTTCATCTCTGCTGCCTCTCTTTCATTTGATGATATATCTGGTGGATGTAACAGAGCTGTGTCCTTGAAACACTCTCCACTCTTGATTGATTTTAGTATCCTTCACATCAAATGTAATATACGTGAGAAACAGCAAAATTTTACGATGAAGCGATTGTTTGTTTTTTGACGTCTTGCAAGCCTTTCAAAATCTCAAGAAGCGTCTCCAGCCATTCTTCCGGCTTCCGGTTTTTAATTTGAATCGAGATTTTTAGTTTTTTCCCTTCCATTCCGAGGCCGATCTGTCTGCCATATTTGCTGCCGAGCTCAAACAGCTTTTGTCCATCGATGGCAGAGCTTGCCTGTTCATCAATCGTCAGCATGACGGCGCCCTTATCCTGCTTGATCAGCTCTACTCGCTCTCTGATCGCATATACCTTCATTTCTGCGATGGCAAATAAGTACTCGACTTCTTTCGGGTATTCGCCGAAGCGATCGATCATCTCATCCTGAAGCTCGCTCTTTTCTTCAATTGTCGCGACGGACCTGAACCGTTTATACATATCTATTTTTTGTTTCCCGTCGGTGACATAGGTTTGCGGAATATACGCGTCAATCTCCAAATCGATTTCCGGCTCAAATTTTTCAACCTGCGGCACATCACCCTTGCGCGCTTCAATCGCTTCCTTGAGCATTTGTGAATATAAATCAAAACCGACGGAATCGATAAACCCGTGCTGCTGTGCACCCAGAAGGTTTCCGGCGCCGCGAATCGTCAAGTCGCGCATCGCGATTTTAAACCCTGACCCCAGTTCTGTGAACTCTTTAATAGCCTGAAGCCTTTTTTCCGCCACTTCCGTGAGGACTTTGTCTTTGCGGTACGTAAAATAGGCGTACGCCACCCGATTGGAGCGTCCGACGCGGCCCCTCAGCTGATACAGCTGGGAAAGTCCCATTTTGTCGGCATCAAACACGATCAACGTATTGACGTTTGGAATATCAACGCCCGTCTCAATAATCGTCGTACTGACAAGAACATCCGATTCTCCTTCTAAAAAGTTCAACATGACGGATTCAAGCTCGTTTTCCGTCATTTTCCCATGAGCATACGTCACCTTGGCATCAGGCACAAGCATTGAAATTTCTTCGGCTTTTCTTTCAATGTCCTCTACCCGGTTGTATAGGAAGTACACCTGGCCGCCTCTGGCCAGCTCCCGTTCAATCGCTTCTCTCACCAGTGCTCCGTTGTATTCGACAACATACGTCTGCACAGGAAAGCGATTTTCCGGCGGAGTTTCAATGACTGACAAATCCCTGACACCGAGCATGGACATATGAAGGGTTCGCGGTATCGGAGTCGCCGTCAACGTCAAGACGTCGACATTCGCTTTAATGCGTTTAATCTTTTCCTTGTGTGTCACACCGAACCTTTGTTCTTCATCGATAATAAGCAAGCCCAGATCTTTGTATACAACATCCTTTGACAAAAGCCGATGGGTTCCGATGACAATATCAATCGTGCCGTTTTTCAAGCCTTTAATCGTTTCATTCGCTTCCTTTCTCGTGCGGAAGCGGCTGAGCAGACCGATGTTAATCGGGTAGTCCTGGAAGCGCTCCTGTATCGTCTCATAATGCTGCTGAGCCAAAATCGTCGTCGGAACAAGGAGCGCGACCTGTTTTCCGTCAGCAATCGCTTTAAATGCAGCTCGTATCGCCACCTCTGTCTTGCCGTATCCGACATCGCCGCAAAGCAGACGATCCATTGGACGCGGTTTCTCCATATCTTTTTTAATTTCATGAATCGATCTCAGCTGATCCTCTGTTTCCTGGTATGGAAAAGCAGCTTCAAATTCGCGCTGCATTTCATGATCGGGAGAAAATGCATACCCTTTGCTTGCTTCCCTTTCGGCATAGAGCTTAATCAAGTCATCGGCGATATCCTGAACAGAGGTTTCAACCTTTTTCTTGACCCGCTTCCATTCGCTTCCTCCCAGTTTATACAGCTTCGGTTCTTTTCCTTCTGAACCGACATATTTTTGGACCTGGTCAATCTGGTCAACGGGCACGTACAGCTTATCGCTTCCCTGGTAATGAATATTGAGGTAATCCTTGTGGATGCCGTTGATTTCCAGTGTTTCGATGCCTAAGTATTTTCCGATTCCATGATTGACGTGGACGACATAATCACCGACCTGCAATTCTGAGTAGCTTTTGATTCTTTCTGCATTGGTCAGTTTTTGCTTGCGCGCCTGCTTTTTTACGCGCTTTTTAAACAGCTCTTCTTCGGTGATGACGGCCAGCTTCATCAGCGGGAGCTCGAAGCCCGATTGAAGGCTGCCCTCCATAACGTAAATTTGGCCTTGGGCAAGGCCTGTATTACGGTCGGCTTGGGCAGCTTCTATTTCATAATCCGATAGAACAGAAGCAAGCTTGTCAACGCGTTCCTGGCTGTCCCCGAGAAAAACCGTCGTATACTTGGATTTCCTGAACCGTTCAATTTCATTTTTGAGCACATTCATCTGTCCGTGAAAGTTCTGCATTTGTTTGCTTGATACATTCACGATGTTTTGCGGACTTGTATGCTGAACATGCCTTAAAAACAGCGAATAGTATAAAATCGGGCGAGACTGTTTCGAAATGAGTTGATGAAAAGGGAATGACATCGATATATCATGAAGAATATTGCCCTCTTCGAGAAGACTCGTCATCCATTCAGCTTCTTCTTTTTGCAGCTGATCTTCCATTTCATGAATACGGCTGATTTCATCCAATATCAGCAAAGTATGGTTTGGAAAATAATCTAGCAAACTAGCAGGCTTCTCATAGAAATAAGAAAGGTATTTGACCATTTCCTGGCCAATGTTTCCTTCCGCCAGCCTCTCTTTATCCTCTTCTATATTTTGATGGAGGATTTCTTTCTGTTTATCAAGCTTCAGTTTCTTGAGGCTGTCGGCAAGACCTTTTTCTATTTGTTCAAGCGCTCTTTTCCGGTCTTCATCCCGGACGATCAGCTCCTTGGCCGGACCGATCTTCACTTGCTCGCGCGTCTCAAGAGACCGTTGATCATCCGTATTAAAAATGCGAATCGAATCGATCTCGGTGTCAAACAGTTCAATGCGGATCGGGTTTTCCTCAGTCAATGAGTAGACATCGATAATGCCCCCGCGAATACTGAACTCGCCTGGAGCCGCGACCATATCCGTACGCTCATATCCGATTTGAACCAGCGTCTGAATCAGCTTTTCCGGGTCGATTTCCCTTCCGGTTTCAAGGTGAACCTGACTATTTCTCCATACTTCCACAGGGGGCAGCATTCTTCTCACGGCTGCAGCGGGAGCAACTATGATCGGAGATTCTCCGCTTGCCAGCCTATTTAAAACATCGAGCCTTTGCGAGCGCAGCTCAGGGCTTGCAACCGCTATCTCGGACGAAATCAACTCATTTACAGGATACAAAAGGACAGGCTGATCTTTTATCAGCCCTGTTAAATCATCTGTAATTTTTTGAGCCTGATAAAGGTTATGTGTAATTAAAAACAACGGCCGTCCAGATTCTTTTGAAAGAGCGGCTGTAAACAGCGACCGGGCTGATCCGGAGAGCCCCGCAAGCAGCTGCTCCTTCAGCCCTTCGTTTAAACCGTTGACGATGGATTTAAAATCATCGCTTTCTGTAATGTATGATTGAATATTGTTCAAATGAGCCCCTCCTCTCTTCCTCAAATAGAAAAATGCTTTGGTCTAGTCTCTACACCAAAGCTTTTTTATTGAATAAATGACTGATATTGATGATAATCCGGATTTCGTTCCAGCGCTTCCTGGCAATCTTCACATATCGTCCTGATGTGTAAATCCCCATTATCCTTATAAGAAATCATATCGTTTCTTTCCTCATTTGTTAAGTGGTCAAAGCCCAATTGCGCGCTATTGACATAAGAATGATCAAGACTTCCTACTTTTACGCCGCAATGGCGGCAGTAATAATGCAAAGCCATAAAGGAACCTCCCATAGCCAGTCTTTTTACGACTAGTATGTTCTGATCCCGTGCCGCTTATACCTTTGCATTAAATTCATTCATGACTTCTAAAAAAGGTTTTTCCAAAGAAGCTTCACAGGCCTTGGCCGATTGTTTGACGGCCTCTTGTATCGCCGGCTCTTCTTCATCTGTAAAAGCGCCAAGCACATAGTCGACGATTTTCATGCCGTTGACCGGACGGCCGATTCCGATTCTGATCCGGTTAAACTCCGCTGTTCCCAGATGCTGAATCATCGATTTGATGCCGTTATGGCCTCCTGCGCTTCCTTTTGTCCTCAGACGGATTTTTCCGGTCGGAAGATCCAAATCATCATAGATCACCTTCATGTTCTCAACAGGGATTTCGTAATAATCCAGAAGCGGCCTCAAGCATTCTCCCGATAAGTTCATATATGTAAGCGGCTTAACAAGTAGAACCTTTTTGCCGGAAACAAATCCAATTCCGTATTGACCGTTGAACTTTGTTTTATCAAGCGGAATGCTCCACTCTTTTGAGAGCTCGTCGATCGTCATAAAACCTACATTGTGTCTCGTATTTTCATATGTTTTACCCGGATTGCCCAATCCTGCAAACACAAGCATTATTCTATATCCTCCCTTAAGCAAAACCCTGCCTCAGCATACCGAGGGGGAGCATCCTAATTTCCCCTCATTCTAGCACAAAAGACGTAACCGCGGGAGGATTACGTCTTACGTATTTATTCTTCTTTTTCCTCTTCAGTGCCTTTTTCTGGTTCCTCAACGTCTTGTGCGGCTGATTCGGCTTCCGTTTCTTCCTGCTTTTGAGGAGGAAGAATGGATGCAACAACTTCATCAGGCTCATGGTTGTATGAATAATCACCTTTGGACGGAATATCGCCGACGGTTAGAACATCGTTGACTTCGAGACTGGAAATATCGACGTCGATCGTTTGCGGAATGTTCTTCGGCTTTGCTGTGACAGACAGCTCGTAAAGCGGCTGCTGAAGAACACCGCCCTGTTTGATGCCCTCTGCTTCACCCGTAAGGTTTACAGGGACCGTCGCCTCCATTTCCGCTTCCATATCAACCACTTTAAAATCGGCATGGACGATTGAATCTTTTAACGGATCCGTCTGCAGCTCAGTCACCATAACAGAGTGCTGATCACCGTTTATATCCAAGTTGATAATCGTATTTTTGCCCTCAGCGCGCAAGATTTTTAAAAGCTCGATACTGTCTAACGCTACGGATTTGTTCTCCAGATTTCTTCCGTAAATGACACCCGGCACATACCCGGATTGCCGAATTCTTCTTAAAGAAGACCGTCTGGAATCCGTTCTTTCTTCCGCTTTTAAAATTGCCATATTCAGCACCATCCTATCGTTAGATTGGTCTTTCTAAAACCATACCCATAACGACAAAACTTTAAACCAGAATGAGCAAATTAATCGAACAGGAAGCTGACAGATTGTTTTTCATGCACACGAATAATCGCTTCCGCCAACAGCGGCGCGACAGAAAGCTGTTTAAACTTCGCAATTTTCTTTTCTTCAGGAAGCTCAATGCTGTTGGTCACAACGAGCTCTTTAATTTTGGAATTGTCGATTCTTTCGATCGCCGGACCGGAAAGAACCGGATGTGTACAGCATGCATACACTTCCTCTGCGCCGCTTTCGACGAGCGCATTGGCCGCAAGCGTAATCGTTCCTGCAGTATCGATAATATCATCGATTAAAATGGCTGTTTTTCCTTCAATATGTCCGATGATATTCATAACCTCGGCTACATTCGGCTTAGGTCGGCGTTTGTCGATAATCGCAATCGGCGCTTTCAAGCGGTCCGCCAATTTGCGGGCACGTGTCACACCGCCGTGGTCAGGAGACACGATCACGACATCCTTGAAATTTTTCTCTTCAAAATAATTTCCTAAAATCGGAACACCCATTAAATGGTCGATCGGGATATCGAAGAAACCTTGAATTTGCGGAGCGTGCAGGTCAAGAGCGATCACCCGGGTAGCGCCGGCTGTTTCAAGCAGGTTGGCCACGAGTTTTGCGGTAATCGGCTCGCGGGAACGGGCTTTACGGTCCTGACGGGCATAGCCGTAATAAGGCATCACGATATTAATCGTTTTCGCCGAAGCGCGTTTCAGCGCATCCACCATGATCAAAAGCTCCATGATGTGCTCGTTCACCGGCGCGCTTGTCGATTGGATGACATAGCAGTCGCAGCCGCGGATGCTTTCTTCGATATTGATTTGAACCTCACCGTCGCTAAAGCGTTTAACAGAACTCTTTCCAAGCTCAACTCCGACGCTATCCGCGATTTCCTTCGCAAGACCCGGATTTGAGTTTAAAGAAAAAATCTTCAAATTGTCGTCTTCATATTTAGACATGGTAAACCTCCGATTTAGGATTATTTTTTGTGTATGTTCTCAACGTAGTCTTCTTTGTTGACTTGTCTTGCCCTTGCAATAGACAAAGCCCGGCCGGGTACATCATCGGTAATTGTTGAACCCGCCGCTACGTAAGCGCCCTCGCCGATTGTTACAGGAGCAACCAAGTTGGAGTTGCAGCCAACAAAAGCTCCGTCCTCAATTTTCGTTTTAAACTTATTTTTCCCGTCATAATTAACGGTAATCGAACCGCAGCCGAGATTGACATCCGATCCAATTTCCGCGTCCCCTATGTAACTTAAATGAGATGCTTTGCTGCGATCTCCGAATTGCGACTTTTTCACTTCTACGAAATTGCCGATTCTTACTTCATTGCCGATTTTAGAGTCAGGTCTGATATGAGCAAACGGCCCGATCGTCACATCGTCGCCGACTTCGCTGTCCACGACAACGGACTGTTTAATAACGGTCCGGCTCCCGATCGTACAGTTTTCCAGCTCGCTGTTTTGTCCGATCATCGTGTCTTCACCGATGACAACTCTGCCCTTGATCACCGTTCCAGGATAAATCACGGTATCCCGGCCGATGACGGCTTCCGGTGAAATGTATGTGTTGGCTGGATCGATTAAGCTGACGCCATTTTGCATATGGCGTTTGTTGATGCGCTGCTTCATATAAGCTTCAGCTTGAGACAGAGCTACCCTGTCATTGACTCCGAGCGTTTCTTGGAAGTTATCAGTCTGATAAGCGGCAACAGTCTCCCCTTGATTTTTCAAGATTTCAATCACATCAGGAAGATAATATTCCCCTTGGACATTATCATTGGACACCTGCTCGATCGTCTGGAAAAGAGCTTCATTATCAAAGCAGTAGGTTCCTGTGTTGATTTCTTTGACAAGGCGTTCCTCAGCTGTTGCGTCTTTATGTTCGACAATTTTTGCAACATCGCCGCTTTCGTTGCGTATGATGCGTCCATAGCCTGTCGGATCTTCCGCAAGTGCTGTTAAAATCGTAACCTTGGCTGCTTTCTCCTGATGCTCACGGAGCATGGCTTCCATTGTTTCCGCTGTTAAAAGCGGAGTATCTCCGCAAATGACGATCGTCGTTCCTTTTTCGCCTGCAAGAATCGATTTAGCTTGCTTGACAGCATGTGCCGTACCGAGCTGTTCAGCTTGAAGAGCATATTCACTCTTTTCCCCGAGCTGTTTTTTGACATCTTCTGCACCATGTCCGACAATTGTAACCAACTTTTCCAATGACAGCTTGCGGGCTTCATCGACAACATGTTCGACCATCGGCTTTCCGCAAACAGGATGAAGCACTTTATATAACTTTGATTTCATTCTCGTTCCTTGACCAGCTGCTAATACAACTGCAAACCGCTTATCCATGTATTGGCCTCCATTATCCCTATTATCCATAGAAAAATATATCCTAAATATGAGCTGATTTCAAGCAAGCCAAAAAAGGAAATCAGCAAATCAAGACGACAAATTTTAGACTTTCTGGGATATTTATGGGATCATATCTTTCGGCTAAGTCTCTGTTCTTTTAGTGAACTAAGCTGCCCGGGCTTCATTTTCACCCATTTACTGATATATGCACGGATAAACCATATATTGTCATTTTATTATCATATCATCATTTTTTGCAAAACAAAAAGGGCTTTCTATAAGCCCTTCTTTTTTAAGAAGCTCCCGCTTCTTCATATTCTATTTCCTCAACGTCACCCAAACGATGATATTCATTTAACACCGCGTCCTGAATTTTTCCGCGGGTGCTTGAGTTGATTGGATGAGCGATATCACGAAACTCTCCATCAGGTGTACGCTTACTTGGCATCGCAACGAAAAGACCATTGTTTCCATCAATTACACGAATGTCATGCACTACAAATTCGTGATCCAGCGTGATGGATGCAATCGCTCTCATGCGACCATCGGTATTCACGCGGCGTAATCTTACGTCGGTAACTTCCACAGTAGTTCACCACCTTTTCCCAATATAAAAACATTAGTGTAATTATTCAACGGTTTTTTTTGTTTTCCTGCATAACCCTAAAATATTTTTGTAATATTGGGATAAAAACACACTGAATTGTCAAAAATTCCAACAAAAAAAGATGGTTTTGTCAGCCAAAACCACCTTTTAACGATTCATCTATTTCACGAGTGCGATGACTTCAATTTCAACCAATGCATCTTTCGGGAGACGCGCAACCTCCACACATGATCTCGCCGGTTTATGTTCAGCGAAATACTGGCCGTAGACCTCATTAACCTCGGCAAATTGATTCATGTCAGCCAAAAACACGGTCGCTTTCACGACGGTTTCAAGCGAAGCGCCCGCTTCTTTCAGAACGGCTTTTAAATTGCGGAACACCTGATGCGTCTGTTCCGTGATGTCTCCATCGACCATTTCACCCGCCGGGGTCAGAGGAATTTGCCCTGAACTGTAAAACATATTATTGACGATAATCCCCTGTGAATATGGTCCGATTGCTTCCGGAGCTTCCTTTGTCTGAACAACCTTTGCCATTCTCAATCTCCCCATTCTTTATTGATTTTCTTCAAAAAATCGCGGAAAATTTCCGTTTTGTATTTCTACGTTTTTTTCCTTTATATCGATTTCTGAAAGGGTAAGAAGCGACATATACTCATCAACAAGCCGCTCCTGCACCCCCTGGGCTTCAACAAGAACGCCGATGCCTGCAACATGAGCGTTGAATTCATCCAGCAGATTGATCATGCCATTGATCGTACCGCCCGCTTTCATAAAATCATCGATGATCAACACGTGCGAACCCGTTTTCAAGCTGCGTTTTGCAAGCGACATCGTCTGAATGCGGTTGGATGAACCTGAAACATAATTGATGCTGACCGTTGACCCTTCCGTAACCTTGTTGTCCTTCCTGACGATGACCGTCGGCACATCCAAATAACTCGCTACGGCATATGCCAGCGGAATGCCTTTCGTGGCGACCGTCATCACGACATCGATTTCCCTGTCCGAAAAAGCTGAAGCAAAAATCTTCCCGGCCTTTGTTAACACTGATGGCTTTCCGAGGACGTCCGTCATATATAGATAACCGCCGGGCAAAATCCGTTCTGAATCGACCAACGACTCCCCGAGTGTTTTGACAAAGTCTGCTGCCTCATCAAGCTTAACCTTTGGAATGTATTTAACACCGCCCGCTGCTCCCGGCACTGTCTGAAGCGTTCCGATTCCCTGCTGCTCGAAGGTCTGCTTAATGATGGTTAAATCTTCACTAATTGATGATTTAGCAGATTGATACCGTTCTGAAAAGAAGGTTAATGGCACTAAGACATGCGGATGGGTCAACAAATAATTTGTCAGATCCACCAATCTGCCGCTTCGACGAAACTTCATGCACTTACCTCCAAAATCCGAATATTTTTAAAAATAATATAACTTAACATACGGATTTAATCAAGGTCATTTTGTTCTCCGATCATTCGGACAGCATATACCTGATCGCAAAACCCTCTTAACCCGTTGTAAATTCTCTGTACTTTTGATTCATACTGCACCAGTCCGAACACCGTCGGTCCGCTTCCGCTCATCAGTACCGCATCTGCGCCAAATCGTTTCATTTGATTTTTTATCATCGCCACTTCAGGGTGCATGTTCAATGTGACTGTTTCGAGAACATTCCCAAGTTTTTCACACATTTTATGAAAATTTTTCTCTTCAATCGCAGAAATCATACCTTGAACATCCGGATGTTCGATTTTGTCGAGCTTCAGCTGCTTGTACACTTCCGCGGTTGATACGCCGATCGTCGGCTTCGCCAATACAACCCAGCAGTGCGGCGGCGTCCCGATGTGGCGGATTTTTTCCCCCCGCCCTGTTGCCAGAGCCGTTCCCCCGTGAACGCAAAATGAGACATCCGATCCGATTTCCGCACCGAGCTCGGCCAGTTCATTCACAGAAAGCTTCAAATCCCACAGGCGGTTCAAACCTCTGAGGACAGCGGCTGCATCGCTGCTCCCTCCGGCGAGCCCTGCCGCCACAGGAATGACCTTTGTGATGAAAATGGAAACACCTTTTGTAATGGCGTAACGCTTTTTTATGAGCATCGCAGCCTGATAAGCAAGGTTTCGCTGATCGTCCGGTACAAAACGGTTATGTGAAGATACTGTCACTTTATCTTCTGCCAGCTCTGTTAATTCAATTCGATCCGCCAAATCGATCGTTGTCATCACCATTTCAACTTCGTGATACCCGTCAGAACGTTTACGGCGAACGTCGAGCGACAAATTAATTTTAGCCGGCGCCTTCTCTAAAATACGCAATCCAGTCACCTACTTCTCCATCTAAACATAAGTATCCACATTGTAACATATTTTGAAGTACAGGCGTACAAATGCATGCACAGCAGCAGGGCGCCGCTTTTTTAGCTCTGCTGGCAGAGGCATGGCCGCCTCGTAAAAGGCCCTGATAAAAAACGGAGGACAAATTGTCCTCCGGTTGTCACTGTTTTATTGATTTTGTCTGTTTTGAGCCATTTGCTGTTCGGCTAATTCGATGGCCCTCTTCACCATGTTTCCGGCGTCTCTGGCCCGAATTCCGCCCCAGCCCTCAGTTTTTACCGTATCGTAAAATCCAAGATCTTTAGCCAATTCATTTTTGAATTCCTCTGACATGATGCTTCGACGTCTGCCCATGCGAAACAGCCCCTTTCAAGTATCATACCATTCGTCTGACTCATCATAAAACGAGTGACATTCATTAGCTTTGCTTGATCTTTAGCAGAACTTGCCCGAAAAATATTGGATAAAACAAAAAAGCAGTAAACATGACGTTTACTGCTTATTAAAGGGCTACTGAGCTCGTTTTATCGTCAGAAAATCTTAACTCAACCGTCTCAGTAAGAATATCGGCATAACTGTATGAAACTCTTTCAAACGAGTTCTCGTCTTGATCTAGTTGTATCACAAAAACAGAAGGGTACGTCTCAGCTAAAATGCCCGAACGCTCAATCGTTTTTCGGCGGCCTCCGTTTGCTTTTAACGTCAGCCTTTTTCCCAAATGTCCATCAAGCGATCTTTTAATATCGGACAACGTTTTCGCCATTGCATCCACCTCACTATATTCAGTATACACCAGAAGCCCATTTTTGTCAAATAAAATTTAAATTATATCAACGTTCATAAGCCTCTGTCAATAAAATATTTGTGACAAATTCTACATCAACTTTCCCTTATTTTCCTCATTTTTCGCTTATTTATGTATGCTTTTTAAAAAAAGGGAAAATTTATTCAAAAGCGAAGCAAAAAACCCGCACTTGCGGCGGGTTTTTATCTTATTGAGAAACGCTTATTTCTCCGCTGTTCACAGACCGCTTGAGGGACCCGCATGTCCTCCCGGGCCAAGGTGGATGATCATCCTGACAACCCTTTAATCGTTTGCTTTATATGGCATCCCGATTCTTAAAACACCGCGTGTTTCAATGCCGCCGAGCCCTTTCTCCCGCGTCAGGGTATTCCTGAGCACCTCCCAGACGTTGATGCGGTCCATAAACGGAGTGAAGCTGATTTTTGCCACAATATAAACCGGATCAAGCGCATGGATGTTGACTCTTGAGGGTGAGCTTGCAAAATTAGCCCCGGCTCTGATCAATGATTCAAAATGGGACTGGCACGCCCCGGCAAAAATGACAAGCTGATCGAGATGGGGGATTTTTTTCCTCGCTTTTTGCACAGTTTCGATGAAATCTTTGGTGTGCCTGTAAGCGTCCAAATTGTCGATATCGCCCTTTTGCTTTGAATAGGCATCATGTCCGGTGATGACAAGGAGATCCGGACGGTATTCATCGATCAGCTCCTCAATAACGGAAGACATTTTCTTTTCATGACAATGAATCCCGTACACTGGAACGCCGATCTTTTCATACAATGTCAGGCACTTTTTTAAATAAGCTGAATCGCCATCTAAATGCAAAACCCTTCCAGGCAGATGGAAATATTGCTGTTGGGTGCTGTATTGATTTGTGGCGCGGTATTCGTGTTTGTCGCGAAGAAGCTTATAATCCTGGCGAAGCAGATCGAGGGATTCCTTCATTTTTGATTCTTCCTCCCTCTTTCTCATCTGCCGCTCAGCCTCGCGCACAATCTCCAGGTCAGACAAATTCGCATCAGCGATCAATCTGACTTCATCTCCGTGCAATACGGCGACAGGATCACCGTTTGCCGATTGATCAATTCGTATAATTCGAAATAATATATCCCTTCGATAGGATTTTCTGACAACCATATCGCCTATTTTAAATTGCATGCTTTTCACTCCACACATAGACTAAGCCCCATCATGATGAACGAAAAAACAATAATAAAGGTGCTTCTTTAGCCTATGTACCTGCCGTTCAAGTGGTGAACAGCTGGCAAGCCTCATCAGTGCGCCGCGCTTCATAAAAAAAGCCCTCCATCAAAGAAGGGCTTTCGATAAATGCTCGCTCAGAACGGCGAACTCTTCAATGCTGAGCGATTCTCCGCGCCTTTTGCCGTCAATCTGCGAGTCTTGGAGCGCTTTTTCAATATCCGCTTTATGCTCTTTGCCATTCGCCAAATTATTGACGAGATTGTTTAAAAGCGTTTTGCGGCGCTGAGCAAAACTTGCCTTCACGACCTGAAAGAAAAACGCTTCATTCTGAACTTGAACGGCAGGTTCTTTCCTCAACGTCAGCCTGATGACGGCAGAATCAACATTTGGCTGAGGTACGAAAACGGTTTTCGGAACGTTCATGACCGTTTTTGCTTCAGTGTAAAACTGAACGGCGATGGAGAGGGATCCGTATTCCTTTGAAGAAGGCTTAGCTGCCATCCGGTCTGCGACCTCTTTTTGCAGCATGACGACAATGCCTTTCAAAGGCAGATTCTCCTCTAAAAGCTTCATAATAATAGGTGTGGTCACATAATACGGCAGATTAGCGACGACCATGACCTCTTCACAGTCTTGAAACTGTTCATCCATCACCGCCTTGATGTCCGCTTTCAGAACATCCTGATGGAGGACCGTTACATTGTCGTACGGAGAAAGGGTGTCCTTTAAAATCGGCAATAGCCTTTGGTCGATTTCAAACGCCGCCACTTTCTTCGCGCGTTTTGCCAGCTGTTCGGTCAATGCCCCGATCCCCGGGCCGATTTCAATCACGCCCGTTGTCCCGGTCACTTCGGCGTGGTCAACGATTCTGTCCAATATATTCGTGTCGATCAGGAAATTCTGTCCCAAGCTTTTCTTAAATGAAAAACCGTATCGCTTGAGAATTTCCTTTGTTCTTATTGGGGTGGCGATGTCCTTATTCATTCTCTTCCTCCCGCAGCACTGCATCCAGCGCGCTTAAATAGTCACTCTTTTTAATTTGAAACATCTGCAGCCGTTTTTGAAGCTGCTTTCCGTTTGTGTATCCGATATTCAATATGTCGCCGAGCCGCTCGCGTCTTTGTTTCGCAAGCGGGCCTCCAATCAGGCCGGCTTCGATTAAATCCTCGGTCTTGATTTCCGGTTCCACCGCATCCATTTCTTCTTGAACGGTTCTCAAACAGTCGCGGATGCTTTCAAGCGAGGCATGCTCAACACCAATTCCCCAGTTGTTTTTAGGCTTTGCCAAATGCTTTGGCAAAAATGCATGCTTACAGCCCGGTACTTTTTCGGCAATCGTTTTTCTGATTTTCTCCCCCGGGAAATCGGGGTCAGTAAATATAATGACGCCGCGCGTTTTCTGAGCGAGCCGAATCCGCCTGATGACATCCTCTCCTATAGCAGACCCGTTTGTTTCTATTGTATCTGCATCAACAGCCGATTTGATTTTGGCTGTGTCATCACGTCCTTCAACCACAATAATTTCTTTAATTTTCATTTTTTCCTCCGAATGTCGAAAAACCTTATATTACATTTTTAAAAAAACTGAAACCTTTTTGTAACAAAACCGTCTAATTAGATGAGAAACAAGATGGATCTATTATAACCAAAAAAACAGAGGGCGCAAAATCCCTCTGCTTGCTAAAAATAATATAAGTATATTTAGTTCAAAACCTTGATTTTAACTCGTTTGTTCCCCCACCGGTAAGCGGCGGACTTGTTCGGAAAGAATACATCAATTTTGCGGCCTTTAATGGCTGAGCCCGTATCGGCTGCGATCGCATAACCGTAGCCTTCTACATGCACTTTGGAGCCCAATGGAATGACGCTTGGATCTACAGCAATCACCTTGGAGCCCGGATTGCTTTTCAAATTCACGCCGGTCGCAGTATGGCCTGAGCATCCGTTACAGCTTGCAGTATACGCTGTGGATGATACATAAAATTCTTTTCCTGAGGATTGATTGCCGCGCGATACATTCGCGCTGACTTGCGCCACTGCTTTTCGTTTTGTTCCGACGGCGATCACTTTGGCTTTGCTTTCTGCTGTCGTTTCCTCTTTAATCAATTCCCTGGAAACTTCTTTGCCGTTTTTCATCACGACGGCATAATGCTTTTTAAGCTTGCCTTCTTTGCCGTGCTGAACGACCTTCTGTTCGCCCTTCTCCAGAGATGAATCTTCTTTCTTCTGGACGTCAAAAGGGATCTTTTCTTCCACTACATCGGTGACTTTTTTGATACGGGTGATGTAAACGTCAGCCTGATCTTTCGTCAGCTTCTTGTCTAGTGCAGGCTTGACTTCATCCTTATCGCTTATGCTGATCTTATGTTGTTTTAAAAAGTCAGCGACCGTAGTCGAAGTTGTCCATATATCTTTATGTTTACCGGCATCCTTTACGGTTACTTTAAAAGCCCTTTGCAAAGTCAGCTTCATATCTTTTTTTATTTCTTTATCAACTGAGGGGTTAATTTGATCGTGTTCCGCCAACTCAAGATTTAAATCTTTCAGAAGCTTTCCGACTGTACCCGCTGTTGTCCATATTTTCTTTTCCTTCCCGTTTATCGTCAACTGAACGGGCTTGGCAGCAACATACTCAATGTTCATGTTGCCCGTGATTTTTGTATTTTCAGCGGGAGAAATAAGATCTTCTTTCCTCGTTTCAATATCCAAACTTTTCAGCAGCTCGCCTACGGTTTTAGCATGCGTGCGAACATCCTGCTTTTTCCCGTTAATAGATATTGAGACTTGCTGTTTAGCGAGCTCATGTACTCCGTAAGCAGTTCCGCTTCCTGCCACTAGCAGTCCAGCAGCAACCAGTATCCATCTGCTTTTGCTAAGCTTTACGGAAAACAGCTTTTTCATTTTTTGTATGATGAAAAACGCCTCCTTCTCCTCGGGGAGATTATATAGAGTATCTACAAGCCTGTCAACCCTCCTCTCTATTTTCTCCGCAAGCCCGCCATCTCTTTTATTATGGGAAAACACCCTCATAAAAGAAAGAAAGACTTGTCGACACAGATATCCTATGAGTGTAAACAGACATGTAGAACTTTTGAGAACCTTCTCCCGAAAAGACAAGCTTGCCCACAGGTCGATATCAAATGCTGTCAGTTAATGCCGAAAAGTTTTTTTGCATTCTCTGTAGTAAAAGCTGCCACTTCCTCATAAGTCAGCCCTTTCAGTTCAGCAATCTGCTCAGCGACAAGCTTGACATAGCTCGGTTCATTACGCTTTCCTCTAAAAGGATGAGGCGCCAAAAACGGGCAATCCGTCTCGATCAAAATTCGATCGTTCGGCACTTGTTTGACAACTTCTTTCGGTTTTTTGGCATTTTTAAATGTGACCGGCCCGCCAAAAGATAGGTAAAAATTCATATCGATGCATTCTTTGGCGATTTCGGCACTCCCGGTGAAGCAATGCATAATGCCGCCGACTTTTTCCGCCCCTTCTTCGCGCAATATGGATACAACGTCTTCAGTTGCCTCGCGGTTATGGATGACGATCGGCAGGTTGACCTCTTTTGCCAATGCGATTTGTTTTCTGAACACTTCTTTTTGAACGTCCTTCGGCGATTTATCCCAATGATAGTCCAGTCCCATTTCTCCAATCGCCACAACCTTTTCATGGGCCGAGAGCTTCTTGATCCATGCTAAGTCCTCATCCGTCATATCAATCGCATCAACAGGGTGCCAGCCGATTGCCGCATAAATGAAATCATAAGCATCAATCAATTCCATTGCGCGCGTAATCGTCGGCCGGTCAAAACCGACCACTACGATGTGTTCCACTTCTTCTTTCTTTGCCCGGGCAATCACGTCTTCCAAATCGTCGTTGAACTGCTCGGCATTTAAATGTGCATGTGTGTCAAATAACATGTAAACGCCACCTTTTTCATAAATGTTGTCGATAAAAACAAAAGGTGTTCGACGAAATGTTACACGTGAAACACCTTTTGCTATTGGTCTGATTTATTTAATACGTGTCCCGTTCGCCAGTGAACTGTCTACGGATGCCAGTGAAAGAAGACCTTGATCCTCTCCAGCTAAAATCATGCCTTGAGACAACTCGCCTCTTAGCTTGACCGGTTTTAAATTGGTTACGCAAATCACTTTTCGGCCGATGAGCTCCTCAGGTTTGTAGTGTTTCGCAATTCCCGAAACGACCTGGCGCTTTTCAAAGCCTAAATCGAGCTGAAGCTTCAACAGCCGGTCCGCTTTGTTAACAGGTTCCGCACGAATGACTTCAGCAACCCGCAGCTCCGTGCTCATAAAATCATCAATTGTGATCTCCGAGAGCCGTTCAGGCGCTTCCGCTTCTTTTTTCGCTTCTTCTTTTGGAGCCGCTCCCTGCATTTTTGCTTTAATATATGCGACTTCTTCCTCAGCATCGAGCCGCGGAAACAACGGTTCTCCTTTTTGAACCTGCACCGACTTTAATTGTCCGAAGCTGTCAATGCTATCCCATCCTTTTAATGAAGGATCGGAAATGCCCAGCTGTGAAAAAATCTTTTCAGGCGTCTGCGTTAAAAACGGCTGAAGCAGCACAGCGGTGATTCTCAGCGATTCAGCTAAATGGTACATCACAGATTGAAGCTCTTTTTCTTTTTCTTTATCTTTCGCAAGAATCCATGGTGCTGTTTCATCAATATATTTATTGGTTCTGCTGACAAACTGCCAGAGGGACGAAAGTGCAACAGAAAACTCCATGTTTTCGATCGCCCGCTCATACGCTTGAATCGTCTCTTTTGCAAATGAAGACAGCGATTCATCGTAAGCCGTTACAGGGCCTTCATAAGCTTGGATCTGTCCGTCGAAATATTTGTTGATCATGGCGACCGTTCTGTTTAAAAGGTTGCCCAAGTCATTCGCCAAGTCATAATTTATCCGCTCAACAAATCCTTCCGGTGTGAATACACCATCAGATCCAAACGGAACTTCGCGAAGCAGATAGTAGCGAAGTGCATCAAGGCCGTATTTGTCGATCAGTGTCACAGGGTCGACTACATTCCCTTTTGATTTAGACATCTTTCCATCTTTCATTAACAGCCAGCCGTGGGCAAAAACCTTTTTAGGCAATGGAAGGTCTAATGCCATCAGCATGATCGGCCAATAGATGGTATGGAAGCGGACGATTTCCTTGCCGACCAGGTGAACATCAGCCGGCCAATACTTCTGATAATTTTCATCATTTGCCGTATTAAAGCCCAGAGCCGTGATGTAGTTAAACAGCGCATCGATCCATACATAGATGACATGCTTTGGATTTCCCGGCACTTTGATGCCCCAGTCAAATGTCGTTCTGGAGACAGCTAAATCTTCAAGACCCGGTTTAATAAAATTGTTGATCATTTCGTTTTTGCGGGATTCAGGCTGAATGAATTCAGGATTCTCTTCATAGAAAGCGAGAAGGCGGTCAGCGTATTTCCCCATACGGAAGAAATAGGATTCTTCCTTGATCAGTTCAACGGGGTGCCCGCTGTCAGGACTTTTTCCGCCGATCACCTCGCCTTTTTCATTGCGTTCAACATCGACAAGCTGTGTTTCGGTGTAGAATGTTTCATCAGGGATGCTGTACCAGCCCTCATATTGATCAAGATAAATATCGCCGTTGTCGAGCAGCTTTTGGAAAACCTTTTCGATCACACTTTTATGCCGTTCTTGTGTGGTTCGAATGAAATCATCGTTGGATATATCTAGCTTTTTCCAGAGCTCTTGAATGTCTTCTGCCGCACGATCGACCAATTCCTGCGGAGTGATATTCTCCTTCTCCGCTGTTTGTTGGATTTTCTGTCCGTGCTCATCTGTTCCTGTTAAGTATCTTACATCAAAGCCCCGCAGTCTTTTGTACCGGGCCATCGCATCACCGGCAACGGTTGTGTAGGCGTGACCAATATGTAGCTTTCCACTTGGATAGTAGATCGGTGTTGTAATGTAAAACGTATTCTTTTCTTGCGGCATCATGGAACCTCCCAATTAAAATGTCAAAAAACTCCCGCCCAAAGGACGAGAGCGGCATGTGCATTCATTCACTATATACTCAATATATAATCCCTCTATATATGATACCATCTTAGCCTTTAAGTTCAAGAAAATATACATTGTCGACAAACAATGAATGCAGTCGATTACAATTTTTGATTTGAAAAGAAAAATTATACTTCGACAAAAAAATGCTTTCATTGTCGAATAATGTCGTATATAATCGATATGAAGAAAAACCTTAGTTCGAAAGTCTTGATTTAAGGGCATTTTTCAAGACTATAACTTGGTTTTATCATCTTCAAATCCCTTGTTTAATCAATTCTCACAAGGTCTTTTGACTATATGATGTAATTTTTACAATCAATAGAAAAGAAAATGATTGACGTTTATTGGAAACCTTGTTATGCTAGGACTGTAAGGATTTTGTCGAATAATGACGAAGATAATAACACCTATTAAAATAAGAATCTTTCGGGAGGAGAATGAATATGAAATCTACAGGTATCGTACGTAAAGTTGATGAGCTAGGACGCGTGGTGATTCCGATTGAACTTCGCCGTACACTTGGAATCGCAGAAAAAGACGCTCTTGAAATCTATGTTGACGACGAAAAAATCATCTTGAAAAAATATAAACCAAACATGACTTGCCAAGTAACAGGTGAAGTTTCTGATGACAACCTTAAACTTGCCGGCGGTAAATTGGTTCTTAGCCCAGAAGGCGCTGAGCAAATCATCAACGAGATTCAAGCACAACTTCAATCTCAAAAATAATTATTTTGATTATACAAAAACCGTTCTTGCGGAAGCAAGAGCGGTTTTTTTAGTTTTGTATATGGTAGGCTTCATAAATTTTTCGTTTGGGAACGCTTCGGTCGGCAGCGGTTTTTTTGATCGCTTCTTTCGAATGGAGTCCTTTGCCGATATAATATTCAACATGTTCTTTTTCTGATAGATTCTCCCACCAAAGCGCTTCTTCGACAACCTCTTCGCCGGCCCCTTCAATCACAAGGCAAAATTCTCCGCGCACTTGCTCCTGCTCGGTCCATGCCAGCACTTCTTCGATCGTCCCTCTTATAAATTCTTCAAATTTCTTTGTCAGCTCTCTTGTCACGGCAATGTTGCGGTTGCCAAACACATCGTAAATCGCCGTCAGCGTTTCCTTGAGCCGATGGGGAGATTCGTAAAAAATCATCGTTTCCCGCCTGTTTTTCAACGCCTCAAGCTGCTTTTTTCTTTCGCGTTTATTCCGGTCCAAAAAGCCGAAAAAGAAGAATGGCTGGGGAGCGATGCCCGAAGCGATCAGCGCGGTCATAGCCGCATTCGCCCCCGGCAGAGGCACAACGTACCCGCCGATCGCGATAAAATCGCGGACGATTTCGGCGCCTGGATCAGAGATTGTCGGCATGCCCGCATCGCTGACCAAAGCGACATTTTTCCCATCCTTCAGCCATTCCAAAATTTTATGTCCGCTGCTTTCTTTGTTATGTTCATGATAGCTGACCAGCTGTGTTTCAATTTGATAGACATGGCACAGTTTCTTTGTCTGCCGTGTGTCCTCCGCGGCGATGACGTCAGCCTCTTTCAATGTATCAATGGCCCGAAATGTCATATCCTCCAAATTACCGATTGGCGTCGGCACGAGGTATAGAATGCCCATCTCTGATTGTTGAGCAAAGCTCTTTTGTCGATTGATGATCAACAGCCTCCCTTCGTTTTTGCTTTTCTTCTATATAATGTTCTTTGTTTTTTCTCGATAATTTTTTGAAATAATACTCAGCTTGCATCGCCTCCCGTTTTGTTGGAAAGCGCTCCGCATAATGGAGCGTGACCGGCAGCCTCGCTCTTGTATATTTGGCGCCCTTTCCGTCATTGTGGGTTTTCAGTCGTTTTTCGAGATTGTTCGTATAGCCCGCATATAAGCTGCCGTCGGCACATGACAGCACATAAAAGTAATGATCATTTGTCTCCATATAAAATCTTCCTTATCTCGTTTGTATATTGGTCATTCTCGTCATATACAAACAGAGGAGACAAAATTTTAAGGTCGGGCCTGCCGTCTTTAATGCCTTCCACCAGAATGGTATTAGCTTCTTTGCTCTGTTTCGGATAAACGAATTGCACACGTTTCGGTTCAATCTGATATGCCTTCATTAATTCAAAGATTTCGAGCAATCTGCCCGGCCTGTGAACGAGAGCCAGCTTTCCGCCTTGTTTTAAAAGCTTGCTGCTGACTCGAATCACATCTTCCAGCGTGCAGTAAATTTCATGTCTGGCTATAGCCAGGTGTTCATTCAGGTTTTGCTCCGTTTTTTGCGGAGTTTTAAAATAAGGGGGATTGCAAGTGACAACATCAGCTTTGTTATAGCCAAGCACCTGCGGCATATTGTTCAAATCATCCCTGATGAGATCAATCTGCTGTTCCAGATTGTTGTAGGCCACACTGCGAAGCGCCATATCATAAAGCCTTTCCTGGATTTCAACCCCGGTGATGTCCGCTTTTGAACGGGTGCTGAGAAGCAGCGGAACAATCCCGTTGCCTGTGCATAAATCAATGATTTTCCCTTTTTGGATGGGAACATAGGCGAACTTTGACAGCAGCACCGCATCTAAAGAAAACGCAAAAACCGTCGGACTTTGCACGATTTTCATATCTTCTGCCAGCAAATAATCGAGTCGTTCATCATCTTTTAATTGAATCATGTTTTTTCCCTTTCTGTCCTGTGAAAAGGGCTTCCGTCTGCCGGAAGCCCTTGCTTTTATTTTTTATTTAAAAACGACAGGCAGAACAGACAGTCTCCTTCTTTGCGGACGCTTCCGTAATGGATATTGCAGATGTGGAAGCCCTCCTGATACAGGCGCGCCAAATTATCGTGGCCCTCTCCAATATCAGCATGCCCTGTCTTTTCCGCTTTTATCTCTTTCTCATCCGCTTTTGCCGCATTCAGCCTTTGATCTGTCTCTTCCAACCGCTTCCGCAGATGTTCGTTTTCCAGCTGCAAATGATTATTTTCTTCGATCATTTCCCCGATGTGCTGCTTAAGGTCTCCAAGCTGCCGGTACAGGGATCCGATTTGTTCTTCTAAACTTATGACTGTATCAAACAATTCTTTTTTATCCAAGGTTTCACACCTCGTCAATCTGTGGTTTGTGCAGATACGACACCTTCTTGCAACAGCTCATCCCACGTGTATTCAACGACTTTTTCGCAATCTGTCAATTCGACTTGCAGGATGCGTTCGAGAATATTCAGTCCGACGACCTTTGCCGGTCCGTTGGACGTGGCGATCACTTCTCCGATATCCGGAAGCTGTTCTTTGGCTGTTTCGTATTCATCGTTTTCGTATTTCAGACAGCACATCAGCCGTCCGCATAGACCGGAAATCTTCGTTGGATTAAGGGACAGATTTTGGTCTTTTGCCATTTTGATAGAAACCGGTTCAAAATCGCCAAGAAACGTCGAACAGCACAGCATTCTTCCGCAAGGCCCGATGCCGCCCAGCATCTTGGCTTCATCTCTTACACCGATCTGTCTCAGTTCGATTCTCGTTTTAAAGATGGATGCCAAATCCTTAACAAGCTCTCTGAAGTCCACTCTTCCGTCGGCCGTAAAATAAAAAATAACCTTGTTTCGGTCAAAGGTAAACTCGACATCGACCAATTTCATTTCCAAGCCGTGTTCATTGACCTTTTTCTGGCATACGTCAAAGGCGGAAAGTGCAGCTTCCTGATTTTCTTCCACAATCAGCCGGTCGCGTTCATCCGCCACCCTGATCACTTTTTTCAACGGCAGCACAACGTCGTTTTCGTCCACCTTCTTATTCGCGATGACAACCTGCCCGTATTCAACGCCGCGAACCGTTTCAACGATGACGCAGCTGTCTTTATCTATCTGAAATCCGTTTGGATCAAAATAATAAATTTTGCCCGCTTTTTTAAAGCGAACACCTATGACGTTATACAAGCTTATCCCTCCTGCAGCATTAAAACCAAGTGCTCCATTAAACCTTGGGCATTCACATTGGAATAAAGCCGTTTTTTTGCTTCTAAAACAGCAAGAATCTGGTTTGTCACTCTTTGTTGTGTTGATTGCAGCGCGTGCTGTTTTAATGATTGGAATAAGTCCTGAAATAATATTTTATCTTCATGTCCGATCTGAATAGACAACACATCACGATATATAAATAAAAGCATATCAAGACCCATTTCTTGATGGTCTTTCTCCTTAAAAAAGGGCATCCACTGATCTTGAATATAGAAAAAAGCATGTCCTTTTCGCTGGTGTAAGACTTCATACAATTTTATCACTTTCGCTCTCGTCTCTGCAAACTGATCATTTCGACTTAATTCGAGCGCTTCCGATAAATTGTTGGTCATATTCGACAAAATCGCAGCAAGTTGCTGTGTGACGCCTTGCTTGATCAGCTCCTTTTCAATCGATTCGGGCAAAAGCGATTGAAAAGACAGAACCTGACACCGCGATATAATCGTATCAAGCAGCTTGTGCTGCTGTTCCGTTAAAAGAATGGCTATCGTATCGCTGTTCGGCTCTTCCAAAAATTTCAGCAGACTGTTGGCCGCATTTGCCGTCATCTGGTCTGCATGGGAGATAATGTACAGCTTTTTATGCGATTCCAAGCCCGTTTTTGAAAATTCCTCTTGAAGAGCCTGAATCTGTCCTTTTTTGATGGATAAGCCATCAGGATGAACGACGTGTACGTCAGGATGGTTGCCGGAAGAAATCCGCTGACAGTTTCGGCAGGATTCACAAGGTTCCGCACCGTTTTCCAGACAAAAAAAACTTTTCGCCAGCAATATGGCCGCATCCAGCTTGCCTGTTCCTTTACGGCCTTCAAACAAATAAGCGTGTGCAAGACGATTTCTTTCTATACTGTTTTGCAAAAGCTTCATGACACGCGGCTGAAGCTTTTGCATGTCTGTCCAGGTTGTAGCCATACCATCACTCTCTATGTGTAAAGGTTTATCAATAAACCCTTTATTTCCCCAATTCGTTCCAACAATTCGATAGAGGGCTTTTCTTGATCCATTAATTCCTCTGTCAACTGTACAAGCTTTTCGTCAAGCTCCTTGACGATGCTTAGCGTTCTGCTGTTTCCGTATAAATCGAAACTCCTTGAATTCTCAAGCGTTAAACCGTTTTCCACGGCTTCTTTCACAAAACGTTTGATCAAGCCTTTAAATCTTGCCAAGTCCTTGAAGTTTCTTGATTTCGTCAGTCTTTTGCCAAACGTTTCGATATCGGTCAAAAGCATCGTCAGCTGTTCAAACCTGAGCTTACCGCTTTGTATATTCATCTTTTCCTTAAAAGAAGCAGCAGCATTTTCTCCTCTGATTGCAGGAGCCTGCTGTTTTTCTATCATCGTCCGCAGTTCTTGACTTATTTTCATATCCTCAACCCTTAAAATTGATGGAATTGCTCAATTGGCAGTACAAAAACGGTTGCTCCGCCTACTTCAACTTCAACCGGATAAGGAACATAAGAATCCGCATTTCCTCCCATCGGAGAGACAGGCGCAATCAGCTGATCCCGTTTGCTTCCGTTTTCTTTTATCAGACTTAACGCTTTATCCACTCGAATATCATCAACGCCCATCATGAAGGTGGTGTTTCCCGATTTCAGAAAACCGCCGGTTGACGCCAGCTTGGTCACGCGGAAATTATGATCGGTCAAAGCCTTTAAAAGCCGATTGCTGTCTTGATCCTGAACAACAGCTATAATTAACTTCATATGAAAAGCCTCCTTTTGATTGGAAACGCCTAAGGATATTCTTGTTTCCATTATAACAACGATTGGTAATCAGGTCACAGTCGATTTTTTAACGCTTCATTAATAATTTGATTTACCCTTTTTAATACATCTTCAAATGTCTGGCTGGCGTCAACCGTTTGAAAACGGTCGGGAAACCGTTTGATCGCCTCTTGGTAGCCTTCCTGAACCCGCTTGTGAAAGTGAATTTGTTCAAGATCGAGACGGTTCTTTTCCCGGTCTTCATTTGCATTGATCCGTTTGAGGCCTTCCTCGGGTTCAATCGCAAAGAAAATGGTCACATCCGGCATCATACCGCCGATCGCAAACTGGTTGACAGAAAGAACTTCGTCCATTCCAAGTCCCCTTGCATATCCTTGATAAGCCAAGGAGCTGTCGATGAACCGGTCGCACAAGACGATTTGCCCCTTATCAAGGGCGGGTTTGACTTTTTCAACAAGGTGCTGCCTCCTTGCCGCTGCATATAAAAGCGCCTCTGTTTTAGGGTCCATATCCGTATTTTTCGGATTAAGAATGACTTCGCGAATCTGTTCGGATATGTCAATGCCTCCCGGTTCTCTTGTTGCAAGAACGGAATGGCCGTTTTTCATCAATATTTGGGCTGCGGCCTCAAGGACGGTTGTTTTTCCTGCACCTTCAGGACCTTCAAAAGTAATAAATAAACCGCTCATGATTACTCCTCTTCTATATAGACAGTTATTTGTTTATCCTCCAAGTGAACGCCTCCCTGAATGTGAACATTCAGGTCGATAAGCCGTGACAACTGGCTGATGCTCTCTTCGGTTATTCTTTCCCCCGCCATGATCAAAGGAATGCCGGGCGGATATGGAATCACCTGCTCGGCGCTGATTCTGCCGGCAGCCCTGCTCAATGGCACCGCCTCTTTTTTCAAAGAGGAAAGGACGCTTTTTTCAAAAGGCAAGGTGGTGATTTTTTCTATAGGCAGCTCGATCCGGGATCGGCTTTGCTTGGCGGCCGGCCAGTGATCGATTCCCTTTTCAATCTTCCTGATGAGCTCCGGTGCGAGTCTGCTTTTCCCCTCCAGTGGAAGGATGAACAGCACCTGCTTTTCATCTGCTAACTCGGGATGGACCCCGTTCGCCTCAAAGATGCTTTTCAATTCATAGCCGGAGTGGCCATGAAGCGACCTGACACAAAGCTTCAAAGGGTCCTGCCGAACGCCGGGATCAGCCGGTTCTACGATTTCCAGTCCTTTGATTTTGAAGAAATGCTCTTTTATTTCATTGATCCCTTTTTCAATCTTTGTTATTCTATGCGATTTTATGATCTCCTCGGCATAGGCCCTGGCTAAATCCAAAGAAGCCATAATCGGATAGGAAGGGCTGCTGCTTTGAAGTACGGTCACATAATGCTTCAGCCTGTCCCTGTTGATTCTCCCGCTGTTAAGGTGAAGGTAGGAGCCCATTGTCATCGCCGGCAGCGTTTTATGTGCTGACTGTACGACGGCATCCGCACCCGCTTCTAATGCCGGCTGGGGAAATGGACGGCCCAATATAAAATGGGCGCCATGGGCTTCATCGACTAAGACAGGTATGTCATGCTTATGGGCTTCAGCGATAACGGGTTGAAGGTTGACGGCATGTCCGTAGTAATTAGGATATGTCAGCATCAGCCCTTTTGCCGACGGATGCTTTAAAATCGCATCTTGGACGGTCTTTTGCAGAACATGGGTTGGAACATCAAGCGCATCATCCACTTCAGGCGTCAAAAACACCGGCTGGGCGCCCGACAGTTCAACCGCATGAAATACCGACTTGTGGCAATTTCGCTGAACGAGCAGGACATCACCCGGTCCGCAGACTGAAAGAATCATGGCCAGATTGCCGACCGTTGATCCGTTAACGAGAAAAAAACTTTCTTTTGCACCAAAAAGCTCTGAGGTTAAATCCTGTGCTTCCTTTATAACACCTGACGGCTCATGTAAATCATCAAGACCCGTCAATTCGGTGACATCGATTTTCAGGATGGATTCAAACAGGGTTCTCGCTTCATCAAAAAAGACATCTCCATTGTGATGTCCCGGAACGTGAAAAGATTGATGATTTCCTTCTGCATGGTGAACCAATGCTGTATATAAAGGTGTTTTCATGTATACCGATCCTTTTATGTAAGCCCGGAAATCCTTCCCGGCATCTCTCTTTATTCAAACATCTCTCATCAAGTGGATGCTGACCTTATTATACCTTTGAAAATGCCTGACTTAAAGGAAGACCTTTTGGAAATTTACCGATCGTCTTTCATATTCATAAGCTTCATTTTAAAATCTCCCTCAAGCTGCCTTATTTTTTCTTCAGCCTTCAGCCGTTTTGCCTGTCCCTCTTCTTGAATGTTGAGGGTCTCTTCAATTATGCCGATTAAATTGTCCTGCACTTTTTTCAAGGTTTCAATGTCGACGAAGCCGCGTTCTTTCTCTTTGGCGATTTCAACTGAATTGGCTTTCAGCATCTCTGCATTTTTGATGAGAAGCTCATTTGTCGTGTCGGAGACTTGCTTTTGCGTTTCTGCAGCGCGGTGCTGCCTCAGCAGGGCAAGCGCAATAGCCACCTGGTTTTTCCACAGAGGAATGGCTGTTATAATTGAAGACTGGATCTTTTCGGCCAATACTTGGTTTGTATGCTGAATGAGCTGGATTTGCGCCGCGCTTTGCAGCGTAATCTGCCTGCTCACTGTTAAATCGTAGAGACGTTTTTCCAGCCGGTCGGCAAACTGAATCATATCGTTTATGTCGTGGGCGGCCATATGATGCCGCTCCGTTTTTAGTTCTTCCTTCAGCTTGGGAATAATTTTTGTGTGCAATTCCTCCAGTTTCAGCCTCCCGGCGGCAATATAAATATTTAACGCCTCGTAATATTCCCGATTCTTTTCATAAAGCTGATCAAGCATTTTGCGATCACCGATCAATGCTGTTCTGGAATATTCAAGCCTTACACTGATTCTGTCAATTTGGACGGCAGTTTTTTGGTACCGTGATAAAACCTCTTGGACGGAATGGGAACCCCCTCCGAAAAAGCGGGAAAAGAAGCTCCGTTTTTTCGGCTGCAACTCATCAGGGCTGACCTGCTTAAGCTTTTTCACCAGCTCTCCTAAAACGTTTCCGGTCTCGCCTGCATCGTTCTTTTGAACATGCTCCAAAAAGGCATGAGAAAAATCAGCCAGTTTTGATTGAGTTTGAGCTCCAAATTGTGTGATGCTCTGGTGATTTTTCGGATCAATCTGTTCAGCCAGCTGCAATGCCCGCCTCCGGTTTTTTTCAGACAATACATCTGCTCCTTGTCCATAAGGATCGACAAGAAGATCACGTCCCGCCGCGCCCTTTCGCTGTGAAGGATTGGATTCAGTCATTCATCTCTCCTCCTTCAGCTTTTCTTCAACGAATTTTTGGCGACATCCAGCTCAAATTCCAGGTGTTCGATATCCGATTTCAGCAGACAGTAAAGGTCTTCTTCCAATTGTTTTGCAAGCTTGTCAATTGTCATTCGCGTTTCGCTCAACGACACTTCCAGCTTCGCATTCCGCTTTGGCTGTGAGGCTAACAAAGCATATTTTTCTGTCAATTCAACAATTGAATCAAGGTGTTGATAATAAAAGCGTTCCACTTGATAAAAACGCTTCGGCTCTTTCTTTGTGATCGTGTAAATTCTTCTGACGATGCGCAAAATTTCAAAATTCTGTTTTATCGTTTGGATATTTCTCACTGCAAACAGCGCTTTTCTTAAACGGGCTATTTTCTCTTTTGCTTCCCGCAAATTTTGTTTAATATAGGCATATTCGCGTCTTGTAAGCTGATTGTCTCTTAAAAATAAATAGGTTCCATACCACTTTCCCCCGGCATAAATGACAGTCCAAGCTCCTGCCGCATAAAGAGAGGACAGGAGAAATGTCTGGTCAAAGGCAAAGAAACTGGTAAACCAAAGGAATACGGACATTGTACTTGCGGTTACAGTACGAAGTAAAAAATGACAAATCGGTTTCATCACATCATCTCCTCCTCATCCATTCTTTCATAAGCTAAAAAGCCGCTGTCATATATCAAAAAAGACATCTCAATCCGATGTCCCGAAACAATCCGCATGTTTCCCATCTTTATTATACCGTGCTCTGATAGGATCTGAAAGACTCCCGATCGATAGGCAAAAAAAAAGACCTTGAAACGGTCTAAGAATACAATGGCGGTGTGCGGAGACTTTTTAATTTTTTTACATAATCAGAGTATTGAGGGTCGGACGTTGATGTCGATATAATCTTTTTTTCGCAATCTTCACATAAAAATTTAGTATAAAGGTGAATTCCTTCGCTTTTTGTTTGTTCACAAATGATACACGTTTCCCCATGATCAGACTTACTCATCCATTCCACCTCCATGGTATAAGTATTTCCAACCTTTAATATTTGTATACAAAATTAAGAAAGTTTTTGAAGGTTAGATCAGTATATGTAGGCGCTGGGCATTAGGTGTCTGTATCAACGTCATCTATGTGCGGATTTTCCGGCAAATGAGCTTGACCTGCTCATGATAGAATTCGGGAAAATGGAAATAATACCTTTATCGATTTTAAAAGGACTGAGTCTGATGAAAGATCCTCATCTCATCAAGCAAACCGTAAAACATCAGCAGGCAAAACAAGCAGCGCAGGGAAAGGGGCCAGAACTGAAATGGTGGCAGCTCTCTCTGATTGGCATCGGCTCCATTATTGGCGCAGGCTTTTTTTTAGGGACGGGACTATCGATAAAAACCGCTGGTCCTTCTGTTTTACTTGGCTATATGATAGCCGGTCTGACAACTTTTTTTGTATTCAGCGCACTCGCGGAAATGAC
>NZ_CP120679.1:12500-35000 GCF_029537375.1 Bacillus sp. HSf4 | reverse complement strand
GCAGTCACCTTAGAGTGCCCAACTGAATGCTGGCAACTAAGATCAAGGGTTGCGCTCGTTGCGGGACTTAACCCAACATCTCACGACACGAGCTGACGACAACCATGCACCACCTGTCACTCTGCCCCCGAAGGGGAAGCCCTATCTCTAGGGGTGTCAGAGGATGTCAAGACCTGGTAAGGTTCTTCGCGTTGCTTCGAATTAAACCACATGCTCCACCGCTTGTGCGGGCCCCCGTCAATTCCTTTGAGTTTCAGTCTTGCGACCGTACTCCCCAGGCGGAGTGCTTAATGCGTTTGCTGCAGCACTAAAGGGCGGAAACCCTCTAACACTTAGCACTCATCGTTTACGGCGTGGACTACCAGGGTATCTAATCCTGTTCGCTCCCCACGCTTTCGCGCCTCAGCGTCAGTTACAGACCAGAGAGTCGCCTTCGCCACTGGTGTTCCTCCACATCTCTACGCATTTCACCGCTACACGTGGAATTCCACTCTCCTCTTCTGCACTCAAGTTCCCCAGTTTCCAATGACCCTCCCCGGTTGAGCCGGGGGCTTTCACATCAGACTTAAGAAACCGCCTGCGCGCGCTTTACGCCCAATAATTCCGGACAACGCTTGCCACCTACGTATTACCGCGGCTGCTGGCACGTAGTTAGCCGTGGCTTTCTGGTTAGGTACCGTCAAGGTACCGCCCTGTTCGAACGGTACTTGTTCTTCCCTAACAACAGAGTTTTACGATCCGAAAACCTTCATCACTCACGCGGCGTTGCTCCGTCAGACTTTCGTCCATTGCGGAAGATTCCCTACTGCTGCCTCCCGTAGGAGTCTGGGCCGTGTCTCAGTCCCAGTGTGGCCGATCACCCTCTCAGGTCGGCTACGCATCGTCGCCTTGGTGAGCCGTTACCTCACCAACTAGCTAATGCGCCGCGGGTCCATCTGTAAGTGATAGCCGAAGCCATCTTTTATGATTGAACCATGCGGTTCAATCAAGCATCCGGTATTAGCCCCGGTTTCCCGGAGTTATCCCAGTCTTACAGGCAGGTTACCCACGTGTTACTCACCCGTCCGCCGCTAACCTCAGGGAGCAAGCTCCCATCGGTCCGCTCGACTTGCATGTATTAGGCACGCCGCCAGCGTTCGTCCTGAGCCAGGATCAAACTCTCCATGAAAAGTTTGATAATGACTACGCACACTCGCATGTGCGATTTATAAAAATGAATTAACAGGTACGTTTTGTCTTGTTTAGTTTTCAAAGAACTTCGTTGCCTCTCTCGAAGCGACTATAATATATTAACATCAATCTGATGTGTCGTCAATAACTTTTTTCAAAAAAATAATTCGTCATTAGCGACGAATATAAATTTAACACCTTTAAGAACAGATGTCAACAATAATTTAAACAGCGATAAATTGTTTAATTACGATGAGAGCCGCTACCCCCGGTACACCTAATAATCCGCTGACCCCCGTTGTCACAATATTAATCGGCACATGAATGCCAATGCTTTCTCCAAACAGATTTACACAAAACAACAACAGGGCGCCGATGATCAATCGAACGGCAATCGTCCCGATCCATTTTAAAGGTTTAAAGGCGGTCTTTGAAAAAAACAGCAGGGCAACCAAAGCCACAATTGCCCCGATAATGATAACAGATCCCATGAACTCTCTCACTCCTCACCTTTTCTAGTACAAGCATATGAAGAGATTCACGTAAATAGACCTGCTACTTCCATCCGCCGATTCTTAAGTTTCTTTTTTTGGCTTCCCGCAAATAAAAAAAGTACTTTGCTTCAGCTACTTTCAACTCGTAGAGGACTTCAGCGGAAGGCTCAAGGCTGTTTTCAATCAGCCGCTGTTGCCTGTTCCATTCTTCTTTTTGCTGCATCAGCTGTTCAACCAGCTTGTTATCAAATTCTTTTCTAAGCTTCTTTTTCCGAAGAAAACCCATGGTCTTGCAATCCTCCCTCTACATTTCACGTCTGCCTTCTAGCGCTTTAGAAAGAGTGACTTCATCTGCATATTCCAAATCGCCGCCGACCGGAAGTCCATGGGCAATGCGGGACAGCTTGATGCCAGATGGCTTTAAAAGCCTCGAAATGTACATGGCCGTTGCTTCTCCTTCTATATTTGGGTTTGTGGCGAGAATCACTTCAGTTACTTGATCATCCTGCAATCGCTTCAGCAATTCGGGAATTTTAATATCTTCCGGTCCAATGCCATCCATCGGAGAAATTGCACCATGCAGCACATGGTACAAGCCTTCGTATTCCTTCATTTTTTCCATGGCAATGACATCTTTTGGATCCTGAACAACACATATGACCGATTTGTCTCTTCTCGTATCTTCGCAAATATAGCAGGGATCTTGATCCGTTATGTGGCCGCAAATCGAACAATATGTCAAATTGCGCTTTGCGTTTACCAATGCCTTTGCAAAATCTAACACAACATCTTCTTTCATACTGAGAACAAAAAAAGCCAGACGGACCGCCGTTTTGGGTCCGATTCCTGGCAATTTCATAAAGCTGTCAATCAGCTTTGATATTGGTTCAGGATACTGCATTCTTATTTTCCTCCTAGAATAAACCCGGCATGTTCATCCCTTTTGTAAACTTACCCATTGTTTCATTTGTCACTTCGTCAACTTTTTTCAAAGCGTCGTTTGTCGCTGCAAGGACGAGATCTTGAAGCATTTCTACATCGTCAGGGTCGACGGCTTCTTCGTTAATGATTACATCGATGACTTCTTTTTGACCGTTCACTTTAACGGTGACCATTCCTCCGCCTGCTGTGCCTTCAAGCACCTTTTCAGCCAGTTCTTCCTGTGCCTTTTGCATATCCTTTTGCATTTTTTGCATTTGCTTCATCATTTTTTGCATATTTCCCATTCCACCGCGCATACTGATCATCCACTCTCTTTCATGTTTTATTCTTTAATTTCAATCAATTCCGCCCCAACGAGCTTTTTCGCTTCTGCTATGAGCGGATCTTCTTCTTTTGATTCATTCGCTTCTGTGTCTTCCTGCTGATGATCTTGCAAAAATTCTTTTCTTATTTTACCCCATTGGGCTTCAGGAACGCCAACTATATCTATTCTGTGGCCGAGCATTCCCTCCAATATGTGCTCGAGGTTTGTTCGGACTCCATTATTATCCTCGGCAACCATTTTGCAATGGATTTCATATTTAAACGAAAGAACAAATGCCTTGGAAGACGACGCCACCGGCTCGCTGTCATTTAAAAGAGCGGCGTGCGACACCTTATTTTGCTGTTTGAGCTGAGCAAGCAGCTCTCCCCAGAAGCCCTTTAATTTTTCGAGGTCCGCCCTTGTGGCGTCTTTTAAAATTTCATGGATGCGACCGACAGGCGCCTTATATCCGTTTTTCGCGCTTTTGTGAGGACGGGGCGCTTCCTTCGGCTGACTTGGAGCCGCGGAAACCTGTATCCCCGATGTTTTGAGCCTTTCAATTTCCTGTTCAAGAAGGCGGACCTTGTTGACGAGGTTTTCCACCTCCGGCTGCCCCGCTGAAGGCGCCTCCGCTTTTGCCGCTCCTTGGCAGAGCTTCACAACCGCAACCTCAAAAAAGATGCGCGGATGATTCGTCCATTTCATTTCCTGGTGACTTTTATTTAAAATATCAATCATTTCATAAAGAGCAGGCGCAGGAATTTGACGGGAGAGGCTTTGGAACTCTTCGTCAACTTTCACCTTTTCAAGCACGCCTTCTAAGTCGGGCGCGGTTTGATAGAGAAGCATATCCCGGAAATAGAAGATCATATCCTCGATCAGCTTTGCCGGGTCTTTCCCCTGTTGCAGCAGTTCGTTCAGTGTCTCTAACGCGCCGGAAACATTTTTTTCATAAAGCGAATTCGCCAGTTTTCCTATATAATGCTGAGACACGGCTCCCGTGATCAGCAAGGCATCATCGATCGTAAGCTCCTCGCCGCTGAAGGATATCGCTTGATCCAGAAGGCTTAAAGCATCCCTCATTCCTCCGTCTGCTGCTCCGGCAATGATTTCCAAGGTGCCTTCCTCCACCTTGAACTGCTCCGTTTCAACGATTTTGTTCATTCGTCCGACAATCGCCTGGGACGTGATTCTTTTAAAGTCAAAACGCTGACATCGAGAAATAATGGTTAAAGGGATTTTATGAGGCTCTGTCGTTGCGAGAATAAAAATACAATGCTCAGGCGGTTCTTCAAGTGTTTTAAGAAGTGCGTTAAATGCGCCAATAGAAAGCATATGTACTTCATCTATGATATATACTTTATACGTCACAGCGGACGGGGCAAATTTGACTTTATCGCGAATGTCGCGTATTTCATCCACACCGTTGTTGGATGCGGCATCGATTTCGATTACGTCTGAAATCGCACCGTTTGTAATGCCTTTGCACGCGGAACATTCGTTACACGGTTCACTGACTGGAGCATGCTCACAGTTGACCGCTTTGGCAAACAGTTTTGCAGCGCTTGTCTTTCCCGTTCCCCTCGGTCCGGAAAACAAGTAAGCGTGCGAAAATTTCTTTTGTAAAAGGGCATTTTGCAACGTTTTCGTGATGTGCTCCTGACCGACTACATCTTCAAATAACTGCGGCCTGAACACTCTGTATAAAGCCTGGTAACTCACAAATACGCCCTCCTCTTGATATCTTCAACTTTATTATACATGAAGCGGCTTTCAATTCCAAAAGCTCTTCTTAAGAAAAAAACTCATCTATCTTTAAATAGATGAGTCTTTAATTTGATGATTGATTTACCGTGCACCTTCTGTCGATTCGCTACCCTAAGCGTTACTTAAGCAGTTAGCTCAGCCCAGGCAACCCTGCGGCACATGGAAGGTTCCACTTAATGCTGCTTCCTTCCGGACCTGACATGGTTCATGGATTCCCATTGCGCAGGACCCAAGCGTCAACACCACTTGCTTAAGGCAGACCTTAAAGTAAACGAACCTCGAGAAAGGAGTTCGGCCTCGCTCGAGCGGATTGCGAGTACAGGGCACCGCTACCTCCCCGCTTAGCACGGCAAAATAAATATCAAATTATCATGCGTCTGCTTGTGACGCACTCATTAGTATAACTTGTTTCATCCTAAATTGCAAATATCCGTCATTGCGGTTTGTTTTGCTTTTCCGCTTTCTTTTTTGCGCGAAGACGCTGGAAAAAATCGCTGAGCAGCCGGCCGCATTCCTCTTCCATTACACCGCTGACCACTTCTGCCTGATGATTAAACCGCTCCTCCTCAAGAAGGTTCATTAAAGTACCTGCACAGCCGCCTTTTGGGTCGAATGCGCCGAATACTACTTTATCGATCCGGGAAAGCACAGCCGCTCCGGCACACATCGGACAGGGCTCAAGCGTCACGTAAAGCACCGCTCTTTCAAGCCGCCAGGTTCCCAGCTTCCTGCACGCTTCGTCAATGACAAGCATCTCCGCGTGTGCAAGCGACCTTTGTTCCGTCTCCCTTAAGTTATGGGCACGGGCAATGATTTCGCCATCCAGAACCAGCACGGCGCCGATCGGCACCTCTCCTTTTTCTTCAGCTTTTTTCGCTTCGCGGATCGCTTCCTTCATATAAAGCTCGTCTTGTGTCATCTGCATGCACTCTTTCAATGTTTTTTCCCCATCAAGAAAGGCTAACATATAGAAATGAAATATGAACCTGAAAGGAGACAAAGCGGCCTTGTCCACTTCAGATACCGCACTCATTATTGTAGACATCATCAATGATTTTCATTTCGATATGGGTCACACACTTTCCAAAAAAACGGAGGAGATAGCCGACAATATTCTGGCTCTAAAAAAACATGCCGAACATATCAATTGGCCTATCATCTACATTAATGACCATTTCGGAATTTGGCAAGCGGATATTGCTGCCATTATAAAGAAATGCAAGAATGGCAAAAGTGAAAACATCATTAAACAGCTCGCGCCCACAGAAAGGGACTATTTTTTAATCAAGCCGAAACACTCGGCCTTTTACGGAACCGCTCTTGAAACATTATTAAATGAACTTCATATCAATCATTTAATCATTACGGGAATCGCCGGCAATATTTGCGTACTTTTCACAGCAAATGACGCCTATATGCGTGAATATAAAATCACGATCCCTCGCGATTGCATTGCTTCAAATCATGAAAAAGATAACCGATATGCAGTGACGATGATGGAGAATGTCCTGTTTGCCAATATCACCACCGCCCAAAATCTCATGAGGAAAACTTAGAGCATGAAACACTTCCTTTCCTCATATATTGGTAGCAATGAGAAAGGAGGCGTTTTCCATTCAGATTTATGTCGTGCAAAGAGGCGATACCTTATATAGAATTGCGAACCGGTACAGGACGACGGTCAATGAAATTGTCGAAACAAATGAAATTCCCAATCCAAATCGGCTTGTGGTCGGACAAACCATCGTCATCCCGATTGCCGGCCAATTTTATGAAGTCAGACAAGGAGATACACTGGCATCGATTGCGGCGCGCTTTAATATCCCCCCTGCTGAACTGGCCAGAATCAACCGCATTCTGATCACCGCCGTTTTGCCTGTCGGAATACTGCTGTACATCCCTCCGCGGCCAAAGCGGAACATCGAATCAAACGCTTATATAGAGCCCCGCGGAGAAACGGTCAGCCCCGCTCTTCAGCAGGCGGCAAGAGAGGCGGTGCCATACCTGACATATCTCGGCGCTTTCAGCTTTCAGGCAAAACGGGACGGCACACTTGAAGAACCGCCGCTCAACGGTTTAAAAGAAATTGCCGACAGACAGCGGACGACCATGATGATGATTGTGACCAATCTTGAAAATGAAGCATTCAGCGCTGAGCTCGGCAGGATCATCTTGAGGGACGAGAATGTCAAAAACAGATTGCTGAATAACATTGTGGCCGCCGCCAGGAGATACGGTTTCAAAGACATTCATTTTGACTTTGAATACTTAAGGCCGGAGGATAGAGAAGCATATAATCAATTTCTTCGGGAAGCCCGGGATCGTTTCAGACGGGAAGGTTGGTTGATCTCAACCGCCCTCGCGCCGAAAACAAGAGCCGATCAGCCGGGACAATGGTATGAAGCCCACGACTACCGGGCGCACGGTCAAATTGTCGATTTTGTCGTGCTGATGACATATGAATGGGGGTACAGCGGAGGTCCGCCAATGGCGGTGTCGCCGATCGGGCCTGTACGGGATGTTATCGAGTACGCGCTCACAGAAATGCCCGCCAATAAAATTGGCATGGGACAAAACCTGTACGGCTATGATTGGACTCTTCCGTATACTCCCGGAGGGGAATTGGCCAGAGCCATCAGTCCGCAGCAGGCGATACAAATCGCAAGCGAAAATAATGCGGCCATATCGTTTGACGAAACAGCCCAGGCACCCTTTTTCCGCTATACAGACAAAGCGGGCAAGCGGCATGAAGTCTGGTTTGAAGATGCGAGATCCATCCAGGCGAAATTCGATTTGATCAAAGAATTAAACTTAAGAGGAATCAGCTATTGGAAGCTCGGCCTGTCATTCCCGCAGAACTGGCTTTTGCTTGGTGATCAATTTCACATTGTGAAAAGGACGTTCCCAAGTTAACGGAACGTTTTTTTCATGTCGAAAGAGGATGATGTGATACAATATGAATGGTTAAAATCAAAAGCAAACGACTTTTCTAAAAGTAGGAGGACATCTATGAATACAGCCCCTTTCATCGCTGTCGAAGGTCCCATCGGGGCGGGAAAAACAACATTGGCCTGCATGCTTTCAGAAACGCTCTCATTGTCACTAGTCAAAGAAATTGTCGAAGAGAACCCTTTTCTAGACAAATTTTACGAGGATAAAGATGAGTGGAGCTTTCAGCTGGAAATGTTTTTCCTCTGCAATCGCTATAAGCAGCTTGAAGATACCGAGAAAAAGTATTTACATAACAACAAGCCCGTCATCTCGGATTACCATATTTATAAAAACCTGATTTTTGCGGAGCGGACACTGGAAGGCCAAAAGCTGGAGAAATACAGAAAAATTTACGGGCTCTTGACAGAGGATTTGCCGAAACCGAACATGATCATCTATATCCGGGCAAGCCTTCCGACATTGTTAAAGCGGATCAAAAAGCGCGGACGGCCGTTTGAACAGCAAATGGACAAGCATTATTTGGAGCAGCTGATCAAGGATTATGACGCTGCGATCAGACACATCAAAGAAGCCGATCCATCGCTGCCCATTATCGAAATCAATGGAGATCAAGAAGATTTTGTTTTATCGGAAGCCGTTTTTAAGCGGATTGCCGATCAAGTAAAGGAGTATATTCGATGAGTGTACATCATATTCCAAGTGACGCCATTATTACTGTTGCAGGAACGGTAGGAGTCGGGAAATCGACTTTAACAAAAGAGCTGGCAAAAAGACTCGGATTTAAAACATCTCTTGAAGAAGTGGTAAACAACCCTTATTTGGAAGCTTTTTATCATGACTTTGAACGCTGGAGCTTTCATTTACAGATTTTCTTTTTGGCGGAACGCTTTAAAGAACAGAAATATATTTTTGAATCAGGCGGCGGCTTTGTCCAAGACCGTTCGATTTATGAAGACACAGGGATTTTCGCCAAGATGCACGCCGATAAAGGAACAATGTCAAAAGTCGACTATAAGACCTATACAAGCCTGTTCGAGGCGATGGTCATGACACCGTACTTCCCCCGCCCTGACGTCTTAGTATATTTGGAGGGCGATTTGGAATCAATTCTCGACCGCATCCAAAAACGCGGACGGGAGATGGAACTGCAGACTGACCGATCTTACTGGGAGGAAATGTACACAAGGTACGAAAACTGGATCAGCGGCTTTAATGCCTGCCCTGTCGTAAGGGTCAATATCGACGACTACGATCTGTTCAACAATTCCGCCTCACTAGACCCGATCATTGAAAAAATAAGCGAAGCCATTCAAAGATAGACATCAAAAAAAGAGCGGTTTTTTTCCGCTCTTTTCCTGAAAAATATACAAAAAAACCGCCGCCCTATCCAGGCAGCGGCAACACAATCTCCAATTTATGCTTAGTCAATCACTAAAATGCAAATCAATAATGGCGGAGGAAGAGGGATTCGAACCCCCGCGGGCTTTGACACCCCTGTCGGTTTTCAAGACCGATCCCTTCAGCCAGACTTGGGTATTCCTCCGTATCGACAAGAATTAATATAACATGTCCTATCTTTTTAAGTCAAGGGATTTTTTAATAAAAAATTTATTTTATTGTTCACCCTTCTCATTATATGCAAAAATGATGATAAACGCAAAGGGCGATGGCATTGTGGAAACATTTTATAAGTCGTTTGCCTCAAGCTTACACGCTGAACAGACCTATTGAAACAGAAAACAGAAGAACTCCTCGGCGTCTCTTTCCTTGATGAACTGGTCAGCCTCTTAAAAATGACAGATGGCATCAATGATACATTCGGGGATCATCTCCCAGAGTGGGGTATCTACCGTTTGATTATTTTATTTATAGCAGGTTGAGGCAATGGCGATTTATTTGCTTATTCTATTTTAAACGGCTCCATATCATATAGACGACAGCCGAAATATCGGTCTTAAAGCCATTCATAAAAGGCTGGATCGGCGGAACAATCACCATTTAAAAAACGATCTTAGGCGGGAGCATGATGAAATGAATTACCTATCAAAAGAATTGGCGGCGGAAATTGTCGACAGAACCATGTCGATTATTCGGCACAACATTAATATGATGGATGAAAACGGGGTTATCATCGCTTCAGGAGACCGCTCGAGAATCGGTGATGAACACGCTGGAGCGAAGGATGCACTTGCAGCTGAAAAGGTTATCAGCATTACGCCTGAAGAATGCTCGGCTTTAACGGGCACAAAACCCGGCGTTAACCTTCCCATCGTATTTCATGATGAAATAATCGGCGTTATTGGAATCACGGGGCCGCCTGCTGAAGTCAGCCGTTATGGGGAACTTGTTAAAATGGCGGCGGAGCTTACTGTCGAACAGGCATTTTTAACAAAACAGCTGACATGGGATCAAAGGCTTCGCGAAGAAACGGTCATCCAAATGATTCAGGGGGCTGATCTAGCATCCCTTGACTTCCTTGAACGAGCGGAGCGATTGAACATACCGCTAGACGGCCAGCGTACTTGTCTTGTGTTTGAACTGCCATCAGCTGATATGAAACCGGCATTTATTAAAAAACTTGAAAAGCATTTAACCGCGAAAGATTTGTACGCCAATATTTCTTTAAAAGAGATCGCAGTTATTCTGGCAAGCGTCCCCACTAAAAGCAGGTCAGAGCTCTTTTCATCTTGGAACAGCTGGCTGAGCCAATGGAAAACGATCAGAGGCGCGCTTGGCGAGCAGGCGGATCAGCTTCAGCAGCTGCCATTTTCCTATCAAAGTGCAAAACAAACGCTCAAGATTGCTAAAAACAGTTGTCGTTTATTCGATTATCGAGAGTTTGCGATTCCTGTTTTATTATCAAAGATAGAGCATCCTGATCAGGAGATTCATTTTCGAAACATCTGGGATCACCTTTCCCAAGCAGATCAAAAAGGCGAATTAATCCATACCCTCCTCTGCTACATAGAAGAAAACGGCGAAATTGGGGAAACTTCATCAAGACTCTTTATTCACCGCAACACATTAAACTACCGGTTGAGAAAGGTTGAAATAGCGACAGGGTGCAATCCAAAACGGTTTGACGACCTATTCAAACTGTATACAGCCATTACGCTTTTTTCACCCTTTTGTGCAAATGAACAATTTTAATATAGGATAAAAGAACGAAATCCGTATACCTGACCAATTCTCCCTTATCCAGAAAGCGTTTACAATTGGACGTAAGGGAGGGTGTATGCACATGGATATTCAAATCAATGCAATAGGCGCCTTATGCGCATTAGCCATATCAATCTTTCTCATTCTGAAAAAAGTCCCGCCGGCTTACGGCATGATGATCGGCGCATTGACCGGAGGCTTAATCGGCGGCGCAGATTTAATAGAGACGACGGATTTGATGATAGCAGGTGCTAAAAACATGATTCCTGCGGTGCTCCGCATCTTGGCGGCAGGCGTGCTCGCCGGCGTTCTGATTCAATCCGGCTCCGCAGCAGTGATTGCGGAAACCATTGTCAATAAGATCGGAGAAAAAAGGGCGCTGCTTGCCTTAACATTGGCAACGGCCATCTTAACAATGGTCGGCGTATTTGTTGATGTCGCTGTCATCACAGTCGCTCCGATTGCCCTGGCGATCGCGAGACGGACCTTTATTAGCAAAGCGGCCATTCTGTTGGCAATGATCGGCGGGGGGAAAGCGGGCAATATCATGTCGCCAAACCCTAATGCCATTGCCGCTTCAGATGCCTTTCACGTCCCTTTGACATCCGTGATGGCCGCAGGGATCATTCCCGCTGTTTTCGGATTGTGCGCCACTTACTTGCTGGCAAAACGCCTTTCAAATAAAGGAACAAAAGTGGCTGCAAATGAGATTGAAACCCAAACGGCTCAACACCTGCCGGCATTTTGGGCGGCGCTCAGCGGTCCGGTGGTGTCCATCCTGTTGCTCGCCTTAAGGCCTGCGGCAGGAATTACGATTGATCCGATTATCGCTCTGCCGGCGGGAGGCCTCGTCACTGCGATCGCATCGGGACAAGCGGGCAAACTGAAGGATTTTGCCGCTTCAGGACTGTCGAAAATGTCAGGCGTTGCCGTGATGCTGATCGGGACTGGAACCCTTGCAGGAATCATTGCCAACTCCAAACTCAATTCTTTCATTACCGACACCCTTGTCGGCTTGGGTCTGCCGTCGTTTCTCTTAGCTCCGATTTCAGGCATGCTGATGTCCATGGCGACAGCTTCCACAACAGCAGGTACCGCAGTTGCCAGCAGTGTATTCGGTCCGACTCTGCTTGACCTTGGCGTCGCCAGCCTCGCAGGGGCGGCGATGATACACGCCGGAGCTACCGTACTTGATCACATGCCCCACGGAAGTTTCTTTCATGCGACAGGCGGCAGTGTATTCATGGCGATGAAAGAACGGCTCAAACTGATTCCGTACGAATCCCTCATCGGCTTGATTTTAACGATCATCTCAACCTTGATTTTTGGCATTTTTCAATTCTTTATTTAAAAAGGAGCAGAAGCTATGAAAATCGTGATTGCACCTGATTCATTCAAGGAAAGCATGACATCGCCGGAAGCGGCCGCCAGCATTGAAAAAGGCTTTAAAGCTGTGCTCCCAGATGCCGAATATATTAAAATTCCGGTTGCCGACGGCGGAGAAGGGACCGTTCAGGCTCTGGTTGACGCAACGGGCGGGGAATTGATGTACAAACAGGTGACAGGACCTCTCGGGACACCGGTGAAAGCGGCATACGGGCTTCTCGGAGACGGAAAAACGGCCGTCATTGAAATGGCGGAAGCATCTGGCCTTCACCTCATTCCCCCAGCACAGCGCAACCCGCTCCAGACGACAACAAGAGGAACCGGAGAATTAATCATGGATGCCGTGGAAAAAGGGGCGGCCAAAATCATCATCGGTTTAGGCGGAAGTGCCACAAACGACGGCGGAGCCGGGATGGCCAGCGCACTCGGCGTCAAATTTCTGGACTCGAATGGAAAGGAAATCCGAGATGGAGGCGGAGCGCTTTCTGACATTGCCCGCATTGATGTGAGCGGTCTTGATCCGAAATTAAAACAAATCAAATTTGAAGCGGCTTGTGATGTCGATAATCCGCTGACAGGGCCGCGCGGGGCATCCGCCGTCTTCGGTCCGCAAAAGGGAGCGACTGGTGAAATGGTTGCTCTTTTGGACCAGCATTTGAAACACTATGCTGCAATGATCCGAGACGAATTACATCTCGAAGCTGATACACTCCCGGGCGCCGGCGCGGCAGGCGGTCTCGGGGCAGGCTTGTACGCCTTTTTACAAGCTGAATTAAAAAGCGGTGTTGACATTGTCTTGGACACCTTATCTTTTTCAGAACGGATCAAAGGAGCAGACCTTATCATTACAGGCGAAGGAAAAATAGACGGTCAAACCATCTATGGGAAAACACCCGCAGGAATCGCAAAAAGGGCTGTCGCCGCAGGCATCCCCGTCATCGCTTTCGCCGGTTCGCTGGGCGACGGCTGTGAACTCGTTTATGAAAAAGGAATATCAGCTCTTTTCTCGATTGTGCCGGGGATCCAATCCCTTGAGGACTCCCTGGCCAACGGAAGCCTATATTTGGAGCGCTGCGCGCGGAATATCGCTGCGGTATGGTCGCTTAAATAAAAAAGGTGCGTACTTGACGCACCTTTTTCCTATGCTTTAATCACTTCTCTGTTTCCCATATATGGACGCAGCACTTTAGGAATGACGACACTTCCGTCTTCCTGCTGATAATTCTCCAATAATGCGGCGACCGTTCTGCCGACCGCCAGGCCTGAGCCGTTCAGTGTATGGACATGCTCCGGCTTGCCTTTTGCTTCCCTTCTGAATCTGATATTCGCCCGTCTGGCCTGGAAAGCTTCAAAGTTACTGCAAGATGAAATTTCACGATAAGTGTTTTGGCTTGGAATCCATACTTCGATATCGTATTTTTTCGCAGCGGTAAACCCTAGATCGCCCGTACACATGCTCATCACACGATAAGGAAGCTCAAGCAGCTGAAGAACTTTCTCCGCTTGATTTGTCAGCTTTTCAAGCTCTTCATATGAATCCTCAGGCTTCACAAATTTCACCAGTTCAACCTTGTTAAATTGGTGCTGGCGAATCAAACCGCGCGTATCACGGCCGGCTGAGCCTGCTTCTGAACGGAAGCACGCACTGAACGCCGCATAATTGACTGGCAGCTCGTCAGCTGACAAAATTTCATCGCGATGCAGGTTCGTAATCGGCACTTCCGCCGTCGGAATTAAGAAATAATCTTCTTCTCTGATTTTAAAGGCATCTTCCTCAAATTTCGGCAGCTGTCCGGTGCCTGTCATGCTTGCACGGTTCACCATGTACGGCGGGATGACTTCCGTATAGCCGTACTCGTCTACGTGGAGATCAAGCATAAAGTTATACAATGCACGTTCAAGTCTGGCGCCGAGCCCTTTATAGAAAACGAAACGGCTTCCCGTTACCTTGCCGGCCCGCTCAAAATCGAGAATATCCAATTGATCGGCAATATCCCAATGAGGCTTCGCTTCAAACGAAAATTCGGGAAGTTCGCCCCATTTGCGAACTTCCACGTTGTCGTCTTCAGTCTCACCGACCGGAACAGACTCGTGAGGGATGTTCGGAATAGACAGCATGATCTTATCAAGGGAAGACTCGACCGTTCTCAGCTCTTCATCTAGTTTTTTAATGTCTTCACCGACTTCGCGCATTTCTTTAATGAGGTGGTCAGCATCTTTTTTCTCACGCTTTAATGCGGCAACCTGCTGAGATACCTCATTACGCTTTCCTTTCAGCTCTTCCACTTTGACAATCAATTCTCTTCTCTTTGCATCCAATTCCTCAAATTGATCAAAATCTGATAAATCTTCTCCCCTGTGGGCAAGCTTTTGTTTGATTTCCTCAAGATTTGCCCGCAGCAGTTTCACATCAAGCATCTGCCTCGCTCCTTTTTACTGATTTGACCGAAAAAAAGAGCCCTTGTCCCCTAAATATAAGGGACGAGAGCTCTCGCGTTGCCACCCTGATTGAAAACAGGACAGTGCCGTTCCTGTTTTCCGCTTCCTTTTGATAACGGTCTCCCGTAAATGCCTACTTTTAAGTTTGTTCAGCATTTCGCTCAAGGATGGATTCGGACAGCATCTTTCACCGATTCGCACCAACCATCGGCTCTCTTGGAAAGAGCGGCTTCCTACTGCTTCCTGTCAACGCTTTTCGATCTATTTTGTCTTATAAATGTACTACAAGTTTTCACAGCTTTCAACCGTTTTATACGACGGCTTCCTGTCTGTGTTTTTCCGCCATCTCAATGAACAGCTTTGTCATTCTGTGGTCATCCGTCAGCTCCGGATGGAACGAACAGCCGAGGAGATGTCCCTGTTTGGCTGCGACAATTCTTCCGTCATGCTCTGAAAGCACTTCGACATCAGCGCCGGCTTCCAAAATGTGCGGGGCGCGGATAAATACGCCTGTGAACGGTTCTTCCAGTCCTTTAACGGTTAAATCCGCCTCAAAGCTGTCGACTTGCCTTCCAAAGGAATTCCGCTCTACCGTTACATCCAGAATCCCGAGGTGAGCATCATCAGATCCGGCGATTTTTTTTGCTAGGATAATCAGGCCCGCACAAGTTCCAAACATCGGCTTTCCGGATGCGGCGAACTCCTGAAGAGGCTGCATGAACTGATACGTATCGATGAGGCGCCTCATCGTCGTGCTTTCGCCGCCAGGCAAAATCAAACCGTCGATTTCCTTGAGTTCTTCCGGCCATTTAATGACTTTTCCGGCCGCTCCGCATGCTTCAATTGAGCGAATATGTTCCCTTACTGCTCCCTGAAGTCCAAGTACACCAATTGTCAGCATGTCAATCCGTCTCCTTCATACTTACCAGCCGCGCTCTTGCATACGCTGTTCTGGCAGCAGATTTGAGATTTCGATACCTTTCATAGCCGTTCCAAGCTCTTTTGAAAGCTCGGCAATCAGCTTGTAATCTGTATAATGCGTCGTCGCTTCAACGATCGCTTTCGCAAATTTAGCAGGATTGTCAGATTTGAAAATACCTGATCCTACGAATACGCCATCTGCGCCGAGTTCCATCATTAACGCGGCATCAGCCGGTGTTGCCACACCGCCGGCAGCGAAGTTGACAACCGGAAGACGTCCTTCCGCTTTAATTTGCTTCAACAGCTCATAAGGAGCGCCGAGATTTTTCGCTTCTGTCATCAGCTCATCATCACTCATGCCAACGACTTTGCGCACTTGCGCGTTCACTTTTCTCATATGGCGGACGGCTTCAACGATGTTGCCTGTTCCAGGCTCACCTTTTGTCCGCAGCATGGAAGCTCCTTCTGCGATCCGGCGCGTCGCTTCTCCCAGGTCACGGCAGCCGCACACGAAAGGAACAGTGTATTCATTTTTATTTAAATGAAATTCCTCATCCGCAGGAGTCAAAACTTCACTTTCATCAATATAGTCAACGCCAAGAGCTTCGAGAACACGCGCTTCAACGATATGTCCGATACGGGCTTTCGCCATGACCGGAATTGAAACGGCGTTCATGACTTCTTCGACAATTGTCGGGTCAGCCATACGGGCAACACCGCCGGCCGCACGAATATCAGCCGGAACGCGTTCCAGCGCCATAACGGCGACAGCTCCTGCTTCTTCTGCGATTTTTGCTTGTTCGGCATTGACAACGTCCATAATGACGCCGCCTTTCTGCATTTCTGCCATACCGCGTTTTACACGATCAGTACCTGTTTGAGCCATTTCAAGGATCCTCCTAATCAATGATAGAATGTTCAGATTTAATCTTATTGTATCCTATAATTCCACAAAATCATATGGAAAAACACGAAGATTATTTCTATTTTAAACACAAATCGTTAGGGTTGTACATATGATATGACAATAAAGAGCCCTAATTATAGAGCTCTTTACCATTAAAACCAGCCGGTTACCATTTCAACGATATTGTTCCAAATACCGGCGAAAAATCCGCCGATGCTCCGCATCGTTAAAATAAACCAGTTTGCTTTCTCATCGTCTTCTTTTGTCACTAAATGAACGCCTGATACATCGCTGCCGATAAAGCCGTAATCCTTTTCTTCTCCCTTATAAACTGCCGTTAAGGTTCCGACTTTTTCGCCTTTTTTCACAGGCGCGGTCAGTTCGTCTTTGTTCAGCGTGACTTTTGCCTTATAATTCTTTTCTTCACCGTTTTTCACAGGCATTGAAAAGGCTTTTTCAGTGACGATGCCGACTTCTGTTTCCTTACCTTTGTCGACTTTGATCGTTTCATTGCCTTTCACCTGTTCGCCTTTTCCGTAAAACTCTTTCATTGTGAAATGTTTAAAGGCATAATCCAACATTTTTTTCGTTTCTTTAAAACGGCCGGTATGTAGGTCGCCTTTTGCATTGAGAACGACGGAAATCACGCGCATACCATTTCTTTTGGCCGTCGCAGTGAAGCATGAACCGGCAGAATCTGTTGATCCGGTTTTCAGCCCGTCAACACCATCATATTCCGCAACAAGGCCTTTGAGCATGAAGTTCCAGTTCGGCATGTCCATTTCATCGTCTGTGCCTTCTCTGAACTTCGTCTTTGCAATGCTCGCCGTGTCGAGGATTTCAGGATAGTCATTCACTAAATGATCGGCAAGAAGCGCCATGTCTCTTGCTGATAATTCATTTTCTTCATCAGGGCTCGTTCCTTTCGGATGTTTGCCGTGAAGATCTTTGTTTTCCAAGCCTGTAGCATTTACGAATTTGTAGTTTTTCATGCCCAGTTCTTTCGCTTTTTTGTTCATAAGCTCTACAAAGTTGGATTCAGAGCCGGCAATGATTTCTGCAAGTGCGATAGCCGCTCCGTTGGCGGAATAGATCGCTGTCGCCTGATAAAGCTCTTTTACCGTATATGAGCCGTCTTTGCGAAGAGGGACATTTGATAATGAACGATCCTGGGAAATTTCATACACATAATCATCTGGTGTATACTTTTGATCCCATTTTACTTTGCCGTCGTGGATCGCTTCCAAAAGAAGATACTCCGTCATCATTTTGGCCATGCTGGCAACGGGAAGACGCTGATCCGCGTTTTTACTGTACAAAATTTTACCTGAAGACGCTTCTATCAATATTGCTGCTTTTGCATCTACGTTGATTGGATCATTTGCAGCTTTTGCTTTTGACATTGGAGAAAATGCCCCCACAGCCACCGCAAAAGCAACGACAAACATGATCAGCTGCTTAAATCTCTTGGTTTTCAAATCTTGATACCTCCGCTTTTCATCAGACTAAAATCTATATCAAAGCCTTAAAGCATTTTTTAAACACAACATTATAAATTTTATCATAATAAAGCAAAAAAAAATAGACAGAGTATGCCTCTGTCTACAGTTTAATATTTGTCATATTTGATTAGGAAATGGTATAGTTAGGCGATTCTTTGGTAATTTGCACATCGTGAGGATGGCTTTCCCGCAGTCCCGCACCTGTCATGCGGATGAATTGCGCATCTTCTCTCAGCGCGTTCAAATCTTTTGTTCCGCAGTAGCCCATACCGGATTTGAGGCCGCCGACAAGCTGATAAACCGTATCAGCTACAGGGCCTTTGTAAGGAGTCCGGCCCTCAATGCCTTCAGGGACAAACTTCTTATTTTCTTCTTGGAAGTAGCGGTCTTTGCTTCCCTTTTCCATCGCGGCGACAGAACCCATGCCGCGGTATACTTTAAAGCGTCGGCCTTGGAAAATTTCCGTCTCGCCCGGGCTTTCAGATGTACCGGCAAGGAGGCTTCCAAGCATAACCGCATGTCCTCCGGCAGCCAGAGCCTTCACAATATCTCCGGAATACTTGATACCGCCGTCTGCAATAATGGCCGCACCGTGTTTTCTCGCTTCAGTCGCACAGTCATAAACCGCAGTCACCTGCGGAACACCGACACCAGCCACAACACGGGTTGTACAAATAGATCCCGGTCCGATACCGACTTTGACAACATTTGCGCCGGCTTCAATCAGCGCTTTTGTGCCTTCGGCAGTTGCGACGTTTCCGGCAATGATGTTCAATTCCGGATAAGTGTCACGGATTTTTCTGACTGTATCAAGAACACCTTGGGAATGCCCGTGCGCCGTATCGACGACAATGACATCGACATTGGCTTCAACAAGCTTTCTGACACGCGTCATCGTATCGCCGGTCACTCCGACAGCGGCGCCTACAAGCAGACGTCCGTGAACATCCTTTGCTGAATTCGGGAACTCAATCACTTTTTCGATATCTTTGATTGTGATAAGTCCTTTTAAAACACCTTGATCATCTAAAAGAGGGAGTTTTTCGATTTTATATTTCTGAAGAATTTTTTCAGCTTCATCCAATGTAGTGCCGACAGGAGCTGTGACAAGCTCTTCTTTTGTCATCACATCGCTGATTTTCATAGAGTAGTCAGAAATAAATCGGAGATCGCGGTTTGTAATAATTCCAACGAGTTTTTGATCTTCGGTGTTGTCAACGATCGGTACACCGGAAATTCTGTATTTGCCCATTAAGTGCTCTGCATCAAAAACCTGGTGTTCAGGTGTCAGGAAAAATGGATTCGTAATAACGCCGCGCTCTGAACGTTTTACTTTGTCAACCTGTTCTGCCTGCTGTTCAATTGACATGTTTTTATGGATGATGCCCATTCCGCCCTGTCTTGCCATCGCGATGGCCATTTGAGCTTCTGTGACAGTATCCATACCTGCACTGATAATTGGAACATTCAGCTTAAGTGATGAAGTAAGCTCAACCGATAAATCGACGTCGCGCGGAAGAACTTCCGATTTCGCCGGAACAAGCAGTACATCATCAAATGTTAAGCCTTCTTTTGAAAATTTGCTTTCCCACATAGTAAATCCCCCTCTTTTCGGCAAAATATTATATGTAGATTATCAATATGAAAACCGACTGTCAAGAAAGCGGAAAACAGTTGTAATTTTTAGAAAATAACCATGAGGGGAGCGGAGTTCATGCAAAATAAAGGATGGAAGGAATTAGAGCTGTTTTACTCCATCGAAACCTCCCAAAACTTTCTTGAGCTGGTATATAAAAATCAAGAAATGGAGGATCCTAAACGAAATTCGTATAAAAATGGAGAGCGGTTTATTTTTTTTCTTAAACATGCGGAAGCCTTTTATAAGCAAGCTGAGATTGCATCGCTGGAAATTAAGCCGATCCTATTGTTTTACGGAATGGCTCAGTTGCTGAAAGCCTGCCTGTTAACGACAGATCCTTCATATCCAAGCCATACTTCAGTGCTTGCCCATGGTGTCACCACCAGAAAACGAAAAAAACAAAATTACCGTTTTTATGAGGATGAAGTGAAAATCCAACGAAATGGCCTATGCATGCATGTCATCAAATCTCTTTTTCAGTTGGAAGGCTTGGAAGATGAACGTTTTAGCATGAAACAGCTCTTGGCGAAAATTCCGGAAATCAATAAAGTTCTCTTATTTCAAAGAAAAGAAAATCCCTTGATGAAAGCGGTGGTTCAAGGAGACCGCATCTGGCTGCCGGAAGGTATCGCCAATGCTTACAACATGTCAGCGGAACGGTTTATCGAACATGTCGAATATCATTTGAACTGGACTTTTCAGCAAAAAAACAAGGGCTGTTTAGGTTTTTCTTCGGAGCAAAAAGAAGTGCATCCAAGCACTTCGACCAGCCTGCTGTTCGATTTAGAAAGCGAAACCTATTTCTTCCCGGCCGAACGCGACCGCTTTTTAAAGCTTCCGGAAATATTGATTCACTATTTGATCGCTTACAATCTCAGCATGATTGCCAGATATGAAACGGAGTGGTGGTATGACCTTCTCCTTCAATGTGCAAGCGACGACTATGTCATCATTCAGCAGTTTTTACATATAGCTGAAACGAAATTTCCCTTTTATATCGCTCAGCTCCTTTTGCAAAAAAGACACCATAACAAAAAAGACCAGCTTATTTAAAGCTGGTCTTTTACATTGCTTGGCGGCGTCCTACTCTCACAGGGGGAAGCCCCCAACTACCATCGGCGCTGAAGAGCTTAACTTCCGTGTTCGGCATGGGAACGGGTGTGACCTCTTCGCTATCGCCACCAAACCTTATTTGAGAGGTGTTCTCTCAAAACTAGATAACGGTGTCGTAAGACATTCATTTGGTTAAGCCCTCGATCGATTAGTATCTGTCAGCTCCATGTGTCGCCACACTTCCACCTCAGACCTATCAACCTGATCATCTTTCAGGGATCTTACTTCCTTAACGGAATGGGAAATCTCATCTTGAGGGGGGCTTCATGCTTAGATGCTTTCAGCACTTATCCCGTCCGCACATAGCTACCCAGCGATGCCCTTGGCAGAACAACTGGTACACCAGCGGTGCGTCCATCCCGGTCCTCTCGTACTAAGGACAGCTCCTCTCAAATTTCCTGCGCCCGCGACGGATAGGGACCGAACTGTCTCACGACGTTCTGAACCCAGCTCGCGTACCGCTTTAATGGGCGAACAGCCCAACCCTTGGGACCGACTACAGCCCCAGGATGCGATGAGCCGACATCGAGGTGCCAAACCTCCCCGTCGATGTGGACTCTTGGGGGAGATAAGCCTGTTATCCCCGGGGTAGCTTTTATCCGTTGAGCGATGGCCCTTCCATGCGGAACCACCGGATCACTAAGCCCGACTTTCGTCCCTGCTCGACTTGTAGGTCTCGCAGTCAAGCTCCCTTGTGCCTTTACACTCTGCGAATGATTTCCAACCATTCTGAGGGAACCTTTGGGCGCCTCCGTTACCTTTTAGGAGGCGACCGCCCCAGTCAAACTGCCCACCTGACACTGTCTCCCTGCCCGATAAGGGCAGCGGGTTAGAAGGTCAATACAGCCAGGGTAGTATCCCACCGATGCCTCCACCGAAGCTGGCGCTCCGGTTTCCAAGGCTCCTACCTATCCTGTACAAGCTGTACCAACATTCAATATCAGGCTGCAGTAAAGCTCCACGGGGTCTTTCCGTCCTGTCGCGGGTAACCTGCATCTTCACAGGTACTATAATTTCACCGAGTCTCTCGTTGAGACAGTGCCCAGATCGTTGCGCCTTTCGTGCGGGTCGGAACTTACCCGACAAGGAATTTCGCTACCTTAGGACCGTTATAGTTACGGCCGCCGTTTACTGGGGCTTCAATTCGCACCTTCGCATACGCTAAGCGCTCCTCTTAACCTTCCAGCACCGGGCAGGCGTCAGCCCCTATACTTCGCCTTACGGCTTCGCAGAGACCTGTGTTTTTGCTAAACAGTCGCCTGGGCCTATTCACTGCGGCTCTCTCGGGCTTGCACCCTAACAGAGCACCCCTTCTCCCGAAGTTACGGGGTCATTTTGCCGAGTTCCTTAACGAGAGTTCTCTCGATCACCTTAGGATTCTCTCCTCGCCTACCTGTGTCGGTTTGCGGTACGGGCACCTCTCACCTCGCTAGAGGCTTTTCTTGGCAGTGTGGAATCAGGAACTTCGCTACTATATTTCACTCGCCATCACAGCTCAGCCTTGATGGGAAACGGATTTGCCTATTTCCCAGCCTAACTGCTTGGACGCGGATATCCAATACCGCGCTTACCCTATCCTCCTGCGTCCCCCCATTGCTCAAATGGTGAGGAGGTGGTACAGGAATATCAACCTGTTATCCATCGCCTACGCCTTTCGGCCTCGGCTTAGGTCCCGACTAACCCTGAGCGGACGAGCCTTCCTCAGGAAACCTTAGGCATTCGGTGGAGGGGATTCTCACCCCTCTTTCGCTACTCATACCGGCATTCTCACTTCTAAGCGCTCCACGAGTCCTTCCGGTCTCGCT
>NZ_CP120679.1:0-10000 GCF_029537375.1 Bacillus sp. HSf4 | reverse complement strand
ATGACCCTCCCCGGTTGAGCCGGGGGCTTTCACATCAGACTTAAGAAACCGCCTGCGCGCGCTTTACGCCCAATAATTCCGGACAACGCTTGCCACCTACGTATTACCGCGGCTGCTGGCACGTAGTTAGCCGTGGCTTTCTGGTTAGGTACCGTCAAGGTACCGCCCTGTTCGAACGGTACTTGTTCTTCCCTAACAACAGAGTTTTACGATCCGAAAACCTTCATCACTCACGCGGCGTTGCTCCGTCAGACTTTCGTCCATTGCGGAAGATTCCCTACTGCTGCCTCCCGTAGGAGTCTGGGCCGTGTCTCAGTCCCAGTGTGGCCGATCACCCTCTCAGGTCGGCTACGCATCGTCGCCTTGGTGAGCCGTTACCTCACCAACTAGCTAATGCGCCGCGGGTCCATCTGTAAGTGATAGCCGAAGCCATCTTTTATGATTGAACCATGCGGTTCAATCAAGCATCCGGTATTAGCCCCGGTTTCCCGGAGTTATCCCAGTCTTACAGGCAGGTTACCCACGTGTTACTCACCCGTCCGCCGCTAACCTCAGGGAGCAAGCTCCCATCGGTCCGCTCGACTTGCATGTATTAGGCACGCCGCCAGCGTTCGTCCTGAGCCAGGATCAAACTCTCCATGAAAAGTTTGATAATGACTACGCACACTCGCATGTGCGATTTATAAAAATGAATTAACAGGTACGTTTTGTCTTGTTTAGTTTTCAAAGAACTTCGTTGCCGCTCTCAAGGCGACCACTTAAATATAACATTTAATAGACAAGCGGTCAACACTTTTTTTCGAAAAGTTTTTATTAGCTTTTATATAAGCGACCAAGAAGTATTATAACACATGATGCATTTATCGAAAAGACCTTATAACGAATAAGGCAATAAAAAAATGCAGCCCGCAGGCTGCATTCATTTATGATTCATCCACTTCATTTTCTTCTGATTCAGTCGCGGCTTCTTCTTCATCTTTTTCGACTAAGGCTACTGTCGCTACATGCTCCTGTTCACCCAATCTAATGAGGCGAACCCCCTGTGTTACACGGCCGGTAATGGAAATATCGTTAATATCCATCCGGATGATCACTCCGCTGGCGGTGATGATCATCAAATCTTCTTCTCCTCTCGTTGCTTTAACTGTCACAAGAGAACCGTTGTTTTCCGTGATTTTGCAGGTTTTCAGCCCTTTTCCTCCACGGCTTTGAGTTCTGTACTCAGAAGCAGGTGTCAGTTTTCCATACCCTTTTTCCGTGACGATCAATACATGAGAGTCTTCTTCTAAAATCTCCATACCGACAACCATATCATCATCTGTCAGTGTGATTCCTTTCACACCGGCTGCGGTTCTTCCCATCTGCCTTACATCGGTTTCAGGGAATCTGATGAGCAGACCGTTTTTCGTTCCGATAATGATTTGTTTATTCCCATCAGTCAGACGCACGGCCATCAATTCATCTTCATCGCGGAGACTTAAGGCAATCAAGCCGTTGTTGCGGATATTTGCGAATTGAGACAGCGGCGTGCGCTTGGAGATGCCGTGTTTTGTCGTAAAGAACAGGTATGACTCTTCATCAAACTCGGACACCGGGATAATCGCGTTGATCCATTCCCCTTTTTCTACTTCCAGCAGGTTAATGATCGGAATTCCCTTTGCCGTTCGGCCGAATTCAGGAATTTCATATCCCTTGGCACGGTATACCTTCCCTTTGTTTGAGAAGAAGAGAATCGTATCATGCGTAGATGTGGAGATCAGGTGCTCAACGAAGTCATCTTCGTTTGTCCCCATACCTTGAATTCCTTTTCCGCCCCGTTTCTGGCTGCGGTAAGTAGAAGAAGGAAGACGTTTGATGTATCCGTTATGAGTCAATGTGACAACGATGTTTTCTCTCGTAATGAGATCTTCGTCTTCAATGGTTTCAAGGCCTGATGTCACGATCTCTGTACGGCGTTCATCATTAAAACGCTCTTTAATTTCCGTCAGTTCCTCACGGATGATTTCAAGAACTTTTTCTTCGTCCGCTAAGATCCCTTTCAATTCTGCGATCAGTTTGATTAAGTCTTGGTATTCCTCTTCAATTTTTTCGCGCTCCAGTCCTGTTAACCGCTGAAGACGCATGTCCAAAATGGCTTGCGCTTGTTTTTCGGTCAATGAGAATTTCTCGATTAACCCGTTTTTCGCAATTTCAGCCGTTTGTGAATTTCTGATTAAGGAAATGACTTCATCAAGATGATCAAGAGCGACTCTTAAGCCTTCGAGAATATGGGCTCTTGCTTCGGCTTTGCGAAGTTCGAATGCCGTACGCCTTCTGATCACGACTTTTTGATGATCGAGATAATGCTCGAGACACTGCTTTAAACTCAAGACTTTCGGCTGTCCATCGACGAGCGCTAAAAGATTGATCCCAAATGATGTTTGAAGTGCCGTCTGCTTGTACAAATTATTTAACAGAACATTTGCATTTGCGTCTCGTCTCAGCTCGATGACGATCCTCATGCCGTTTCGGTCTGATTCATCACGGAGATCTGTTATCCCTTCGATTTTCTTATCGCGGACAAGATCGGCGATTTTTTCGATCAGTTTCGCTTTATTCACCTGATAAGGTATTTCCGTAATAATGATGACCTGTTTGCCGGAGGATGTTTCTTCGATTTGAGCCTTTGCCCGAATCGTGATCGAACCTCTTCCTGTTTCATAAGCTTTGCGGATTCCGCTTCTGCCCATGATCAGCCCTGCTGTCGGGAAATCCGGTCCCGGAATGATGTCCATCAACTCCGGAAGCGTGATTTCAGGGTTTTTACTGACGGCTAAAACCCCGTCAATAATCTCACCAAGCTGATGTGGCGGGATATTCGTCGCCATACCTACCGCAATCCCGGCAGCTCCGTTGACCAGCAGGTTTGGAAATCTGGCAGGCATGACAACCGGTTCTTTTTCAGACCCGTCATAGTTGTCCTGATAATCGATCGTATCTTTATTAATGTCTCGCAGGATTTCCATGGATATTTTCGACATTCTTGCTTCTGTATAACGCATGGCCGCAGCGGAGTCGCCGTCGACAGAACCGAAGTTTCCATGGCCTTGAACAAGCATATACCGATAGTTAAAATCCTGCGCCATTCTGACCATGGCTTCATAAACGGCAGAGTCACCATGCGGGTGATATTTACCGATGACTTCGCCGACGATCCGCGCCGATTTTTTGTATGGCTTGTCACTTGTCATCCCAAGGTCGTTCATCGCGTACAATATTCTTCTATGCACCGGCTTCAGACCGTCCCTTACATCCGGAAGGGCCCGCGAAACAATAACACTCATGGCATAGTCTAAGAAAGACGTGCGCATTTCCTGACTGATATTGATTTCCTGGACTTGGGGCTTTTGTTGTTCACTCATTAAAAAACCTCCCTGGAGAATATACATGAGTTGTGTGGGAGTAGAATTGCATTTATACTCTTCAACGAATTAGGCTATTCTCCATTATATCAATAATCTTAATTTTATACACATTAAATTGCGGGAATGTTATAGGATCCGCCTGCTCATATTCTAGAAAAGACCTTATTTCAGGTTGAGTGAAAATAAGGTCTTATCTGCATTAGATATCCAAGTTCTTTACATAACGTGCATTTTCTTCAATGAAGTTCCGCCGCGGTTCCACTTTGTCTCCCATGAGCATTTCAAAGGTTTCATCAGCATCAATCGCGTCTTTTAGCGTCACTTGAAGCAATGTTCGCGTTTCAGGATCCATCGTCGTTTCCCACAGCTGTGTCGCGTTCATTTCTCCCAACCCTTTATAGCGCTGAAGTCCAGGCTTAGGGGTTTGCGGAAGCTCTTTTAAAATGTCTTCGAGCTGCTGGTCGTTATACGCATATTCGACGCGTTTGCCCTGCTGTATTTTGTAAAGCGGCGGCTGTGCGATGTAGACATATCCCTGCTCAATAATCTGCCGCATGTAGCGGTAGAAAAAGGTCAAGAGCAGCGTTCTGATGTGGGCGCCGTCGACATCGGCATCCGTCATGATGACGACCTTATGATAACGCGCTTTTTCAAGGTTGAAATCTTCGCCGATTCCCGTACCAAGCGCAGTGATCATTGACCGGACTTCATTGTTGGACAAAATTTTATCAAGACGGGCTTTTTCGACGTTTAAAATTTTACCTCTAAGCGGTAAAATCGCTTGGAAATGACGATCCCGGCCTTGTTTAGCTGAGCCGCCCGCCGAGTCACCCTCAACGATATAGAGCTCGGAAATCGACGGATCTTTAGAAGAACAGTCGGCCAGTTTACCAGGCAGATTGGAGACTTCCAGAGCGCTTTTTCGCCGCGTCAGTTCGCGCGCTTTTTTGGCCGCCATCCGCGCTCTTGCCGCCATGACCCCTTTTTCAACGATTTTTTTCGCCGAATCCGGGTTTTCCAGCAGGAATGTTTCCAATGCTTCTGAAAACAAGGCGTCTGTTATCGTGCGGGCTTCAGAATTGCCGAGCTTTGTTTTCGTTTGCCCTTCAAATTGCGGATCCGGATGTTTGATGGAAATGATCGCTGTCAACCCTTCACGGACATCTTCACCGCTTAAATTCGGATCGTTTTCTTTGAAAATCCCATTCTTTCTGGCGTAATCATTGATGACGCGGGTCAAGCCTGTTTTAAACCCGGCTTCATGCGTTCCGCCTTCATACGTATGAATGTTATTGGCAAATGAATAGATGTTGCTTGTGTAGCTGTCATTGTACTGGAGCGCTACTTCGATCGTGATGCCGTCTTTTGATCCTTCAATGTAGACAGGCTCCTCATGGATCACTTCCCGTGAGCGGTTTAAGTGCTCAACATAGCTTTTAATTCCGCCTTCATAGCAATACTCATTCTTCCGTTCTTTTCCTTCGCGCGTATCTTCAATCGTGATTTTGACGCCTTTTGTCAAAAAGGCAAGCTCACGAACGCGAGTGGCAAGTGTATCGTAGTCATATTCGATTGTTTCTGTGAATATTTCCGGATCAGGAGCGAAGTGTGTGGTCGTTCCCGTTTTGTCGGTCTCGCCGATCACCTTCAAATCAGCTTTTGGAACGCCCCGTTCAAATTCTTGATAATGGATCTTTCCGTCCCTGTAAACCGTTACATCCAACTCGGTTGAAAGGGCGTTAACGACAGAAGCCCCCACGCCGTGCAAACCGCCGGAAACCTTATATCCGCTTCCGTCGAATTTACCTCCGGCGTGCAGGACCGTCATGATGACTTCGACAGCCGGACGGCCCATTTTTTCATGGATGCCGACCGGGATGCCCCGCCCGTTGTCTTTTACCGTGATGCTGTTATCTTTCTCAATGACAACATTGATTTCAGTGCAGTAACCGGCCAAAGCTTCATCGATGCTGTTATCGACGATTTCCCATACGAGATGGTGCAGACCTTTGCCGCTTGTTGACCCGATGTACATTCCCGGTCTTTTTCGAACGGCTTCCAATCCCTCTAGAACCTGTATCTGATTTTCATCATAATTGTTATGCTGTTCCATTGCCACGCACATTCACCTACACTTTTCTCAAAACTAATAAATTTATAGTAAAGATTCTTTAAGAATCGTTTTCCGGCTTGGATTGCGCCCGTTTTTTCAACGTGCCTGAGGCTAAAGGAGAAAAATAAATCGATTGCACTGTGACAACAATTGATTTCGGTGTTCCGTTGGAAGAGACAATCCGCTTTTTTTGTTTCGTCAAAAATTCATCAACAATCGGAGATGCCTTTGCCTTATAATCAAAAATTGCCACAATTTCACGTGTTGAGACCACAAAGTCATCACCTAAATGGATATACAATCCCTCACCCCATTTTTCTCAGTCCAATAGCGTGCCATTTTCTACACGAAAGATAGCTGCTTCATTTAAGGTTTTATGGTCAATTCCATCAACGCTTGTCGTTGTTACGAATGTTTGAACGCGGCCTTGAATGGTGTGGAGCAGGTGGGACTGCCGGTAGTCATCCAGCTCTGATAATACATCATCCAAAAGCAGAATCGGGTATTCCCCAATCTCTTCCTGAATCAAATCGATTTCCGCCAATTTGAGCGACAATGCGGTCGTCCGCTGCTGACCCTGTGAACCGTAAGTCTGCACATCCCGTCCATTGACATAAAAAAGAACATCATCCCTGTGAGGTCCTGAAAGGGATACTCCCCGGTCTATTTCTTTATCTCGCAATTTAGAAAACGCTTCTTGATAACTATTGATCATTTTCGACAAATCAGGCGAATCTGATACGTGAAGAGATGTATGATACTTCAAGGTCAGTTCCTCCAGCCCTCTTGAGATTCCGGAGTGGATGGGCTGCGCCCACTTTTCGAGCTGATCGACAAACTGAAGGCGTTTGATCACAACCTTTGCTGCAAATTCCGCAAGCTGTTCCGTCAGCACGTCAAGCATCGTTTGATCGGTTTGTTTTCGCGTTTGAAGCTGCTTCAAGAAATGATTTCGCTGTGAAAGGATTTTTTGGTAAAGGGAAAGGTCATGAAGATAGACTGGTGATACTTGGCCGATTTCCATATCGAGAAACCTTCTTCTGACCTGAGGGCTTCCTTTTACAAGGTTCAAATCCTCCGGTGCAAACATAATCGTGTTAACAGCCCCGACGTACTGGCTCAGCTTTTGCTGCTCAATATGATTGACCTTGCCTTTTTTTCCTTTTTTGGAAATCACGAGCTGGATGGGAACAGAACCGTTTTTTTTCATGACCCTGCCTTCTATTTTAGCATAGTCTTCATCCCATCGTATGAGTTCTTTGTCATTTGAAGTTCGATGGGATTTTGCCATCGCAAGCACATAGATCGCTTCCATCAAATTTGTTTTGCCCTGGGCGTTTTCTCCAATAATCACGTTCACTTTGTTTTCAAATTGGAGCTCAAGGCGCTCATAGTTACGGTAAGATGATAATGTAATATTTTGGATATACAATCAATATCACCTGCTTTAGCCGCCGACTTGAAAAGAACCGAACCCTTCAATCGTCACGACATCTCCGACATATAATTTCCGGCCGCGGCGGTTATCGGGCTCACCATTGACAAGCACCTCATATTCCGACAAAAACCATTTTGCCATTCCGCCTGATTGAATGACATCAGCCAATTTCAGAAACTGACCGAGTGTAATCATGTTCGTATCAATAGCCACCGTCTTTGTCATGTTATCGACCTCTTTCATATCACTAATATCTAATTGTACTAAAAAACAGGGAAAGAAGGAAAGGGGAAACTTGCGGCATCAAAAACAGGGCGAGTGAGAACAGCTTTTCTCCCATGAAATAAGAGAAAAGCTGCCGGACATATCCGGCAACTTTCCCCAGTTTTCAAATTAATAGGTCCGGACTGGAAGAATTAACTGAACGATCGAATCATCGTTCGGAGTGCGGATCAGAAAAGGTCTCATCGCGCCTGTGAAGCTGACATGAATGTCCTCTCCTTCAAGAACTTTCAAGGCATCCAGCATATACTTCGGACTAAACGATATTTTTAAGTCTTCCCCTTCAATTTGCTCGGCATTCACCGTTTCGACAACCTTTCCGATTTCCGGAGAGTTTGAAGAGATTTCGATGGACTCATTGGCGGACGCGGAAAGTTTCACCACGTTATTCCTTCCTTCTCTCGCCAAGAGCGATGCTCTGTCGATCGCCTGGAGGAATTCCTTCGTATTGACCACAAGGTTTGTTTTGCTTTCCTGCGGAATCAGGCGGTTTGTATCTGGATAATTTCCGTCAAGCAGCCTTGAGAAGAACAGCACGTTTTTCGTCTTAAACAGCACTTGTGTTTCAGTGATGACGATGTCGACAAGCTCCTGGTGATCATCGAGAATCTTGCTCAGCTCGGTCAAGCTTTTTCCCGGAATGACGACATTGTATGAACTGTCTTCACTGATATCGAGCTTTGCTTTTCTAAGTGCGAGACGGTGGCTATCCGTCGCAGTGCATATTAATTCACCGTCGGCAACGGTCCAGTTTACACCTGTCAAGATTGGGCGTGTTTCTGAGGTGGACACTGCAAAAACCGTTTGTCTGATCAAATTTTTTAGCAGGTCAGTCGGAATTTGAAAAGCATGGTGCTCCTCGATTTGCGGTAAAAGCGGATATTCGCTCGCATCCAGGCCGTTTAAGTTAAATTCCGCTTTTCCTGAACGGATGATCGTCAAATATTGATTTTGGACCTCGATTTCCACCGTTGACATTGGGAGTTTTTTAACGATTTCGCTGAAAAAACGCGCTTGAAGAACGATGCTTCCCGGCTGTTCGATTGTGACGATTTCCAAATCTCCGTCTTCTTTAGGGATGAACGATTCGATCGAGATATCCGAGTCGCTTCCTGTAAGGGAAACCCCTTCATCAGAGGCAACGATTTTAATACCGGTTAAAATCGGGATCGTTGTTCTTGAAGAAACGGCCTTTAACACATCTTGGACACTTTCGACTAAACGGTCTTTTTGAATTGTAAATTTCATAATCATCCTCCTTACGGAATCTATAATTATTATGTTTTTAAAAAATAGCAGAAGTACTAGTAGGGGCTGTGGATTTGTGGATAAGTGTTAAAAACGAACGGAAACACAGCCTATCCACATGTGGACAGACTGTGTAAGACCATGTTTGAGTTATTCACACTTTCCCACAGAACATTATCTGAGCTGCTCTTTAATTTCTTTAATCTGCTGCTGAAGCTGTTCATCCTCGTTCAGCAGTTTCGATATTTTTTCATGGGCATGGATGACCGTCGTATGGTCGCGCCCGCCAAATTCTTCGCCGATTTTAGGAAGCGAGGAATCTGTCATTTCTCTTGATAGATACATAGCGATCTGCCGCGGAAATGCCACGGATTTTGTCCGTTTTTTCGCCTTGAAATCTTCCAGCTTAATATTAAACTGCTGGCCGACAACCCTCTGAATGTCTTTGATCGTGATGACCTTCGGCTTTGAGGAAGGAATAATATCTTTCAAAGCTTCGGCAGCCAAATCGGCATTGATGTCTTTATTGATCAAAGAAGAGTATGCGACAACCCGGATTAAAGCCCCTTCAAGCTCTCTGATATTGCTGTCGATCTGATTGGCAATATAAAGCATGACTTCATTTGGGATGTCAAGTCCTTCTGCTTTCGCTTTCTTTCTTAAAATGGCGATTCTCGTTTCCAGGTCAGGAGGCGTAATATCTGTGATTAGTCCCCATTCAAAACGGGATCGCAAACGGTCTTCAAGCGTTGGGATCTCTTTAGGCGGCCGATCGCTCGAAATCACGATTTGCTTCGTTTCTTCATGCAGCGTATTGAACGTATGGAAAAATTCCTCTTGCGTCTGTTCTTTTCCAGCTAAAAACTGAATATCATCTATCAAAAGAACGTCGACATTTCTGTAGCGATTGCGAAAATCGACAGCCTTATTGTCACGAATCGAGTTGATAAATTCATTTGTGAATTTTTCAGAAGACAAATAGACGACTTTTGCAGACGGATTATGATCGATGACATAATGGCCGATCGCATGCATCAAGTGCGTTTTTCCAAGTCCGACTCCCCCATATATAAACAGCGGATTGTACGCTTTCGCAGGCGCTTCAGCAACCGCTAAAGACGCGGCGTGGGCAAATCGGTTTCCTGAACCGATAACGAAAGTGTCGAATGTGTATTTGGGATTCAGCATATTTTGCGGAAAGTCGGCAGGTTCTTCTTTCGACATTTTTTTGATAGGAGACTTTGGCATGAATTCTTCTTCATTTTGATTCTGAGGTATGACAAATTTGATGTTCAATTCTTCTCCGGTCAGATCGTAGATCGTCTCGGCAATCAAGTGAAGATAACGCGACTCGAGCCAGTCTCTTGCAAACTCGTTCGGAGCGGTGATGATCAGCGTGTCCCCCTGTAAGGAATGAGCCTTTGTCGACTTCATCCATGTTTCGAAACTGGGCTTGCTCAATTTCTTTTCGATCTGCCCAAGGGCTTGACTCCAAAGATCCGAAATGTTTTTCAT